>NZ_JAKLJH010000089.1 GCF_023151265.1 Flavobacterium sp.
AATTTTGACGTTAATTACAAAACCAATATCACTGATGAAGTTTCGTTTAGCATCAATCAATTATTCTTTTATACCTACATCAATAATCCGCTAATATTAACACCACTACCAAACAATACATTTCAGTTCGTCAATATTGACGGGTATATTGATACCAAAGGAACAGAAACTAATATTAAGTTGGGATACGAGGATTTTAAATTATTCATAGGCTATACTTTTACGGATGCAATGGTTAATGATAATGGCATTAAATCACAAAATCCGCTTACGTCAAAACACCGTCTTAATAATGTTCTGATGTATGAAATTGAGGAAAAATGGAAAATTGGTTTGGAAGCTTACTATTATAGTCCACAAAAGCTAAATGATGGTTCAACAGGTAAGAATTATTGGGTTTTCGGGGCAATGATTGAAAAATTGTGGGAACATTTTTCCATATATGCTAACTTTGAAAATTTCACAGATACAAGACAAACAAAATTTGGAAGCATCTACACAGGGTCTATTTCCAATCCAACATTCAAGGATATTTACGCTCCATTAGATGGCTTTGTTATTAATGCTGGAGTAAAAATAAAATTATAGCTTATGAAAAAGAGCATTTATAAAATAGTCAAAATGGATTGTCCAAGTGAGGAACAATTGATACGGATGACTTTGAATGATATTAAGCAAATTCAACATCTTAATTTTGATATTCCAAACAGGAAATTGGAGGTTTTTCATTTGAGTGATGTAGAACCTATAACGGAAAAAATCAATAGCTTAAACTTTGATAGTTCATTATTGGAAACAAAAACAACTTCTGAACATATAAGCCAATCAGATGATTCAGAACAAAGGAAACTTCTTTGGCAAGTACTAACAATCAATGCTTTTTTCTTCGTATTAGAAATGATTACTGGCTTTGTTTCCAACTCGATGGGATTAGTTGCTGATAGTTTAGACATGTTGGCGGATAGTGTTGTTTATTCGCTTGCTTTATTTGCTGTTGGTGGTGCAGTTGCCCGCAAAAATGGTATTGCAAAAATGAGTGGGTATTTTCAATTGACACTTGCTGTTTTAGGTTTTGTGGAAGTAATACGAAGATTTTTAGGGTTTACCGAAGTGCCAGCATTCCAAACCATGATACTAATTTCTTTGCTTGCGCTTATTGGTAATGCTATAAGTTTGTATTTGTTGCAAAAATCTAAAAGTAAAGAAGCTCACATGCAAGCTAGTATGATTTTTACTTCAAATGATGTGATTGTAAACATTGGAGTTATCGTAGCGGGGATTTTGGTATATTTCACCAATTCAAAAATACCTGATTTGGTTATTGGAGTTTTTGTATTTGCAATAGTTGGAAAAGGAGCATTTAGAATTTTAAAATTATCTCGATAAACAAAACAAAAAATCCTAACTTTTAACGGTTAGGATTTTTTATTATTTGAAAAGTTTTTGTTTTCCAAAAACCCCATCGATACAAGTCTCAACAAAACAATTATTTTTATGCTCTTCGGGAATTTCATCGATATAAGTGTAGAATTCGGATAACACGCTTTTATGCAAATCTAAACTGGATTCCGTTATGTAGCTACCGAATTTAATTTCAAATCGTTTGAAATATTCTTTAATTGTCATTCGTTTGGTATCGTTGTCATCGGCAATCGTTTCCACACCATTATCGTGATTTTCAATAGCGCATTCAACTTCAAATTCTGCGCTCGTTTCCATTTTTACATTTGTTTTAACACCATGCTCCAAAATAATTCGGTTCATGGTTTCAATTACCAAAGTTTTGTCTTTTTCCTCGCATAATAACGCATCATAAACATACAGAACATAAACCCCAACCGAGTTGAGATATTTTATTACCTCTGTCATTATTTCTACTTCGAGCTTAAACATTTTCTTTGAAGTGATTTTGTAACCATGCTCCTTTTTATCGTTGTAAATCTGCTGAAGCATGTCGGGTTCGTGTTTGGAATAGTAACCGAAAAGTGGGGATTCCATCATGCTATACCAATTTTTATTAAAGAAACTCAAATGCTCGATTTTAACCTCTTTTAGGTCAATACCAGTTGTTTTCGCAATTTTTTCATGCGTTAAAAATTCGTGTTTGCCATTATACAAGTGCATTGCTATATTTGGGTGTAAAGCCCTAAAATCACATTCTACGAGCTTTTGTAAAGCTATCAACCACACGACCACCGCTTCTTTCGTCACCAGCACTTGGAATCATAAAACCTCGGTTAGTTAAATATTCAAATATTTCAATGTTATTTTCAACAAAACTTCTATTGTCTGCGTCTTTCCAGTAGCTATCAATATGTTTGTTTCGCATTGTTAGAATTTTACCTTTTTTAGTGGTATAGTTTTCTTTTACCAATTTTTTTCCAATAGCTAATAATTCTTTAGATGTTGGTAATTCAATTCTCTGGTATATCTTCAACAGGTTATTACAAATTAGGTTCTCATTAGCTTCATTTATTAGCCTGTAATAGATTCTGTTTCTTGTTTGAATAATACCGCTGTTTTTGATGAAATACTCGTTTAAACCTGGCTTAAAATAGCTGTCAGGTAACTTGTATTTTCTGGAATCTCTACCTTTTGCATAATGCTCGTCAACTTCAAGCATCGTCCCAGTTGAAGTGCCTTCTTTCAACACTTCAATAATTTTTGAATAAATGAACGTATTGTCTTTGTTTTTGGTTTGTTCGTGCAATATTTTAGAGTTCAATCGCTTCCAGCGGTCGTCAGTATAGTATGTGCTAGCTAGGTTAGAAACCAAGACAAGACATTTTTCAACCGCTACATTTATATCGGGGTCGATTGCTTTTAAAAGTTCTTTTGAAACGTATTTTTTTAGGTTGGTTTCCAATTTCTTTGGAATCAGTATCGAATTAACATTTGGGAAGATTAGGGCTAATTCGGCAAATTTTTCATCATGGTGCAGGATTTGCAAATCCTCTGTATCGCCTGTAAGCGATAGGTACTCTTTTTTAAGATTCATTTGATATTCTCTTATTCTCTTCACCCAACTTGTGGATGATTATTTTTTTTGGCTCCTACACTCGGTAAGAGAAGCTGACAGAAGCTATCTGTCAGCAACCAAGGATTTTAATGAGTTTTCTCTCATATTATCCAATATACTATTAATGCCTTAAATAGTCAAGTACTTTGGAGTACTATTTTTTGAAAATTTTAAAAAATGTAGATTTTAGAATAGCGCAATTAGTGCATACACTTAATAACACAATACTTCTGTATTACCTTATTTTATTAGTATTACACAAGATTATTGTATGTTATTATTAAGTAACATATATGAGTAGAAAGATTGAAATTATAAGAAGAATTAATAATATTTAGATATTAATACAATAATTAACTCTAATATTATTTGAAGTTATTAATCGGCAACCAAGTTGATTTTATACCCCATCAAATAGCGCAGAAATTTCAACATTTAACGCTTTCGCTATACGGATGCATTTATCAATTCCCATTATTTGTTTTCCTAACATGTAACGTCTAAGGGCTTCAATATCCAAATCTGCGTCATGTGCAACGTGCCTTACTTTCAGGTTTTTATCCTCAATAATTTTTTTTATGTTGCTCCCGACATGTTTAACCGATTCAGGTATTTCCGTTTTTCTCATCTTAGTAATTTAAGATTTGAAAAATATAATTAACTGGTTAAAAAAATAGGAACGTATATTTCCAGTCATATTCAACCGATTTTATATATTTGTGAAAATTAATAAAACTTTGATACATGGACAAACAACAGCCAACCCCGAAAACATTTAACTTTAAAACTGGTGTTACAATTGAAACAACCAAAGACAAAGTGACAGCAACCGACCCGAACTACAACAGCTCAATTCAAATCGCTGATTTAGGTAATTTATCCTATGTGGAACACACAGAACAACGCATGTCATTCGTGGGTGTATTGTCTCGTATGTTCGTTATTGGCTTACTATTGCTAATTTTCAGCAAAATGATTTTCAGCAAGATTAATTTGGAAAGTCAAGCCACTTATTTTGGAATAATTTTGATGGGACTTGCGTTTGTATTTTTCTTAATTACGGTGATTGATTCATTTTTAGAGTTAGGCATCACAAACAATATAATTAACAACTTTTTTTCTAACAAAGGCTATCATGTGACCATCGGGAGCAAAAGCGGAAATAATATTGAAATAATCGCTCTGATAGAAGATTTGGAACTAATTAAAGAATTGGAAACGAATATCTACGAGCTAAAAAAGTCTGTAGTTAAAAATGATGCTCCAATAATGCAAAGTAGTAATTTAGATGAATTGAAAAAATTATCTGAACTTCTAAACTCTGGAATTATTACTCAAACCGAGTTTGAACAAAAGAAAAAGCAGTTGTTAGAATTGAACTAATAGGTACTAAGTAATAATAAAAGTAAACTTTTAATGTTCCTATAGCGCACCGCATTAGCACGCCTGCGCTAAAGGTACAAAAAACCATTATTCGCCCCCTGTGGGTAAAACACCCCTTCCCCCCTTGTATGTGGTGTCAAAAACTAGGAAATTGTATTTTTCAGTTATCCGCCTCATATTGGAAAAATCGACTTAAACATTAATAGGCGAATAAATTGCTTCAAAAATTCTGAGTTAAAATTTTCAAAATCAAAATTGAAGATATTTATATGTAAACGAAAAATGAAAACAAAAATCAAAATTACGCTCGAACAATTAAAAATGGTGTTTCAAAGAGAAGCACCTAAACCAGTTGTTTTCAAAGTTGGTAATTTCAACGATAAAGAAATGTTGGAATTATCAAAAATGTTTCAAAAAAAAGAACGAAGTTAACGCTTCGTTTTTTTATGCCTAAAAATTACCCGAAATACATGCTAAAATATTGAAATCCAGGATTCCTGGGATTTTTCTTTTTTAATTCAAAAAATACCTGGAATATTGTGGTGTAATAATTCATGAACGGTCATCTAAGATTTATTACACCTAAAATTTAAGCTATGAAAAAGTATATTGCATATTACAGAGTTAGTAGAAAAGAACAAGGTATTTCGGGTTTAGGATTATCAGCTCAAAGAAGCTCCGTTCAAAAATATGTATCTGGTCAAGAAGGAATCATTTTGAATGAATATACCGAAATTGAAACTGGAACAAGCAAACGTCAACGTGTGGAAATCCATAAAGCTATTCAACAAGCAAAAAATGAAAATGCAGTTTTAATTATAGCCAAATTAGATAGATTAGCAAGAAATGTGAATTTTGTAAGTTCATTAATGGATGCTGGGATTGAATTTTTAGCAGTGGACATGCCGTCAGCCAATAATTTCACCATACATATCTTTTCGGCACTTGCGGAGCAAGAGGCAATGCTTATAAGCTCTAGGACGAAGTTGGCTTTAGGCGAACTTCGCAAAAAAGGGGTGGTTCTCGGGAATCCGAAAAATCTGACTGATGATGCACGTAATAAAGGTGTACAGACCATCAAAGAAAATGCCATCAACAATGACAGGAACCGACAAGCTCAATCCGTTATAACCAGTTGCAAAGAAAAAGGAATGAGTTACAGACAAATAGCTGAATACTTAAATGAATTAAATTTTAAAACACGCTATGGCAACCAATTTATGGCACCAACAGTTCATCAACTTTACAGGCGAACACTTTTAAAATCAGCATAATATAAAAAAAAATCGAAAAAATAAGTTGCAGCCAATCCAAATTAGTAGTAAGATTGTAAATAGTTAGATAAAAAGGCAAAAACTGATTGATTAGTCAGCTCTTTTTTCTGATTTACTTAAAACTCGATAAGGATAGCTAAGCTGTTTAAACGTATAACATTTCCACTTTGTTCTTAAAAAGTGGGTTCAGCATAAACTCATAAAGAACCCTCACGGTTCAAAAAATTTAAAAACTAATTATAATTGATTTTATAGTTGGTGTGGGGACGCTTTGCGTCAAAAAAATAATCTCCCGCTAAAAAACATGAGATATGGCGACTGAGTAAAACAATGTTATCAGATAATGAAAAGATAAAAATAACAATTAAAGAATTGCGAAAATTTAATGGATTTGAAAATATTTCAGATTCAGAATGTGAAGAAATAATTGACAGCTTATTAAAGCTTGCAGTAATAGTGTATAATTTAAAATAAAAAAAATGAGTTTAGATAAATTTAAAAAATTTCAAAAAGAAAAAGAAGATGTAGTTGTAACCGTTAAAAGAATTTGGGGCTACACAAGGGTAAGTAGTAAAGAGCAATACAATAATTATAGCTTAAATGAACAAGAACAGGATTTAAAACTATTTGCAAAAAAAAATAATTATGAACTTGAGCAAATTGTAGGTGGTACTTATGAAAGTGCCAGTGGTGATTTTTCAAGAAAAGAGTTTAAGCGATTGATTGATGAAGTCAGAAAATCAAAACGAAGACCTTTTGCAATAGCAATTAAGTTTATAAGTCGATTTTCACGGACTGGAGATAATGCTATTGGGATTGTACAGGAACTTGTCGACAAAATGGGTGTTCATATTGTAGAAACCTCAACTGGTTTAACCACAGAAAACGAATTTGACAGGTTAGAAGTTTATAGAAAGTTATTAGAGGCTAAAAAAGAAAATCTTGATAGGTTAGAAAAAACTTTACCTGGTATGAAATTATTATTAGAATCGGGCAATTGGTTAGGTAAAGCTCCTAGGGGTTATACCTTAAGAGGTAAGAAAGTGAATGATTATTCTAAGATGCAAGAATATCAAGAAATAACGATAAATAAGGAAGGTGAGCTATTAAAACAAGCATGGCAATGGAAATTAATGGGCGAAAGAGATGGAAAATTTGGGTTTAAAAATACCTAAACAATCAATAAGTAGTATTTGGAGAAATCCTTTTTATTGTGGTGTAATCGTAAATGCTCTATTAGATGAGCCAAAAAAAGGAAATTGGAAACCAATTGTAAGTGAATCAGATTTTTGGAAGATTCAAGAATCGTTTGAGAAAAATAAAACAAATTCAAAAAAAGAGTTTATCAAATCGAAGGTACATGAGAAAAGACCTTTGACAGGGTTTTTAAGATGTGAATGCGGAGATTTGTTGACTTCTTATGAGGTGATTAAAAAGAAATTGCATTATTATAAATGTCAAAAATGTAAAGATGCAAGCTTTAATGCTATAACAACTATTAAATCCAAATCTAAAGGATTGAATGATTTATTTGAGGGTTTACTGAGTAATTACACACTGAACCATCAATTTATCGAACCATTCAAATTGCAACTAAAAAAGCTGTTTGACACCATGAATGCTGAAGGAATCCAAGAGATGAGGTCTTTGGAATTAAAAAAAGTTGAGGTTGAAAAAAATTTAGAAAATTTAGAAATGAGAAATATTCAAGATTTAGATTTTTCACCTGAGACTTACAGAACTTTCAAAACCAAATTTAAGAATGATTTGGAGTTGATTGATGAACAAATGAGAGATTGCTCTCAGAAAGTATCTAACCACAAAATGTTCATTGATAAATCAATTGAGATTCTTCAAAACACTAGTAAAATATGGCGAGATGGCGATATTGAAAGTAAAATCAGGATTCAAAATTTAGTTTTTCCTGAAGGGGTGTCCATTAGGCTAAAAAACAGGGAATATCTAACCAAAAAAGTGAATCAAGTATTTACGTTAACCTCAACAATAACAATGGATTCAGAAGGTGTCGAAAACGAAAAAACCCATCAAAATTCTGATGGGTCTTTCTTAGTAGCGGGAACAGGACTCGAACCTGTGACCTTCGGGTTATGAGCCCGACGAGCTGCCTACTGCTCTATCCCGCGATGTACGGTTGTAATTCAATAAATTTAGTAGCGGGAACAGGACTCGAACCTGTGACCTTCGGGTTATGAGCCCGACGAGCTGCCTACTGCTCTATCCCGCGATTTGTGAGTGCAAAGGTACACTCTTTATTTAAAATTACAAGACTTTTTTAAAAATAATGTTTTCTTTCTACTATTTCAGGCGTTATCACTACCTTTGTACCCATAAATTTATTGAAATGGAGCACAGAGCAGGTTATGTAAATATCATTGGAAATCCGAATGTAGGGAAATCAACTCTTATGAATGCGTTTGTAGGGGAACGTCTTTCTATTATCACATCGAAAGCGCAAACTACGAGACACCGCATTTTAGGAATTGTAAATGGAGATGATTTTCAAGTTTTATTTTCAGATACGCCTGGAATTATAAAACCAGCGTATGAATTGCAAAATTCGATGATGGATTTTGTAAAATCGGCTTTTGAAGATGCTGACATTTTGGTTTACATGGTAGAGATTGGTGAAAAAGAATTAAAAGACGAAGCATTTTTTAATAAAATCATCCATTCTAAGATTCCAGTTTTACTGTTGTTGAATAAAATTGACAAATCAAACCAAGAGCAATTAGAAGAGCAAATGCAATTGTGGAAAGACAAAGTACCAAATGCCGAAATCTACCCAATTTCTGCTTTAGAAAACTTTAATGTGCAAACGGTTTTTGATAGAATTATCGAATTACTTCCTGTTTCACCAGCGTTTTATCCAAAAGATGCTTTGACTGACAAACCTGAACGTTTCTTTGTCAACGAAACCATTCGTGAAAAAATCTTATTGAATTACGACAAAGAAATTCCATATGCAGTAGAAATTGAAACAGAAGAATTTATTGAAGATGATAACATCATTAGAATTCGTGCCGTAATTATGGTAGAACGCGATACACAAAAAGGAATCATCATCGGACACAAAGGTGCTGCTTTGAAGAAAGTTGGTATTCAAGCAAGAGAAGATTTAGAAAAATTCTTTGGCAAACAAATTCACTTAGCTACTTACGTTAAAGTAAATAAAGATTGGAGAAGCAACGAGCGTCAGTTGAGACGTTTTGGGTATAACCAAAAGTAAGAAGTAAGAACAAAGAATAAAGATAAAAGATACCTGATGAACACTCATCAGGTTTTTTTATTCCAAAACCTTATACATTAAATCTTCTAATTCATGCATTTGTGGAACGCCGCGTTCTCGGTTTAATCGTGCCATAAAATAGAGCGAAAACCAAAAAACTATCATAATTCCCATAATACAGAAATCTAAAACTACAGATTGTTTTAGCGACCAATGCGTGTAAGCCATCATAGCAAAGACTAAAAATAAACCTGCAATGATAAAATGGAGAAACATAAAAAGTGTCCAAAGCAATTGCTCGGGACCAAACAAGCCTTTTACGGTGGTTTTACCTTCGTTTGCTTCTAATTCTAAATGCAAAAAAGGCGAATAATATTTTCGTTTTTCTTTACTGAAATAAAAATACAGATGTTCGTCAATAATTTTGATTTGGTAATCTGACTTTAATTCCGATTTTAATGTTTTGGCTCTTTCTAAGATTTGAGCAACACTATTTTTTGATTCGACTTCAAATTTAGGACGAAGTGCAATACTTTTTTCAGGCTCCATTTCTTCTGATTTTAAAGCTAATATATACAATTTTAACAAATGTTGAACAAATTTCACACCCTAGCCCAGATAAAAACGAAAACCCCGCAATTTTTTGACCTATTTTTTCTTTTTATTTGGACAGCGACCTTAGAAGCTGACCGAATAAATTTAGAAAAAAAGAGCTAAAATTGTGGAGTTGTAGTGGATAGCTGGAAAAAGCTCCAAAAAAAATCGTACTTTTGCCGATTCAAAATAAGATTATGAATAATATTGTTGCCATTGTAGGAAGACCAAATGTTGGAAAATCCACATTTTTTAACCGTTTAATTCAGCGAAGAGAAGCTATTGTTGACTCGGTAAGCGGTGTTACGCGTGATAGAAATTATGGAAAAAGTGAGTGGAACGGAAAGGAATTTTCGGTAATTGATACGGGAGGTTATATCAAAGGTTCGGATGATATTTTTGAAGGAGAAATTCGTCGTCAAGTAGAATTGGCAATTGACGAGGCAGATGCTATTGTTTTTGTGGTTGATGTTGAGGAAGGCATAACTCCAATGGATGAGGAAGTAGCGAAATTACTTCGTAAAGTTAAAAAACCTATACTTTTAGTTGTAAATAAAGTAGACAACGCTATGCGTGAAAAAGACGCAGTTGAGTTTTATAATTTAGGATTAGGAGAATATTATTCGATTTCGGGAATGAGCGGTAGTGGAACAGGTGAGCTTTTAGACAAATTAGTCGAAGTGTTACCTGAAATGCCAGAAGTTACCGAAGAAGCAGAACCTTTACCAAGATTTTGTGTAGTAGGAAGACCAAATGCAGGAAAATCATCTTTCATTAACGCTTTAATTGGCGAAGATAGATTTGTAGTAACGGATATCGCAGGAACTACCCGTGATGCGATTGACACAAAATACAACCGTTTTGGATTTGAATTCAACTTGGTAGATACAGCCGGAATTAGACGTAAAGCGAAAGTAAAAGAAGATTTAGAATTTTATTCGGTAATGCGTTCGGTAAGAGCTATTGAACATAGTGATGTGTGTTTATTGGTTATCGATGCTACTCGTGGATTTGAAGGACAAGATCAAAGTATTTTTTGGTTGGCTGAGAAAAACCGTAAAGGAATTGTAATCTTAGTTAATAAATGGGATTTAGTTGAAAAAGATACCATGAGTACACGTGATTACGAGAGAAAAATTAGAGAAGAAATTGCTCCTTTTACTGATGTGCCAATTTTATTTATTTCAGCTTTAACGAAACAACGTTTACTGAAAGCATTAGAAACAGCGGTTGAAGTTTTTGAAAATAGAAAACAACGTATTTCGACTTCGAAATTCAATGAGTTGATGTTGCCTATTATTGAAGCGACGCCTCCACCAGCATTGAAAGGTAAATACATCAAGATTAAATATTGTATGCAGTTGCCAACACCAACACCTCAGTTTGTGTTTTTTGCGAACTTACCGCAATATGTAAAAGATCCATACAAACGTTTTATTGAAAATAAACTAAGAGAACAATACAACTTTAGTGGCGTTCCAATTGATATTTATTTTAGACAGAAATAATTGAAAAAACCGAAGTTAATGCTTCGGTTTTTTTTGTGGTTTTTGTTAAATTATTCGTAAGAAAATTTTTAATTACACAATAAATATTTTATTTCGCTGTTAATTACAACTTAAACTAATTAACACCTTTCATGTTTCAGAAAATCGCCTGTTTTGCTTTATTTTTATTCTCAATCTTGAGTTTTAGCCAAAGTACTATTTCTTTAAAAGGAAAAATTATTGACAAAAGTACTTCCGTTCCTTTAGAATCTGCTACAATTTATTTAAAATCTGTTAAAGACTCTACTTTGATAGATTATACGATTTCGGATAAAAACGGAAATTTTGCTTTTAAAACAAAAAAAATAGAAAATGCCATCTATTTTAAAATTTCATACATTGGTTATAATGATTTCACAGAAAAAATTGAAAATTTAAAAGCAGACAAGGATTTTGGCTCAATAAAACTAGATGAAAATGTAAGTTCTTTAAAAGAAGTAGTCATTCAATCTGAAGCGCCACCAGTTACAATTAAAAATGACACATTAGAATTTAATGCTTCGTCGTTTAAAGTTCGCCCAGATGCCAATGTGGAAGCGCTTTTAAAACAATTACCAGGCGTTGAAATAGATGAAGAAGGTAAAATTACGGAAAACCTTTCTTTGGAAAAGATGGAAAAATTGCTACTCAAAATTTACCTGCCGAAATAATTAGCAAAGTACAAGTCACCGATACCAAAACTAAAGAAGAAGAATTATCCGGTCAAGATGCCACTTCTGATGAAAAAACGATTAATTTAACCATTCAGGAAGATAAAAATAAAGGTGTTTTTGGAAAAGCAAATGTGGGTTATGGAACTGATGAACGATACGAATCAAGTTTGTTATTCAACTATTTTAAAGACACGCAAAAGGTAAGTGTTTTAGGTTCTGCTAACAACATCAACTCTGTCGGATTTTCAATGGATGAGATTTTTGATAATATGGGTGGTGGAAGAAATAGCTCAATCTGGGTTAACGATAATGGTAGTTTTGGAATTAACGGAATGCAGTTTGGTGGGAACAATGGTATAACTACATCAAACATGATTGGTGTCAATTTTGCTGATGAATGGGCGAAAAAGAAAATCAATCCAAATGGAAGTTACTACTATTCGAATACTGAAACGAACAATAATAACAGAACTAACAGAATTAACTTACTTCCTACAGGAAATACCAATACTTTAGCAGAGTCAAAAACTAAGTCTATTTCTGACGGACATAGCATTGCAATGGATTTTGAAATAAAAATTGATTCAACAACAACTTTATATTGGAGTCCAAGTTTTACAAAAAGTGAAATAAAAAATAAGAATTCGGGTTTTGATGCAACATTTGATGAATCTGGAACTGCTTTAAACGAAAACACGAACAATAACAATTGGTCAAGCAATAAAAACACCTTTAAAAATAGTCTTTATTTTTATAAGCAGTTAAAGAAAAAAGGAAGAGGAATTAGTTTTTCAATGAGCAACGAAAACAGCAAAAATGATTCTGATTTATTTACAAAAACAACTACTACTTTTTTTCAGTCAGGAAGTTCAAATGACGAAAGAGACCAATTTAGAGTTGACGCTTCAAAAGACGATAGCTTTAGATTTGAAATGGGCTACAACGAACCTTTAAAAGATTCATTAGTCTTAAATTTTAAAACTGTCTATAACTATAAAAAATCTAATGATGTTAGAGAAACTTATGATTATGACAGCGGATTAAATTCGTATTCAAACTTTAATGATTTACTCTCAAATGATATTATTTCTTCTACTTCATCCATAACTCCAATGGTTGGGATTAGTATTCGAAAGAAAAAAATACGAGGAAGTATTTCTATGGGAACAGAAATTATAAATTTCAATAATCAATCTAACTATTTATCCAACTCAACTACGGTAAACAAAAACTATATGTATCCAAAAATGAATGGGTATTTGAATATTACATTAGGAAAATCTAAATCGATTTATGGCTATTATTCATACGAAGTAAATTTACCAAGTGCTAATCAAATTTTACCGTTCGAAAACTTAGCAAATCCATTGAATACTATCATTGGAAATGCCGATTTAAAACCTAACGAGAATTACTCACTTTATACCAACTTTAATAATTATGATTATGCAACCCGAAGTGGTTTTTATGCCTATGCTGGAGGAGATTACAACGTAAATCAAATCGTAGCTTCAACTACTTATGATGCCGATTTTAAAGCAACTACAACTTATCAAAATGTAGACAGAGCTTATAATACTTATGTTGGTTTTAGTTTAAACAAATCATTAAAGAAAGAAAAAAGAACGTTTAAATATGGACTTGGATTGCAGTTTGATTACAATTATGATCAAGGATTAACCAATGCCGCATTATTTGAATCTAAAGGTTTGACACTAAGTCCAAGAGCCAATATCACTTGGTCTATTGACGAAATGATTACGATTAACCCATCGTATAGATACACTTATATTACAAATGATTTCACAAATTATGTTATTGATAACACGAAAAACTTTAAGCATAGTGCTAAGTTAGAAATCACAAGTTACTGGCCTAAAAAAGTAGTTTTAGGAAGTGATTTTGGTTATAACTACAACTCTAATATTGCTGATGGTTTTCAAAAAGATTTCTACTTATGGAACTTGAGTTTGGGATACAATTTCTTTCAAGATAAACTATTAGCCAAAGTAAAAGTGTACGATGTTTTAAATCAAAATATCAGCGCAACCAGAACGATTACACCAACCGCCATTACCGATATGGAAAACACCGTTTTACAACAATACGCCATGTTTTCTTTAACCTATAAATTAGAAAAATTTGGTGGTAAGAAAAAAGAGGGTGGCATCATGTTTATGGATTAAAGAAAAAACTCGTTAGCAATACTAACGAGTTTTTTTTTATGATTACTTTGTAATTTAGTTTACCAACTTCCGCTAGCTCCTCCGCCACCAAAACTTCCTCCGCCACCAAATCCTCCAAATCCTCCTGATGAACCACCACCAAAACCGCCATTTCCAAATCCTCCTCCACGTCCCATTCTGCTTAAAATAATAATATCCATTAAATCTGGACCACCAAATCCTCCTGAATTCCCACTGTTGCTACCTTTATTTTTAGATACAATTATTAAAAAAACAATAACAAATATTATAATTAGTAATATTGGTAAAACACTAACTTCTTGGTTTGATTTATCATTTTTAAATTCACCCTTTAAAACTTTGAAAATTGCATTTGTCCCTTCGTCAATTCCTTGATAATATTTATCTTCTTTGAAGTTTGGTTTTATTACAGTTTCAATTATCCTTCTCGACAATGCATCAGTTAGTAAATGCTCAACACCATAACCATTTTGAATAGTCATTTTTCGGTCATCTTTAGCAACTAACAGGATAATCCCATTGTCTTTTCCTTTTTGACCAATTTGCCACTTATGACCTAAATCCGTAGCATATCTTGCAATGTCTTCGCCTTGAGTTGTTGAAACAATCATCACAAATATTTCTGTAGAAGTGCTATCAGAATAAATAACAAGTTTTTTATACAAACTCTCTTTTTCTTGACTTGATAAAGTATTTGTACTATCAATTACAGGAGGAATAAAAGATGGCTTTTGGGGAATTTTTAATTGAGCCTGAAGTGTAAAACTAAAAAGCAACGCAATGAATAGAACTAATTTTCTCATCTTAATTTCTAGATATTTCATTAGACAATTCATTAGTATCATCATTATGATTGTAAGGAAAATATTTCTTTAGTTGTTCTCCCGCTTCAATAATCCCACTGATTAATCCATTTTTATATTGACCCTCTTTGAACTTTTCAATCACCAAATCTTTGGTAGAATTCCAAAAATTAGGTTCCACTAAATCATTGATCCCTTTATCTCCAATAATTGCAAAACTTTTAGACTGCATACAAATATAGAAAAGCACACCGTTTTTTAATTCTGTTTCATCCATTTTAAGAAGGTGAAAAACCTCCTGTGCTCTTTCAACAGGAGGCTTAGTACTAGTTTCTTCAATATGTACACGAATCTCTCCCGAAGTATTTTTTTCGGCAATAACAATAGTATTTACAATTTCTTGTTCTTCCTCTTTGCTTAAAAATTCTTCAGTTTTAGACATTTTCATTATTTTTTATCAAAATCAAAATCTACTTTTGGAGCTTTTTCTGCACCAGCATCTGATTTAAATCTTGCAATTTCATTGAATCCAAATAATTTCGCAAAAATCACTGATGGAAAAGATTTGATTTTTTTGTCATAAATATTTACTGCGTCATTAAATCTATCTCTTTCTACATTTATTCTATTTTCTGTTCCTTCAATTTGAGACTGTAACTCTTTAAACGCATCCGTTGTTTTTAAATTTGGATATTGTTCCACAGAAACCAGAAGTCTAGACAAAGAACTCATCTCAGCACTTTTTGCTTGTTGAAATTGAGCCATTTGTTCTGGAGTAACATTTGTTGGGTCAATAGTAATTGATGTCGCTTTTGCACGAGCGTTAATAACCGCTTCTAATGTAGATTTTTCAAAATCTGCAGAACCTTTTACTGTTCTAACTAAATTATCAATCAAATCATTTCTTCTTTGATAAGAACTTTCTACTTTTGACCAAGCTGTTTTAGCGTCTGCTTGCACACTAACTAACCCATTGTAAGAGCTAATTGCAAATAAAACTAATACCGCAATAATTGCTACTGGAATTATCCACTTTCTCATAATTTTTAAAGTTTATTAATTGTTTATAGTTGATTTTTAATTGTGTTCAATTGTGCTTTAATCGTTTCTAGTTTTGAAATGATTTCAAATTTATCTAAGGTTTTTTTCTGACCTTCTTTCAAATGAGTTTTGGCACCTTCCAAAGTAAATCCACGCTCTTTTACCAAATGATAAATCAATTGCAAATTCTTTACATCTTCTGGTGTGAACATGCGATTTCCTTTAGCGTTTTTCTTTGGTTTTAGAATATCGAATTCTTTATCCCAAAAACGAATCAATGACGCATTCACGTTGAACGCTTTGGCAATTTCGCCAATGCTATAGTATCTTTTATTTGGTGCTAATTCTAAATGCATTTTTCAAGTTCAATTTTTAATTTTTGGAACACTGATTTAAGAAATTTAAAAAATTAAAATCACTCCCAACTTCCATCTCCTAACTCCCAACTCTAATCCAACGATTGGTTTTCTTGGTTCGCTAATTTTGAAATTTCTATATATTCTTTTGCTGAAATACTTCCGTAATAGAAATTCAGCGGATTTACACGTTCGCTTCCTTTGAAAACTTCATAGTGCAAATGCGGTGCCTGACTTCTTCCTGTACTTCCTACGTATCCAATAATATCTCCACGTTTTACTCTTTGACCAGGACGACAATTGTATTTACTCAAATGGGCATACAAGGTTTTGTAGCCATAACCATGATTAATTTCAATATGATTCCCGTAACCTGATAACGAAGCATCTGCTTTATACACTACTCCATCGCCAGTTGCGTAAATTGGTGTTCCGGTTCTAGCAGTAAAATCCATTCCGTAATGGAATTTTCTAATTTTAGTAAATGGGTCACTTCGATAACCATAACCCGAAGCCATTTGTTTTAAATCTTCATTCTTAACTGGTTGAATAGCTGGAATTGCCGCTAATAACTTCTCTTTCTGTTTTGCCAATGCTACAATTTCGTCTAATGATTTCGATTGAATTACCAATTCTTTCGTTAAAACGTCTACTCGTTTTGTAGTGTTTTCCATTAACTCCGAATTATTAAATCCTTGCAAATCTTTGTATCGATTAACGCCTCCAAAACCTGCTTTTCGTTCTTCTTCAGAAATAGGAGTGGTATTAAAATATATTCTGTAAATATTGTTATCTCTATTTTCAATCGCTTCTAAAACATCGTCCATCAAATCCAACTTTTTATTCAAAACGGTGTAATTTAATTTTAAGGCTTCAATTTCTCTAGCTTGAATTTTATCTTTTGGCGTTTCAAAATAACTGGTGTTAATCAATAGTAAAAAAATTAGAAATCCAAACAAAGCCGAAGACACTAAAAACAATACAACATAGCCAAACTTCTTCCTTTTTCTTGTCTGAATTCGTTTATACGCTAAATTTTCTGAATCGTAATAATATTTTACCTTCGACATATATGAAAATATACTATTTTTGTGCCAAATTTATTGATTGACATAGGTTATACGAACAAATTTAAGAAATGTTTCATTCTAAAGCTATTTATTTTTTAGTTGGACTATTTTTTTAAACATTTACTTTCGTTTCCGCATCACAATAAACAAATAAAAACAGATCTAAATTATTGATAATGAAATCGCAAGACATTCGTAAAGCATACCTGAATTTTTTTGAATCGAAAGGACATTTAATTGTTCCTTCTGCGCCAATCGTTTTAAAAGACGACCCAACTTTGATGTTCAACAACTCGGGAATGGCCCAATTCAAAGAATATTTCTTAGGCAATGGAACTCCAAAAAGTCCAAGAATAGCCGATACGCAAAAATGTCTTCGTGTTTCGGGAAAACACAATGATTTAGAAGATGTAGGTTTTGACACCTATCACCACACCATGTTTGAAATGCTTGGAAACTGGTCGTTTGGCGATTATTTCAAGAAAGAAGCATTGGCTTGGGCTTGGGAATTCTTAACTGAAGTTCTAAAATTAGACAAAGACCGTTTGTATGTTTCTGTTTTTGAAGGAAATCCAGCAGAGAATGTGCCGTTTGACCAAGAAGCATTTGATATTTGGAAACAATACGTTTCGGAAGACCGAATTATTTTAGGAAACAAAAAAGATAACTTCTGGGAAATGGGTGACCAAGGTCCGTGTGGTCCATGTTCAGAAATTCATATCGATTTGAGAACTGACGCTGAAAGAAATGCAGTTTCAGGAAGAGAATTAGTAAATGCTGATCATCCGCAAGTAGTGGAAATTTGGAACAACGTATTTATGGAATTCAACCGTAAAGCCGATGGTTCATTAGAAAAATTACCCGCACAACACGTAGATACCGGAATGGGATTTGAGCGTTTGTGCATGGCGATGCAAAATGTAACTTCAAATTACGATACAGATGTTTTCACACCGCTAATCGCGAAAGTCGAAGAAATTACAGGATTAAAATACACTTCTAACGAAGTTAAAAACATATCAGAAGAACAAAACAAAACCAACATTGCGATTCGTGTAATTGTAGACCACGTTCGTGCGGTGGCTTTCGCTATTGCTGATGGTCAATTGCCTTCTAACACAGGAGCGGGTTATGTAATTCGTAGAATTTTACGTCGTGCCATTCGTTACGGATTCACGTTTTTGGATACAAAAGAGCCTTTTATCAATCAATTAGTAGTGGTTTTAGCGAATCAAATGGGAGAATTTTTCCCAGAAATCAAATCGCAACAACAATTAGTTACCAATGTAATTCGTGAAGAAGAAGCTTCTTTTCTAAGAACCTTAGAACAAGGCATTCAATTGTTAGAAAATGTAATGCAAAATACTTCTGGAAAAGAAGTTTCTGGAGAAAAAGCATTCGAATTATATGATACTTTCGGATTTCCAATCGATTTAACAGCCTTAATTCTTAGAGAAAGAGGCTTTAGTTTAGACGAAGCAGGTTTCGAAACAGAATTACAAAAACAAAAAGCACGTTCACGTGCCGCTTCAGAAGTTTCTACAGAAGATTGGAATGTTTTAATTGAAGGAAATGTAGAAACGTTTGTAGGTTATGATCAAACCGAAAATGAAGTTAAAATTACTAGAATCCGAAAAGTCGATTCTAAAAAAGACGGGATTTTATATCAAATTGTTTTAGATAACACGCCTTTTTATCCAGAAGGTGGTGGACAAGTAGGCGATAAGGGAACGTTAGTTTCAGCCAATGAAACGATTGACATTATCGATACGAAAAAAGAAAACAACTTAATTTTACATTTCGCCAAACAATTACCAGAAAATGTAAATGCCGTTTTCACAGCGAAAGTCAATACCGATTTAAGAAGTGCTTCTTCTAAAAATCACTCAGCAACACACCTAATGCATTTGGCTTTACGATCGATTTTAGGAACACATGTAGAACAAAAAGGTTCGTTGGTTAACCCAAATTATTTACGTTTCGACTTTTCGCATTTTTCTAAAGTAACGGATGAAGAATTACGTCAAGTAGAAGCTTATGTAAATGCTAGAATTGAAGAGCAATTGCAATTGGTAGAACACAGAAATATTCCAATCCAACAAGCGATGGCGCAAGGTGCAATGGCATTATTTGGAGAGAAATATGGCGATAATGTTCGTATGATTGAATTTGGAGACAGTAAAGAATTATGTGGTGGAATTCACGTGAAAAACACCGCTGATATTTGGCATTTCAAAATTATTTCAGAAGGAGCTGTAGCGGCTGGAATTCGTCGTATAGAAGCGATTACGGGTGATGCGGTTAAAGATTTCTATAAAAATCAGGAAGATACTTTGGCTGAAATCAAAGAAGTATTGAAAAATCCACAAGATGTTTTAAAATCGGTAGCTTCATTGCAAGATGACAATGCTAAATTGAAAAAACAATTAGAGCAATTAGTTAAAGAAAAAATCGATGGATTAAAAAATAATCTAATTAACGATTTCCAAGAAGTAAACGGAATTAACTTTTTAGCCAAACAAGTAGATTTATCTATGAGTTCAACTAAAGATTTAGCGCAAGCTATTGGAACTTCTAAACCAAACGCATTTGTATTCTTAGCATCAATTGAAGATAATGCTCCAAATATTCACTGCTACATTTCAAAAGAATTAGTTGCTGAAAAAGGATCAAACGCTGGAAACGTCATCAGAGAATTAGGAAAACTAATAGACGGAAATGGTGGCGGACAACCTTTCTTTGCTTCAGGAAAAGGGAAAAATGTAGGTGGAATTAAAGAAGCTTTGGATAAAGCAATAACGTTTGTGAAATAAAAAAGAAACATTCTAAATTATTAAAAAAAACCTACATTGAGATACAATCTTTGTAGGTTTTTTTTTATTTTAGCAACAAATTAAAGAAAACAAAAAATGAAAAAAACTTTTGTTATAATATTTTTATCAACAATCAATTTATTTTATTCGCAAGACAAAACAATTAGTTTTAATGTTAAAAAAGGGGAAGAACTTCTTCAATATAAAATTTCCAAACAAGGTCAACCTTTTATTGTTATGGGGAAAGAAGGCAAAGATTTGACAATTATAAGCTATGATAGTTTATTAAACTTAAATTATGAAAAATCTTTTAAATCCAGTTACAAAGGACTTCCTGGCTTTTTTGGAAGAGGAATGTATAGTTCTCCAATATATTATGATTTAAGAGTTTCTATAGATGGCAAATATGCAGTTTCTGAAAATGACAAAAAGATATTTTATCCTGATGGCAGAATAATTGATACTAAAATCGAAAGTTTTTTCTATCCAAAAGATATAGATCATAACTCTAGCTTTATCTCAAATGAAAACTTATGCATTATTGGGAAAGAAATGATAGAAGTTAAAAAAGGTAAATATGAAAAAAGTGATAACTCTATTTTCTTATTCAGAAATTTAAATGATTTGAATGTTAAGAAAACAGAATTTAAAACTCCTAAAATAGAAAGTAATCAAGAAGTACTTAAATGGGGCCTTTCAAGTTACCATAAAAACTTCTTTTTTATGGTTAACAAAGAATTAAACAAAGAGAGAACAAATGATAAATACAACATTGTTAAATATGACTACAACGGTGAAATACTTTCATTAAAAAGCGTAGAAATTAAACTTAATAAAAAATATTTCACAGCTTCTTTTAATGGTTTTGGAGCTTATGCAATCTCATACACAGGTATGGCAAGTAGACATGAAATGTCTTCCACTGCAACAGGAAATATTTACACAGATTTAAAAAATAACGACTTTTACATTTATGGTCTTTATACAAATGATAAAGACAATGATTTTTATCAATCTACTTTTGGAGGTTTTTATATTCATAAATTTAATTCTGAAGGAGAATTGATTTGGAAAATGGAAAAACCAATTGTAGACACTAAAGATTTTAATAAAAATTCTTTGTGTTTTCATATGCAAGTTGATTTTTACAATTTAAATAACGGACAAATAGGATTTGCAATTAGCAAAAGTAACAACAGTAACTTTGCTCACTTATTCTCATTAAACGAAAAAGATGGTAAGATTATAAAATCAAAAAAAATCGAATTTAAAGTTAATGATTTAATGAGAGAAGGTATAAAGAATGGTTCTTTTCCAACTGGTTTTAATTCTGAAACCATAATCGGAAAAAACAATGGTAATATTGAAACTCTATTTAGTACTTTTTTCAATCCTAAAATTGAATCTTTTTTTAAAAAAAATAAAGCAACAAAACTAAATTACAAAACAAATATTACAGAAAATGGAGTTTTCTTAATAGAAGAAGACAACAAAAACAATAAATTTAGAATTCTAAAATTTAATAATTAACAAAAAAAAATGAAAAAACTACTTTATCTATTTAGCGCAGTTGCGCTAACTTTAACTTCTTGTTCAAGTGAAGATGATTCTAACAATAATTCTTCCGACGTCACATTAATAAAAAAAATTATTCTAACATCTGATGATGAAGAAGATGATTCTTATTGGAACAATACAATAATCTTCACTTATAATGGAACTAAACTAGTTGAATCTAGAGAAGATGATAACTATAAAACTGTATATACTTACACTGGGGATTTAATTACTAAAATTGAATATTTTGACGGAACAGTTTTAGATGAGTATGATCTATTTTCTTACAACTCAAGTGGTAAATTAATAGAATATCGCTCTATTGGAAATGATTTTGAAGAAAAGTTTACTTATACTTATAATAGTGATGGAACTGTTTCCGTTAACGAATATCAAGGAACAATTGGCAGTCCTACTCTGGTTCCGAGTTCACCTTACACATACACTTTTACAAATAACGAATTAACAGCTGATGATGACAGTATTTTTGTATATGAAGACAAAAATAACCCTTTTATGAATGTAACCGGATTTAAGGAATTAATGCTTCCTGAATTTGCTGATGACTATATGATTGCTTTTGGAAGAAACAAAATGATGACATCAACTTATGATGAGAGTAATACCTCTGAAGGGATTTTTGCAACTCATACTTACAATTCAAGTAATTTCCCTACATCATCTGTTATAAATGCTAATTTTACATTAGGTTCATTTATTGGAACTGTTAATGTTCAATATTTCTACAACTAATTATTAAAAAAATAATGAATCCCGATAAGCTTCAAACCTTATCGGGATTTTTTTTATTCTACCACTGCAATCGCCTCAATCTCAATCAACCATTCTTTTCTTCCTAAACTTTCTACACCGACTAAAGTGCTTGCTGCATAATTTTCATTTCCAAGAAATTCTTTTCTGACTTTTCTAAAAATCGGTAAATCGATTTCTGGATTAAAATTTACGACATAGGTATTCATTTTTACTACATCTTTAAATGTAGCATTACAATTAGAAAGTTGTTTTTTTAAATTTTGAAAAGTTGTTATAGTTTGAGCTTCTAAATCTACTCCATCACCTATTTGTCCAGAAATGTAAAGTGTTTTGAAATTTCCAGTTTTTACTACTACGGTTTGAGTAAAAATAATGATTTTTTGTAAAAAGTAGTTTAAATTTGAACTTTAAACCCGACTGATTTGCAATTCACAACCAAAATACCTGTTCAAAAAAGCAGCTTTCCAATCGATTATGATTCGAAAATCATGTTATTGGGTTCGTGTTTTGCAGAAAATATGGGAGAAAAATTTCAATATTTTAAATTTCAATCGATTACGAATCCATTTGGGATTATTTTTAATGCTGTTTCTTTAGAAAAGTTAATTCGTCGTTCTGTTGAGAACAGAATGTTCACCGAAAACGATATTTTCTTTCATAACGATTTATGGCATTGTTTTGAAGTGCATTCTGAATTATCAAATCCAGATAAAGATGCATTTTTAGAATCTTTAAACGATTTAATCCGTTTAACAAATCAACAATTAAACGATTCAACACACATTATAATTACACTAGGGACTTCTTGGGTGTATCGAAACATAGAATCCAACGAAATTGTTGCCAATTGTCATAAAGTCCCACAAAAACAGTTTAAGAAAGAATTGCTTTCAATAAATCAAACAGAAGAAAGTTTGCAAAATATTGTTAGTTTCATTCATTCGGTGAATCCAAATTGTAATTTCATTTTTACGGTTTCGCCAGTGCGTCACATCAAAGATGGTTTTGTTGAAAACACTTTGAGTAAAGCACATTTGGTTGCAGCAATTCACAAAACAATCACCAATAACCCATCACTCATCACCTATTTCCCAGCTTATGAAATTATGATGGATGAGTTACGTGATTATCGTTTTTATGCTGAAGATATGTTGCACCCGAATCAAACTGCAATCGATTATATTTGGATTCAATTCTTTGAAAATTATATTTCAGAATCTGAATTTGGATTGATGAATGAGATTTGCTCTATTCAAAAAGGATTAAAACACCGACCTTTTAACCCAAATACAGAAAGTCATCAAAAATTCTTAAATCAACTCGATTTAAAAATCCAAACCATCCAAAATCAGCATCCTTTTATAAAATTTTGTTAAAATACGGCAATTGTCGTATTTCAGAAGTTTTTGCTTTTTGTGAATTTTGACTAATCAATAATAACAAAAATTCACACTCATGAAAACTTTAAAATTATCCTCAGTAGTTTATCTATTTGTTTTATTTTTAGCTACTACAAATTCTTTTTCACAAAAATTAATTAACGCCAACGAAGTAACTCCTGCTTTTTTAAAAGAAACTTTTGACAATGCTTACATTGAAGTACTTGAAGTAAAAGATACTTATATTAAAGTTAAAGATGTTTACACCATTTATTTAGATATTGACGCTAACAAAAGATATGTTACTCTTAGTGGTGTTTATAATTTAGTTGAAGGAACTACTAAAAGAGATGCGTTAGATTTAGTTAATAAATTAAACGCTGAAGTAGCGTTAATAAAAGTGTATTATTCTGAATCAACGAACTCTATCACCTATTACTACTACTTCTGGACAGAAGGTGGTTTTACTCAAAAATCATTAATCGGTGCGCTTCGCTTATACAAAACAGCATTAAATCTTTCTTTAGATAAAGATACCGCTAAACTGATTAAATAATTTGTTTTTTATAGTTTGATTACGGAAAAGCGGATTGTCATTTGGCAATTCGCTTTTTTTAAATACGTCAAATGTCGTATAGGAAATAGTGCCGTTTTGAACGAATTTTACATAATAATTAAAACCTGAGTTATGTCTAAATTATTTCTTTCCATCGAATCTATGAGTCAAAAGAAAGAATTTATTATTGTTCTTTTTAGACTATTCGTTTTACTTTGCTTACTATTGAATGTTTATAATCTTATCTACGTATTGCATTAATTTCAACGTACTTTAAATTTGATTTTATACATTTATAGTAATAATGATTCAATTTTAAAATGAAGAACACTATAACATACCTGTTTGCATTATTTTTTTCTCTGCTATTTACTTTTAGCTGGAGCCAAACCTATACTATAAAACAAATAGATTCGGTTTTAAATATGCCATACGATGATATTGTTGCGAATACTTCCAAGTCATTACAACTGTTTAATAAAGTTTTATCGGATGCTAAAAAACAAAACTACAAATTAGGTGTTGCCAACAGTTACGATAAAATGGCGCTATGTTATTTTTATCAAAATAAATATGACTTACAAGCCAAATACATTTTCATGGCAATTGATTATTTTAATCAGTTAAAGCAATACAACAAAGTAGCTTCGCTTTACGGAAGTTATGGTTATCATTTAAAAAGACGCAATTTAGATTCTGGAATTTTGTACATGCAAAAAGGATTAAAAATTGGAGAAAAACACAATTCAGAATACGAACTAAGAGCTATTTATGACAACTACGGCGTTTTAAAAGAAATGAAAAAAGAGTACGACAGTGCTTTTTTGTTCTACAATAAATCGCTGACTTTAAAAGAAAAAGCAAATGATAAAATTGGAATTCCGTATAGTTTGAATAAAATTGGAATGCTTCAATTAACCTTAAAACAATTTGCTAAAGCGAAACAAAATTTAGACAAAGCCTATAAAATTCGATTAGAAATTGACGACAAAATTGGAATTGCCGAAAACCTAAATTTCTATGGTTACTATTATTTTGAAACCAAAGACAATCAAAAATCGATTGACTTTTTCAATAAAGCATTGATTTATAGTAAAACTTATAATTACAATTATTTGACTCAAGATAATTATCAAAAACTATCTGAATTATATGAATTGAGTTCTGATTATAAAACGGCATTAGATAATTTTAAAAACTATACTACTTACAAAGATAGTATTTCAAATATTAACCTCAGAATTAAACAAGCCGAGCTTGATACTGAATTTGACACTGAACGAAAAGAGAAAGAAATTTTAGAACAGAAAGCCAACTTAGCTGTAAAAAACACTTACATAGTAATCATTATTTCACTTCTAATTTTATCTATAATCGTAGGTTATTTTATGCTAAAAAATCAAAAAATGAAAACGCTTCAATTGCAAAAAGAAAACGAATTAAAAGATGCGTTATTAAAAATCGAAACTCAAAATCGTCTTCAGGAACAAAGACTTCAAATTTCGAGAGATCTGCATGATAACATTGGAGCTCAACTTACTTTCATTATTTCTTCTGTAGATTCTTTAAAATATGCGTTTGCCGATGGAAATCCGAAGTTAGAAGATAAATTAAATGATATTAGCTCGTTTACCAAAGAAACCATCTACGAATTAAGAGATACGATTTGGGCCATGAATAAAGAAGCAATTACGATTGAAGATTTAAAAACTAGAATTTCAAATTTTATTGATAATGCCCAACTTTCATTGAACGGAATTCAATTTAATTTCAATTTCAATACAAAATCGTTTCAATCGTTTAGTTCTAGAGACGGGATGAATATTTATCGTTTGATACAAGAAGCGGTAAATAATGCTATAAAACATGCAAAAGCAAGTCAAATTGACGTATCTTTAACTGAGTCGGACAATAAAATCAATGTTATTATTTCAGACAACGGAAAAGGATTTGATTTGGCTACAGCCGAAATTGGAAATGGATTAAATACCATGAAAAAAAGAGCTTCCGAATTAAAAGGAGATTTCAAAATTGACACTAACGAACATGGAACTAAAATATATTTAGGCTTACCAAATCAAAACGAATTATAATTCAAGGATGCAAAAAGTAATCAAAACTGTTATCGTAGACGACAATACGTTCCTAATAAAAGCTATTCAGGAAAAACTTTCCTTTTTTGATGATATTCAAATAAAATTTACTGCTTTAGACGGTTCTGATTTACTGACTAAAATAAGTAACAATCATAACATCGATGTGATTTTAATGGATATCGACATGCCTGTTTTAAACGGAATTGAAGCCACCGAAATCATAAAAAACAAATATCCGCATATAAAAGTTATTATGTTGACTGTTTTTGATAATGATGAAAATATTTTTAATGCAATCAAAGCAGGAGCTGATGGTTATTTATTGAAAGAAGTGGAACCTAAAACATTATACGAAGGCATTATCGATACTCTAAACGGAGGCGCAGCTATGAATCCATCAATTGCATTAAAAACATTAAAATTACTTCGTAATCCAATAGATTTAGACAATAAAAAAGAAGAAGAAATCATCAAATTATCAGCACGAGAAATAGATGTTTTAGAACAACTTAGCAAGGGTTTAAATTATATTAACATTGCTGAGAATTTATTTTTATCTCCGGCAACGGTAAGAAAACACATTGAAAATATTTACACAAAACTTCAAGTTCACAATAAATTAGAAGCCGTTCAAAAAGCCAAGAAGAACAATCTAATTTAAAAAAATACGTTATTTGACGTATTGATTTTAGATTCAAAATCTTGCAATTTTACCACATTATAAATTTGACAAAATGAAGCGGACTGTTGGTACATTTATAAGAAAAAACAAAATGACCATGATTATAGTAATCATAGTCATTCTGTTCTTGTTATTGAATTGTTATAATATTTTGTATTGCAATTAACTGTTTACGATTTCAATTTCTAATTGCACGTTTTCCCAATCTTCTAATAATTGTTCTAACTCTTTTTTCTTCTTTTCATAAGCTGCAAAAAACATAGCATCTTCAATATGTTTATCATAGTTAGAAGCTAACGCCTTATCATCGGCTTGAATGTCTTTTTCTAATTGCTGAATTTGACTTTCAATTTTGCTTAATTTATTCTGAAGTGCTTTCGCTTTCTTTTGGTCTTCGTAAGAGATATTTTTTACTGTTTTATCAGCACTTGTATTTACTACGACATCTTTCTTTTCAATTTCACGCATATTCATAGCGTTTTTCTGTTCCAAGAAGAAATTTATGTCGCCCAAATATTCTCTGATTTTTTGATCTTTGAATTCGTACACAATATTAGACATTCCTTGCAAGAAATCACGGTCGTGAGACACAAGCAATAAAGTTCCTTCAAACTGCTTTAAAGCGGCTTTTAAAACGTTTTTAGACTTAATATCCAAGTGATTCGTTGGCTCATCCATCACTAGAACATTAATCGGTTGTAAAAGCAATTTACAAAGTGCCAAACGATTTCGTTCTCCTCCAGAAAGTACTTTTACTTTTTTCTCTACATCGTCGCCACGGAACAAGAACGAACCTAACATATCGCGCACTTTTGAACGATTCGTATCGGTTGCAGCTTCTAACATCGTATCTAACAAAGTTTTTTCACCATCTAAATATTCAGCTTGATTTTGAGCGAAGTAACCTAATTGTACGTTATGTCCAAGTTTGATGGTTCCTTCGTATTCAAATTCATTTACAATCGCTTTCATAAACGTTGATTTACCTTGACCATTTTGTCCAACGAAAGCAACTTTACTTCCACGTTCTACTAAAAGCGAAATATCTTTCAAGATAACTTTATCGCCATAGGCTTTGGTAACGTGTTCGGCCTCTACCACAACTCTTCCTGGCGTTTGCGATACTGGAAACGAAATATTCATCACCGAATTGTCGTCTTCATCCACTTCAATTCGCTCTACTTTATCTAATTTTTTAATCAACGACTGAGCCATCGATGCTTTAGAAGCTTTTGCTCTAAATTTCTCGATTAACTTTTCAGTCTCTTCAATTTTCTTGGCTTGATTTTTTTGGGTTGCCAATTGCTTTTCGCGAATTTCCTGACGCAATACTAAATATTCTGAATACGGTTTACTAAAATCGTATGCTTTTCCTAAAGAAATTTCGATAGTTCGATTCGTTACATTATCCAAAAACATTTTATCATGCGAAACGATTACGACAACTCCAGTGAAATTTCGTAAAAAACCTTCTAACCAAATAATACTTTCAATATCTAAGTGATTCGTTGGCTCATCTAAAAGTAAAATATCGTTTGATTGCAATAACAATTTTGCTAATTCAATACGCATTCTCCATCCACCCGAAAAAGTATCGGTTTGATTGTCGAAATCCTCTCTTTTGAATCCAAGACCTAAAAGAATTTTCTCGGTATCTCCAACATAGTTATAACCACCAAGAACTTCATAATGATGCGTAACATCGCTTAATTCTTCAATTAAATCTGAATATTCTTGACTTTCATAATCGGTTCTAGTAACTAATTGGTGATTGATTTCATCAATTCTAAATTCGGCACGTTTAATTTCTTCAAAAGCCATATAGGCTTCTTCTAAAACCGTTCTTCCTTTAACAAAATCAATATCCTGACGAAGAAATCCGATTTTAACTTCTTTCTCTGTAGCAATAGTTCCACTATCAGGTTTAAAATCTCCTGCAAGCATTTTCAACATAGTTGATTTTCCTGCACCATTTTTCCCAACAAGTCCTACTCTATCTCCAGAACCTAATCTAAAAGTTACTTCTTCAAAAAGATAGGTTCCACCAAATGAAACCGATAAATTATGTATGTTTAGCATTTAATAAGTTTAAAATGTTTAATTGTTTATGAGTTTAAGAGTTATAATTAACTCAATTTACCATTAAACAAATTGATTACTGTTACAATTGTTACACATAGAATTGTTAGTTATTGTACCTTTGTGTAAAATATTTTGCAAATGTTAAAAAAAGGATCCAAATTAAATAGTATTTTAACAGGAAGTTGTCCTACTTGCCATGAAGAAAGCATGTATTTAGACAAAAATCCGTATAATGTTCTAAATGTGTACAAAATGCATGAAAATTGCAGTCATTGTGGAACTAAATATAAAATTGAACCCTCATTTTTTTATGGGGCTATGTATGTGAGTTATGCCTTAGGAATTGCATTTGGCGTAGCTGCATTTATTATCACTTATTTCTTTATTGGAGAAAAGAATTTGGTAAACAATTTCATTGTCATTATCATAACATTAATTGTTTTCATGCCCGTAATTATGCGTTTATCGAGAAACATCTGGATAAATATGTTTATGAGTTACGATAAGGATTGGAAACAACACAAAGGTGAAAAGAAAGCCACACTTAGATAAATAAAAAACCGAAACAAATTAGTTTCGGTTTTTTTTATAACATCTTATTATATCAATTTCTTTTTCCAAAGGAATATTATTTTCTATATGCTGAAATAACTCATTAGCCAAATAAGGTCCGAGCATTACACCTCGAGTTCCTAAACCGTTTAAAACATGCAAATGCGAATATTCTGGATGAGTACCAACTAATGGCCTTCTGTCTTTAACTGTAGGACGAACACCAGCAAAATGCTTCACAACTTCAAAATCGCATGATATTAATTCGGATAATTTTTCGATTAATTCCTGTTTTCCTTCCTCTGTTGGAGTATTGGTTTTGTCTTTCCAATCGTATGTAGCTCCAACTTTGTATAAATCATTACCAATTGGGAGAATAAACACACTTGATTTTATAACAACATCTAAATCTAAATTTGGTGCTTTAATGATGAGTAACTCACCTTTTGTACCATCCAAAGGCAAATCGTTAAAATATGGATTAGCATGTAATCCAAAACCTTCAGCAAAAATGATATGTTTGGCTTTTATTTCTTTATATTGAATTCCGTTTTCTAAAAATTCAATTACGTCATAATTAAAACCTTCGTTAGAAAAGCAATATAGTGATTTCAGATAATTTGAATACGCTTCAATCAAAGTTGAAATTTCCAAATAACCGGTATGATTTACTTTTCCATAGTGAAATGGGGAAGCAATATTTTCATAAGAAGTTGTAACTAATTTAGCATCTAAAAAGGGAGCTAAATTTGGCTTATCTGCAGCTTGAAACCAATTATTTTGCTCTTCAACTGAATACAATTTTCGAAGAATTGGCAATTCAAAATCGAAGACTACATTCAATTTAGATTGAATTTTATGGTATAAAGGAAAAGCGAAATCAATTTGCTCCTTTGCTTTCCATACTTCACTGAATCTTTTTAAAACTACTGGGTTATATAATCCACCAGCAACACGAGAAGAAGGTTGCGAATTGTTATCAAAAACAAAAATTGTTTTATTGTTTTGCAAAGCAATTTCTGCAAATGAAATTCCTGCTAAACCATTTCCAACGATTATAAAATCTATCATGGTGTAAAATTAAAAAACTCTTACCAAATGGTAAGAGTTTTATTAAATGAAATTGGAGAAATATTATTAATAATTCCACATATCTTGTTCGAAGTCACGAATCTTTTCTTTTACACGATCCGATTCTAACAATTGCATTTGAGCGTTTTCTTTCATGTAGTCAGCAATCTTACGGTCTCCGTAAACATTTTCTTCTAAATAAATCATACCGCTAAAACGACGAGCGTTTAACATATGGTCAAAAGAAAATGGCATTGCCGAGTTTCTGTTATTAAAAGCTTTTGCTTCATGAAGAATATCTCTTGTTGAAGGGAAATAAACCCAGAACAAATCGATATATTCTAATTCAGCATCACTATTTTTCTTAGAGAAAACATCAGGAACAACAGGACAAATACCTAATAAACGGTACTTTAATTCCCCTTGTCTTTTATCAAAATACCAATATCCAACTATTCTGTAAGCTGTTACATCATAAGCTTCGATTTCAGTTTTTCTGATATACTCCTCATCAATTTTTTTGGTACCTTTTCTATAAGCATCCATATCTTCATTCATTTGCTCACGACCAACATCTGTTGTATCTACAGTATACAATGAAGATTCGATATCTTTAAGGGTTTTCTTAGTAGTAAAATAACTTGAGTCATAAACTTCAGTAATTTTACCTTCTTTGATACCATTAATTAAGACATTGTAAAGAGGTCTTCTATCTGGAGATGACATAACATCACCATCTACAGGAAAGTAAAGAGGAAAATTAACTCTTTCATCAAGATCTACATATTCCCAAATACGTTTTCCCATTAAGATATCTCTATCATGAACATACCCATAAGGCAACGGTTTGTCATTATCAGCACTTAATTCTGCTTCTGTTTTTTTCCCGATTTGATCAGGTGTTTTAGCATTTAATAAGTTTGACTGAGCAAAAGTAGTAGCGCTTAAACCTAATACTAAAATTGCAATACTATTTCTCCAATTCATTTTATTCATTTTTTATTTGGTTTAAAAAGATAAACTCAAATTAATTTAAATTATTGTATTTCGTAAGTACAAATTGATACTTTTTTAGCCATCTGATCAATACCTTGGAAACTAGCTTTAATCTCAGAAATAACTACAACATCACCTTTTTGTGCTTTTGCAATTGCAGATTTAGCTCTACCATCCATTCTATTACCAGAAACTACAATTGTAGGTTGTCCTGGAACTTTAACGTTAAATTGTGTTACGTTAACAGTAACAGGGAAGTCGAAATCTTCCATAACAGCAGTAACTGTACAAACCTCTAAGTTAGATTTTGGACCTTTATTCTTTTCAGAACCACCAACTTTTCCAGTTGGAGCAGGTAAACCTTTAATTCTAAATACTTGAGCACTTGACATTGCTTTACCATCAGGCATAGTAGCATTTACGTTAATTTTAACTTCGCTACCAGCTCCTGGTTTTAACATAAATTTACCATCACCAACTTTAGACATTCCTGGAGCACTAGCATTTACTTTATTAGAAGCAATACCTGGAACAGAAATAGAAATTGGATTAGGAACTCCACGGTAAACAACATTCATCTTATCAGCTGAAATGATAGCTTGGTTAGGACGAGGAACAACAACATAAGTTCCTTCGAATTTTAATGGAATTTCTTTACCATCTTCTAAGAATCCGAACTCTCCAGAAATAGTTTGCTCTCCAACATTACCAGCAGTCATAGAGATAACAGCTTGACCGTTTTCAATTTTACCAGGACCTTTGAAAGATGTTGGTTGAGTATTAGCATCATAACGACCTAAAACTACTTTTCCTTTAACAGCTTCACCTTGGAAATAAGCATTTTTCTCTAAAACTACAATAGCTTGAAAGTTTTTCATAGAAGCTGCAGATTTTAATGCATTTCCTAAGAATAAGTTGTATGCTCCAGCTTCTGTATTTTTAACATCATTCTGCATAGCAGTTAAAAATGTTAAAGTAGAAACTGCAGGGAAACCTTTAGTTTTATAATCTAAAAATTTAACTTTAACACCTTCTCTGTTAGTAATATCACCTGTTGAGAATTTTTTCTCAATCTCTTTAATAAAAGGAATGTATTTTACATCATTTCCTAATACTTTTTTGATATCAGCAACATACTTGTCAATTTTAGAAACGATTTCAGTTCCTCTTGGACTATATCCATCTCCTTGAAACCATTTTTCGTCAATAGTTGATTTGTCCATTGATTCGAAAGGTAATTTACCAGTTTCATCTGGTTCGATACCTTCAGTAACTTCAGCTTTTACAGATTCTAAAAAAGTAGAAAATTCTTTTGAAATTTTAGCAACTTCTTTAGCTTTTTTTGCAGGCTCAGCATATTTTGCTGGCTCATCTGCAGCCTTAGTATTTAATGCAGATAACAAAGTCTCGTTAGACTGATCTGTTAATTTGTTTGATTCTGTAAATTTGTCATTAAAGTTACCAAAAGCCGTTAATACTTCTTTTGACATATTTAATGCCAACATTGCGATGAAAACCAAGTACATTAGGTTAATCATCTTCTGTCTAGGGGTTAATTTTCCTCC
>NZ_JAKLJH010000090.1 GCF_023151265.1 Flavobacterium sp.
TTAGTTCTTGCCATCATAATACCTCTCATGTTTGGAATACGTAAATCTTTTTCTTCTACTAAACCTTTTTGACCACCAATAATTAATGGTAAACTTGCAGAAACGATTTCTTTTCCACCATCAATTTCTCTAGTTACTTTTGCGTCGTTTCCGTTTACATCGATACCAACACATGCATTTACGAAATTGTATCCTAACATAGCTGCCATCATTCCTGGAACCATTCCGCCATTGTAATCTAACGATTCTTTTCCAGCGATAACTAAATCAAAACCTCCATTTTTAACTACATCAGCTAATTGCTTTGCAACAAACATTCCGTCTGTTGGATTTGCATTAATACGAATTGCTTCGTCTGCTCCAATTGCTAATGCTTTTCTTAAAGTTGCTTCAGCGTCAGCTCCACCAACATTTACAACCGTAACATTTGCGCCTTGTTGCTCTTTAAACCAAATGGCTCTTGTTAAACCAAATTCGTCATTAGGATTAATTACAAATTGAACACCGTTAGTGTCAAATTCACTGTCACCATTGACAAAATTAATCTTTGAAGTAGTATCAGGTACGTGACTGATGCAAACTAATATTTTCATTTTTATGTATTTTGTTAGTGAATATTTTCAGTCCCAAAAATACAAAATAATTTCTAAATAAAAACTATGCACGCATAATAAATATGTTTTTCTTAGATAAATTAGCTTTTTTTTAGGAATAGTTTAATTACGGAGTTGTGTTTTGTGTTTTGATTGAATATTTTTAACGCTAAAACGTTTTAGTAGAAAGTGTTGCCATTTTTTTTAATAACGAATTGGAATAATTTTATTTTTCTTACTTTTGCCAATCATAATTCAAAGAAATTACTTTCATGAGAACGATACAATTTAGAGAAGCTATTTGTGAAGCGATGAGCGAAGAAATGCGTCGCGATGAATCAATATATTTAATGGGTGAAGAAGTAGCAGAATATAATGGAGCTTACAAAGCTTCAAAAGGGATGCTAGATGAGTTTGGACCAAAACGTGTAATTGATACTCCTATTGCAGAGTTAGGATTTGCAGGAATTGCTGTAGGTTCGGCTATGAACGGGAATCGTCCTATTGTAGAGTTTATGACGTTCAACTTCTCATTAGTAGGTATTGACCAAATTATCAACAACGCAGCAAAAATGCGCCAAATGTCTGCTGGACAATTTCCAATGCCAATGGTATTTAGAGGTCCAACAGCTTCTGCAGGTCAGTTAGGTGCTACTCACTCGCAAGCTTTTGAAAACTGGTTTGCTAACACTCCAGGTTTAAAAGTAGTAGTTCCATCTACAGTTTATGATGCTAAAGGGTTATTGAAATCGGCTATTCGTGATAATGATCCAGTTATTTTCATGGAATCAGAGCAAATGTATGGAGATAAAGGTGAAGTGCCAGAAGGAGAATACACGATTCCATTAGGAGTTGCCGATATCAAAAGAGAAGGAACTGATGTAACGATTGTTTCTTTTGGAAAAATTATCAAAGAAGCACATTTAGCTGCTGATGAATTAGCTAAAGAAGGTATTTCTTGTGAAATCATCGATTTAAGAACGGTTCGTCCTATGGATTATGATGCCATTATTAATTCGGTTAAAAAAACAAATAGATTAGTAGTTTTAGAAGAAGCGTGGCCATTTGCTTCAGTTGCTTCTGAGATTACTTATATGGTTCAAGAAAGAGCATTTGATTACTTAGATGCACCAGTTCAGAGAATTACAACAGCGGATGCTCCAGCGCCATATTCGCCAACTTTATTAAAAGAATGGTTGCCAAATTCTGAAGATGTAATTAAAGCTGTTAAAAAAGTTATGTATAAATAACAATTAACTTATTATATTTGAAGCTTCATCAGTAACTTTCTGATGAAGTTTTTTTTTCCTATGAAGACAAAAATAGTACTATTCTTTTTATTTCTGAGCTCAATGGTTATTGGGCAAACCAAGGTTGGTGGAAATGTAACTGACGAATTTGGTGATCCTATAGCTTTTGCAAATGTTATATTCAAAAACTCAAAAGAAGGAGTTATTACCGATGAAAATGGAAATTTCTACTTCGAATCTAAAGAAAATTATTCCACTTTAGTGGTTTCTTATGTGGGATTTGAAAAGAAAGAAATATCATTAAAACCTGGTTTAAATTCAGGTTTAAAAATTCAATTAAAGTCGGGAACGGAACTTAAAGAAGTGGTCATTTATACAGGAAAAACTTCTAAAAAGAACAATCCAGCGATTGATATATTGCGAAAAATTTGGGAACGTCGACGTAAAAACGGTCTAAAAATGTTCAAGCAATATGAGTATGACAAATACGAAAAGGTTGAATTTGACTTAAATACGATAGATTCCGCTTTCATGAACAGCAAAGTGTTTAAAGGAATGGAGTTTGTTTTTGATCAAATTGACACTTCAAGTATTTCTGGAAAAACCTATTTGCCAATTTTCATAAATGAAACACTAAGTGAAGTTTATGGTGATAATGAAGCGAAAAAAACAAAAGAAATTACAAAAGCTAATAAAAACTCTGGATTTGGTTCTGGAGATGGAGTAAATACATTCATCAAAGATTTATATGCCGATTTTGATATTTATGACAACTATCTAAAATTTTTCGATAAAGATTTCGTGAGTCCGTTATCAAGAACAGGAATCAACGTTTATAATTATGTATTAAATGATAGTATGTACATCGATAATAAATGGTGTTATAATATTGTGTACTATCCAAGACGTAAAAACGAATTGACTTTTAAAGGTGATTTTTGGGTAAACGATACCACTTTTGCTATCAAGAAAATCAATTTAGAAGCCAGTAAAAGTGCTAATATCAACTGGGTAAAAGAAATTTATATAGAGCAAGAATACGAAGTTTTGAACGATTCTGTTTTCTTATTGAAAAGAGATTATATGATGTCTGATTTTAGTTTTTCTAAAAAAGAAGAATCAAGAGGAGTTTACGGAAAAAGAACAACTTTAGCTAAAAATCATAAATTCGACATTAAAAAAGACGATAAATTTTACAAAGAAGAGGTTAATTTTTACGATAATGCGGTGTTTAATAAACCCGATGAGTACTGGGAAGAAAATAGATTCGAAGCTTTAAATAAGAATGAAGCGGGAATTTACAAAATGCTCGATACTTTAAAAGAAGTGCCACGCTTTAAACGAATTTACAGTCTTGCTTCAATTTTAGGGAGTGGATATATCGAAATTCCTAAGTGGAAAATGGATTACGGACCTATTTTTTCGACCTTCGGATATAATGATGTTGAAGGTCAAAGAATAAGAGTTGGTGGTAGAACTTATTTTGGTTCTCATGATAAGTGGCGTATTCAAGGCTACACGGCTTACGGATTTAGAGATAATCAATTCAAATACGGAATTTCGGGTAGATGGATGGTAAATCCTAAAAAAAGGTTGATTTTATCAGTAGGAAATCGTCGCGATGTAGAACAAATGGGTGTGAGTTTAACTACTTCTAATGATGTTTTAGGGCGAAGTTTTGCCTCATCAGCATTATTTGCAAGTGGTGTAAATAATCAATTAACTTCTGTAAATCTTACAACTTTAGGATTTGAAATTGAACCAGCAAAGAATTTTACTTTTCAAACGAATCTAACTTACAGAACATTAAAATCGGCTTCAAACGAATTTAGTTTGGATTATTATACCGATTTAACACAAACCGAAATAAAAAATGAAGTAAAACAATCAGAAATAAATTTAGTTGCAGAATATACTCCAAAACGCAAAACCGTAGGTTATGGTGTTGATCGTATGGATGTAGATTTCAATTATGCTCGAGTTTTTCTGAGTTATAGTCAGGGCTTAAAAGGAGTTTTAAATAGCGATTTTAATTATCAAAAATTACAACTTTATTACCGTCAACCTGCTTTAATAGGTGGTTTTGGTAGATTGTTTACCACTTTTGAAACGGGTAAAATTTTCGGAGAAGTACCTCTTGGTTTAATGGGAGTAATTCCTGGAAATCAATCATGGTTTGTAATCGAAAACACGTATAACTTATTAGATTACTACGATTTTGTAGCAGATGAGTATGCTTCATTGCATTTAGAGCATCATTTTAACGGTAGATTGTTTTCAAGAGTGCCGCTTTTAAGAAAATTAAATTTACGAGAAATCATTGGAATCAAAGGGGTTTACGGTAGAGTTTCTGATGAAAATGTAATGTTAAATGCTTCAGGGTTAACTTATGTTGCTCCAGAAGATATTTATTGGGAATACCATGCAGGTGTTGGAAATATTTTCAAAGTAATGCGTATTGATTTTGCTTGGAGAGGAAGTTACTTAGAAATGCCTGATGCTAGGAAATTTGCTATAAGAGCTTCATTTGGGTTCTATTTTTAATGGAAGAGGCAATTGCATATTTATACAAAAAAGACAAAGTTTTTAAACAAATAAGTCAGCAATTCGGCATTCCTGTTCAGCCAAAAAGGCCTCAAGGTTTTGAAACATTAGTGCTCTTAATTTTAGAACAACAAGTTTCTATAGATTCTGCAAAAGCTACTTTTAATAAGTTAAAGATTGCGATTCCTGATTTTTCAATTGAAAATGTATTTTCCTTTTCAGAAGAAGATTTTCGTTCTTGTGGCGTAAGTCGGCAAAAAACAAAATACATAAAAGCACTTGCTGAAGCCATTTTGTCAAAAGAATTAGATTTAGAAAGTTTAGCTTTTAAAGATGCTGATGTTGTTCGAGAAGAATTAATTAAAATCAAAGGCATCGGTAATTGGACAATTGATATTTATTTGATGTTTTGCCTTAATTCGTTGGATATAATTCCACTCGGAGATATTGCAGTAGTAAATACCATGAAAGAACTTTTAGATATTCATACGAAAGAAGAAATGGAAAGTTATGCTCAAAAATGGAAACCTTATCGCTCAGTAGCAACTTATTTTCTTTGGCATTATTACCTTGAAAAAAGAGGGAGAAAAATCACATATTAAATCTTTGTAAAATCTATACTTTTTTTGCAAAACTCTTTTGTTTCTCATGTTTTATAGTGGTAACTTTGCACCCGTTTTAAAAACATAAGATAAAATGACAGCAGATAAAATTACTACATTTGATGTATTGATTGAGATTCCAAGAGGAAGTAGAAACAAATACGAGTACGATTTTGAATTAAAAAGAATGCGTTTTGACAGAATGTTATTTTCGTCAATGATGTATCCAGCAGATTACGGATTTATTCCAGAAACGTTAGCATTAGATGGTGATCCATTAGATGTTTTGGTTTTAGTAAACGAACCAACTTTTCCAGGTTGTGTGATGGAAGTAAAACCAATTGGTGTTTTCCACATGGCAGACGATAAAGGTCCAGATGAAAAAGTAATTTGTGTACCAGTTTCAGATCCAATTTGGAATAAATTAAACGATTTAAGTGATGTAAATCCTCACTTAATTAAAGAAATCGAACACTTCTTCCAAGTGTACAAAGATTTAGAAAACAAAAAAGTTGACGTTGAAGGTTGGGGAGACGTTAATGAAGCAAAAGAAATTTTAGTGAAGTGCACTAAACGTTTCGAAGAATTAGAAAATAAACCAGAAGGATTATTTAGCATTAAATAATTTCTTTTTTTGAAATAAATAAAAGGCAGTATTTTTAATAAAATATTGCCTTTTTTGTTTTATTTTCTTAATATTACCATAAAATTAACAAACACCAAAACTAAATTATATTTTATGGAATCAATGATGATTTATGTTCCTATAGTCATGGCACTATTAGGATTGGCATTTATGGCTGCCAAACGCGCTTGGGTTCTTAAACAAGACGCCGGAGATGGAAAAATGAAAGAAATTTCAGATTACATCTACGAAGGAGCATTAGCTTTTTTAAAGGCTGAATATCGACTATTAGCGATATTTGTACTGATAGCTAGTGTTGTATTGGCAGGTATTACTTTTATACCAGGAGTTAAAACGCATTTATTAATAGTTGTAGCTTTCATTTTTGGAGCTATTTTTTCTGCTTTAGCAGGAAATATGGGGATGAAAATCGCCACAAAAACAAATGTTAGAACAACGCAAGCAGCTCGTACAAGTTTACCACAAGCATTAAAAGTTTCTTTTGGTGGTGGAACCGTGATGGGATTAGGAGTTGCTGGTTTAGCAGTTTTAGGATTAACAGGTTTCTTTATCGTGTTTTTCCAATTGTTCATGGGCGGAGTTTGGACAGATACTGATGGAATGACAGTTGTTTTAGAAACATTAGCTGGTTTTTCATTAGGTGCTGAATCTATCGCATTATTCGCACGTGTTGGAGGAGGAATTTACACTAAAGCTGCTGACGTTGGTGCAGACTTAGTAGGAAAAGTAGAAGCTGGTATTCCAGAAGATGATCCACGTAACCCTGCTACAATTGCAGATAACGTTGGTGATAACGTTGGAGACGTTGCCGGAATGGGTGCTGATTTATTTGGTTCGTATGTAGCAACCGTTTTAGCGGCAATGGTTCTAGGAAATTATGTAATTAAAGATATGGGTGGTAAAATCGATGACGCTTTTGGCGGAATTGGACCAATTTTATTACCAATGGCAATCGCAGGTTTCGGAATTTTATTCTCTATCATTGGAACAATGTTAGTCAAAATTTCAAGTGACGATGCTAAAGAAGCTCAAGTACAAAAAGCATTAAACATTGGAAACTGGGTTTCTATCGCTTTAACAGCCGTTTCTTGTTTCTTTTTAGTGAAATTCATGCTTCCTGAAGTAATGACAATGGAATTCTTCGGAGAAGGAGCACAAGAAATTTCAGCAATGCGTGTTTTCTACGCTACTTTAATCGGATTATTTGTTGGTGGAGCTATTTCATCAGTTACAGAATATTACACAGGATTAGGTACAAAACCAGTATTAGCAATTGTACAAAAATCTTCAACTGGAGCAGGAACTAACGTAATCGCTGGTTTAGCTACGGGTATGATTTCAACTTTCCCAACCGTATTATTATTCGGAGCTGCTATTTGGTCAACTTATGCTTTAGCAGGATTTTATGGTGTTGCTTTAGCAGCTTCTGCAATGATGGCTACAACAGCAATGCAATTAGCAATCGATGCGTTCGGACCAATTTCAGACAACGCAGGTGGAATCGCTGAAATGAGTGAATTACCAAAAGAAGTGCGTACTCGTACAGATATTTTAGATTCAGTAGGAAATACAACTGCTGCAACTGGAAAAGGTTTCGCAATCGCTTCTGCAGCTTTAACTTCGTTAGCTTTATTTGCTGCGTATGTAACGTTTACAGGAATTGATGGTATTAATATTTTCAAAGCTCCTGTATTAGCAATGTTATTCGTTGGAGGTATGATTCCAGTTGTATTCTCTGCATTAGCAATGAATTCTGTAGGTAAAGCTGCAATGGACATGGTGTACGAAGTACGTCGTCAGTTCAAAGAAATTCCAGGAATTATGGAAGGAACTGGTAAACCAGAATACGGAAAATGTGTTGAGATTTCTACAAAAGCGGCTTTACGCGAAATGATGTTGCCAGGAATTTTAACGATTGGTTTCCCAATTGCAATTGTATTATTAGGTAAATTAGTTTACGCAGATAACAACCAATTAATCGCTGAAATGTTAGGTGGTTATATGGCTGGAGTTACCGTTTCAGGTGTTCTTTGGGCAGTGTTCCAAAATAACGCTGGTGGAGCTTGGGATAACGCTAAAAAATCATTTGAAGCCGGAGTTATGATTAATGGTGAAATGACATACAAAGGTTCTGATGCACACAAAGCAGCTGTAACTGGAGATACTGTTGGAGATCCATTCAAAGATACTTCTGGACCATCAATGAACATTTTAATCAAATTAACGTGTTTGATTGGTTTAGTAATCGCTCCAATCTTAGGAGGTCATGGTGCTACAACTGAAAAAGGGGCTTGTTGTTCTGGAGACAAAAAAGAAATGGTTTGTACGGAAGGAAAATGTGATTTATCGAAATGGGCTACAATGACAAAAGATGAATGTGCAAAAATGTGTGAAGCTAACGGATGTTCAGATGAATGTAAAGAAAAATGCATGTCTCAATATGATGAAAATGGAAAATACATCGGAGAAGCAGCGCACGTTCACGGACCAAATTGCAACCATGACAAACATCAAGAAATCATTGATATTAAAGTTAAAAAAGAAAAAGAAGCTAACGGAAAAGTAAAAGCTACGGTTACTATTACTAAAAAAGTTGATGGTAAAGAAACTACTGAAGAAAAAGTTTTTGAAGGAGACGATTTAGAAGTTGAAGCAAAAATTGCTGAACTAGGAAAAAAATAAACTTTTTTGACACAAATAATGAAAACCGCTCAGTAATGTGCGGTTTTTTTATTTAATTTTAGCCAAACAAACACAACTCCAATGAAATATAAAATCTTGACTTTGTTGTTGCTTATTTCTGTAATTAGCGTAGCCCAACAAAATCTTAATTTAATTCCGAAGCCGCAAAACATTGAATTTCATTCTGGTTCTTTTGTTATGAACTCGAAAACAGTGATTCAAGCCGATAAAAATTCTTTTGAAGCAAAGTATTTACAACAAATCATAAAGCAACAATTAGGATTAAATTTAGAAATTACAACTTCGTCCAAAGAAAAGTCTAAAATTGTATTTTTAACTAAAATTATTGAAGAGAAAAAGTCTTTTAAGGAATGGTATAATTTATCAATTTCAAAGAATGAAGTGGTTGTAAAAGCAACTGAAGCTCATGGAATTTTCTACGGTATTCAAACATTAATTCAATTGCTTCCATTAGAAAAATCACTCGAAATTAAAATACCTTGTTTAAGTATAATCGACGAACCTAAATTCCAATGGCGCGGTATGCATTTAGACGTTTGTCGTCATTTCTTCCCAAAAGATTTCATCAAAAAATACATTGATTATTTAGCCATGTATAAAATGAACGCCTTTCATTGGCATTTAACCGATGATCAAGGTTGGCGCATCGAAATCAAAAAATATTCAAAATTAACCGAAGTCGGCGCTTGGCGAAACGGATCTATGGTTGGACATTACACCGACCAAACTTTTGACGACATTCGCTATGGCGGATTTTATACCCAAGAAGAAATCAAAGAAATTGTAGCTTACGCCAAAGAACGCCACATCACCATTATTCCTGAAATCGAAATGCCAGGTCACGCTTTAGCTGCTTTAGCGTCGTATCCTGAATTTTCATGTACTGGTGGACCTTTTGAAGTGGGAAAAACTTGGGGCGTTTTAGAAGATGTTTTTTGTCCAAAAGACGAAACGTTTACTTTTTTAGAAAATGTTCTAACAGAAGTTATGGATTTATTTCCTTCTGAATACATTCATATTGGCGGTGATGAATCTCCAAAAGTACGCTGGAAAAATTGTCCGCATTGTCAAAAAAGAATCAAAGATGAAAACTTAAAAGACGAACACGAATTACAAAGTTATTTCATCCAAAGAATTGAAAAATTTGTCAATAGTAAAGGTCGAAAAATCATCGGTTGGGACGAAATTCTCGAAGGTGGATTAGCACCAAACGCAGCCGTAATGAGTTGGCGCGGTACAGAAGGCGGAATTGCAGCAGCCAAACAAAAACATTTTGTAGTGATGTCGCCAGGTTCTCATTGTTATTTCGATCATTATCAAGGCGAACCTAAAAACGAACCGATTGCTTTTGGTGGTTATACCAATGTGGAAAAAGTGTATTCTTTTAATCCAATTCCAAAGGAACTTTCCGCATATGAATCGAAATATATTTTAGGTGCTCAAGCCAATCTTTGGACGGAATATATCAACACGCAAGAACATGCCGAATATATGGTTTTTCCAAGAATAGCAGCGCTTTCCGAAGTGGTTTGGGGAACATCAAATCCGAAAGAATATAAAGAATTCGAAAAAAGATTGATTTCACATTTTGAAATCTATGACAAAAAAGGAATCAATTACAGCAAAGCCATTTTTGAAGTAACTTCCAAAGTGCAACCTGCCGAACACGGAGTAGCATTCGAATTAAAATCAGCAAATCCAAACGGAATCAAATACACAACCGATGGCTCAGAACCGAATACGAATTCTATTTATTACGAAACACCAATTCTAGTTACTAAAAATCAAACCATAAGAGCGGCTTATTTCGAAAACGGAAAAGCAAAAAGTGCTACTATCGAGCAATCGTTTTTCATCACTAAATCAACTGGGAAAAAGATAGAATTGGTTCATCAACCACATGAAAATTATGGAATTGGTGGTCCTTTTACTTTGGTAGATGGAATGAAAGGAAATACTTCTAAATTTGGAAGAGATTGGTTAGGCTTTTGGGGAAAAGATATGAACGCTACAATCGATTTAGATAAAATAGAAACGATTTCAAAAATCAGTATTAATACCCTTTCATCAGAAGGAAGTTGGATTTATTATCCAAAAAGCATCGGAATTTCAGTTTCAAAAGATGGTAAAAACTACTATTCTATTACGATTGTTTCTTCTGAAGAAATTCATAAGAATAAAGGAAAAATTGTAGTTGAATTTGACAAACAAAATGTTCAATTTATAAAAGTTATTGCAGAAAACAACGGAATCATTTCAGATGGAAATCCAGGCGCAGGTTCCAACAGTTGGTTATTTGTAGACGAAATAAGTGTAGAATAATGACAAACAGAAGAAATTTTTTAAAGACAACCGCATTAGCAACTGCTGGCGTAGCGTTTCAAGCTTTCAATGGGAAATCTGAAGAAGCTGAAATCGATATCAATTCAGGAAAAGTGAATAAACCTATCGTACTTTCTACATGGAATTTCGGTTTGCAAGCCAACGAAGCCGCTTGGGAAGTGCTGAAAAATAAAGGTCGCGCTTTAGATGCTGTAGAAGCTGGCGTAAAAATTCCAGAAGGCGATCCAAATGAAAGAAGTGTCGGTTACGGCGGTCGCCCAGATAGAGATGGTCGCGTAACATTAGATGCTTGCATCATGGACGAATATTCAAATATTGGTTCGGTGGCGTGTTTGGAACATATTAAGCATCCTATTTCCGTTGCAAGAATGGTGATGGAAAAAACGCCTCAC
>NZ_JAKLJH010000091.1 GCF_023151265.1 Flavobacterium sp.
ATGGAATTAGAAGTAATAAAGGAAAAATAAGAGGTAAAATACTGAGAAAACTAAAGTACGCTTTTTCTAATTTGTTTAAAACTGATTTTTGAGCAACAAGATTATAGAAAATCCCCGAAAGTAAAGCAATGAATGTTACTATTCTTCCTGTCCAAATCCCTCTAATTTGAAGTTCAAGAATTAATAAAACAATTGTAATAGTAATCGTTAAATAGTGTAAATATTTAAGATAAATCGATAGTTCTTGATTTAATCTATAATCATTTTTCTTCCAATCTTTGATTTTGAAAGCATAAAGAATCAGTAATAAAATTGAAACTACAAATATCATAATCTACTCATTCCAAATCTTCCAAGCTTTCTCCGCCTGTAAAACCAACATTTCGTAACCGTTTTTCGTCACGGCACCTTGAGTTTTAGCCTTTTTTAAAAATGTAGTTTCTTCTGGATTGTAAATTAAGTCGTAGGCAATGTGTTTTTTGGTAAACAAACTGTAATCTAAATTCGGACAATCGTCCACATTTGGATGTGTTCCTACCGGTGTGGTGTTGATAATAATGGTATATTCTTCAAAAATAGCTGCGTCTAATTCTTCATATTTGTATTGAAATTCATCGGCTGTTCTGGAAACAAAATCGTATTCGATTTTTAAACTTCGTAATGCGTAAGCGATTGCTTTACTTGCTCCACCAGTTCCTAAAATCAACGCTTTTTTATGATGTTCTTTCAGTAAAGGTTGTATCGATTTTTTGAATCCGTGATAATCGGTATTGTAGCCTTTTAGTTTTTTCTTTTTGGAAATCGTAATGCAATTAACCGCGCCAATTTTCTCCGCTGTTTTCGATAATTTATCCAAATACGGAATAATCTCTTCTTTGTACGGAATGGTAACGTTTAAACCACGTAACCCTTTAATTTCATTGATTATCTTTGGTAACTCTTTGATGCTTTCAATGTCGTAATTCTTGTATTCGCAATTGTCAAAATGACCAATTTCAAACTTCTCATTGAAATATTTTTTTGAAAAAGAATAGCTTATGTTTCGACCAATTAGGCCAAATTTCAACTGTTTTTTTGCTTTCTTTTTCATTATTGAAGTTTTAAAATAGTATGCAGTTATTCTGTAAATTTATGATAAAAGATTGCATCTACAAAACACACGTTGAATTTTAATAAAAAAATCAAATTAACTTAACATAAACAAATAGAAGAATAGCAGTTTTAATAAATTACTCTTTTAGAAATTCTATCGCTATCATCAAATACTGCAACATTATTTTTCTTTAATTCAATTTTAAAACCTTCCCAATGTTTATTTAATAAATTATCAGATGAATATGTTCTGTTTTCAAATAGTTTTGTTTTGATGACTACTGTTTTTCCTGATTGTTTAAAATGACGATGAATATTAATTGATTCAATTTCATTTAAATCAAAATATTTTTTCTCCCAAAAACGGATAGAGTTTTTTACAATTAGATAGTTATCACTAATTATGAAATAGTTCATGTCGTTTGAGAGTAATAGAATTAAAAAAGTGATTAAAACTATTGTTTGTAAAGTAGTGTAAATATTCAAGGTTTCTATTGGAAAAAATGGGTAAAGAATTATTATAACCAAACCATAAAAAATTATTCCAGTAACAGATAAAATATGAGAAAAATTAAATGTTTTAGTTTTGTTATCTGAATTTATTTTGAATACCTTTTTTTGGGGTAAAATGGAATCTAAATTCAGTTTAATAATTTTTGTACTCTCGCTTTTTATAGATTCATCAATGAAGTTTAATACGATTTTTAATTTGAAAAAATCTTGATATTTAAATGAATACAAGTTAATGATTTCGTCGTTTTTTAATTGTATTCTAGTGCTATCTACTAATATTTCATATGAATCATTAATTTCTGAAAGAATTATATTTTTGATGTTCTCAATTAGGATTGCCTTTTTTGAAAAAAGTTTTTTTATAATTATTTCTTTTTGATTTACTTCAATGTTCGAAAAAAAATGGAGTGTAAATAGCGTAGTAGTAACAAGAAGAACGATAAACAAGCAAAAAAATAAGAAAATTGGAATATCAAATTTTATTTTAGATTCTTCAATAAATCTATTAAACATATGAAATGAAAGTAATCCAAAAAGAAATACACTAAAAAAACTAAAAACTAATATTAATTTTAAGTTAGCCCTTACTTTTATAGATTTATTCATTTCTTAAATATAATTTACAGGTTTTGAATGAAAAATTAGTTTTTCCCCAATTTACTTGCCATTTTTTCCATTCCAAAAATCAATACAAATCCTAAAATTGCTAATATAATCGCCATGGTAATTTGCGGTTCACCATTGAAATTTTGAGGTAAAATACTTTTATCGATATAAGGCACCACTTCACCATGACTATTGATTCTGGTTTCTAAAACTTGTTTCCAAGGCCAAACTTTATTCAAAGAACCAACCATGAATCCTACTAATAAGGTTAATGTGGTGTTTTTATGATGTTCAAACATCCAATGTAATACTTTAGAAAACGATTTCAATCCGATGATGCAACCAAGAGCAAAAACACCTAGTTTTAATAAAGCTGAAACTAGAATTTCTGAATTAGCTGTGGTTAATCCTTCTCTAAATGTATTGATTGTTCCAATTACAGTTTCATACGAACCCATTAAAAGCAAAATGAAGGCTCCTGAAATTCCAGGTAAAATCATGGCAATAATAGCAATAAATCCAGATAAAAATAAATACCAATAGCTATCAGGAGAACTCACTGGTCGTGCAATTGTAATGTAGTAGGAAACGGTAATTCCAATTAATAAAAAGAGAATATCAACTAATTTCCAACGCGTAATTTCTTTCCAAATTAAAGTAATACTTGCGATAATTAAACCAAAGAAAAACGACCAAACTAAAATAGGTTGGGTTTCCAATAAATGCGTAATCACTTTAGAAAAAGTCAAAATACTAATTCCGATTCCGGTTAATAAAGCCAATAAAAAACTTCCGTTTACTTGTTTCCAAGCGGCTTTTAATCCGTCTTTTTTTAATGTTTTTAAGACCGAAAGATTCACATTATTTATGCTATCAATTAATTCTTGATAAATTCCGGAAATAAAAGCAATAGTTCCTCCAGAAACACCTGGAACTACATCGGCAGCTCCCATGGCTAAACCTTTAAGTGTAATAATTAGATAATCGGGAAAAAGTTTTCTCATGACAATAAATAGTAATTTTTCAAAAGTTAACAGTTGTCATTCTGTCCCGAAACTTCGGGGTTATTTCAGAATCTTAATTTTTATCATAAAAGAAGCTGAAACGAGTTCAGCTTGACAAACAGTTTTTTAATATGTTTTTTTATTTCTATTTTTTAAATTTTGCAATCGTATTCTGAACTTCGGTTCTTTCCCAAACTACAGGGAATAATTCTTGAAACAAAGTAAGCTGTTTTAGATTTAATTTCATACCATTTATTAGGTGAAGATTTCCTTTGGTAACATCATCTGTTAAAAAGTACAATCCAGCTAAACGATATTCCATTTCATACTCGTCTGGTAAAACATTACTAGCTTCTAAAAGGATTTCGATAGCGGTTTCAAATTCGCCCAAATATTGTAAAACATCCGTCCAGAGTGTGAACGTGTCTAGATTAATATCGCCACTTTCAAATGCTTTTCGGTAGCCATATTCTGCTTCTTCAAAGAAATGTAAAGCACTGTTTACAGCGGCAAAACGTTTCCAGTATAGTGAGTTATCTCCATCAATTCCAATCGCTTTGTTAACGTAATACAACGCTTTTTGGTAATTTTTTTGACGAATATAAAAATCGGTAATTGCAATCCAACCTTTGTCTAACAATGGGTCTTCGTGAACTGTTTTTAGGTAATAATTTAATGCGAATTCGGTGTTTCCTAAACGTTCATAACATTTTGCTACACGAAGTAAAACAAATGAAGAAGGGTCATCTAATTCTAGTGTAACATTGTAACAATCAATAGCTTCTTGATACTTTTTTAGTTTTTCGTATGATTTTGCTTTTTCCATGTACGCACCTAAGAAGGTTTCGTCAATTAATGTCGCATAATCGAAAGCCCAAACTGCTTTTTCGTAGTTTTTCAACGCATAATATTGGCGTCCTAATTGATGCCAAGCCACTTCACTATACGGATTTTTATCAATGAATCTGTTTAGATAAATGATTGCATCTTCATTCTGATCTAAGAAATCAAAACAATAAACTACGTTGTAAAGTGCTGAATAATCTTCGGTATCTTCATCTAAACACTTGATGAAGTTTTCTTTTGCCATTTCTAAATTATCCATGAATAAATATTCCATTCCAATCATGGAATACACATCAGCATAGTCATCCGTATATTTCAAAGCGATTTTTAGAAAAGAAATAGCCTTTTCATGTTCGTCTCTTTTTGAATAAATATTGGCTTTTTGAATGTAGATTTCTTCGTTAGTTGGTTCAATAGCGTATAACTCGTTTAGTAACTTTTCAGCAATTTCGAGTTTGTCTTCGTAAACCAACATTTCTACCTGAACTAATTTTAATCCGGTAGATTTTGGATGTTGTTCTAAACCTAATTTAAGCGCTCTTTTGGCCAAATTCAATCGACCCGTATCCATGTAATGAAGAATGATATCTTCAAACTCCTCTGAATCAAAGAAAAAAACTTTATTGGTTTTTAACATCGATTCAAATTTAGATAAGGACAAGCTGTTTTCTTCTTCTTCGTGACTCAAATTCATAGCGCTTCGTTTTATGATTTTATCCTTATTAAAATTAAGGAATAATATTGGGGTAGTGGTTTGGGGATTGAATTGTTTTAAACAATTTAATTAACAATTTTAAGTTCAAAATTGATTTAAGATTAAAAAGTTCTAGTTCCCATCTTCCAACTTCCTACTTCATTTCTTTTTCTATCTCATTTAATACCTCAATAATAATGCCACATCCTTTTGTAATTTCTTCATTATTAATGGTTAATGGCGGTGTAATTCGAACAGCGCAACCTTCGAAAAGGAGCCAGAATAAAATAACACCTCTTTTATGACAGCGTAAAATTACTTCATTTGTAATCTCAGGAGAATCTGTCATCGCAGCCAACATAAGCCCTCGACCTCTAATTTCCTTGATCAACGGATGCACTAAAAGCTTCTTGAAAAGTTGTTCTTTTTCTAAAGTTTCTTGCATTAAATTAGTTTCCGTTATTTCTTGTAACGTTGCCAAACTCGCTGCCGCTATGACAGGATGTCCGCCAAAAGTGGTAATATGTCCAAGTTTTGGATCATGACTTAGTAAATCCATCATTTCGGCTGAAGCGGTGAAAGCTCCAACAGGCATTCCTCCACCCATTCCTTTTCCCATAACCACTACATCTGGAATAACATCGTAATTTTGGAATCCGAAAAGTTTTCCTGTGCGACCAAATCCGGGTTGGATTTCATCTAATATCATAATAGCGCCCACTTCATCACAACGTTGGCGTACTTTTTTAAGAAAATCATTTTGAGGTTCAATAAATCCGGCACCACCTTGAATAGTTTCTAATAAAATTCCAGCTGTTCTAGTGGTGATTTTTTCTAAATCCGCTTCATTATTGAACGTAATAAAATCCACATCAGGAATTAACGGGCGAAATATTTGCTTGCGTTCTTCAAATCCCATCACACTCATGCTTCCCATAGTATTTCCATGATAAGCATTGTGACATGAGATTAATTGACTTCTTCCTGTAACTCTTCGAGCCAATTTTAAAGCGCCTTCAATAGCTTCCGTTCCTGAATTTACTAAATAGGTTTTTGTAAGCGGGTAGGGTAGATTTTCGGCTAACAATTTACATAATTCTGTTGCTGGATGTTGGGCATATTCGCCATACACCATTACATGCGAATAGGTGTCTAATTGTTTTTTGATAGCATCATTCACGCGTTGTGGTTGATGTCCTAATGTGTTTGCTGAAACTCCGGCAACCATGTCTAAATAGGCATTGCCATCTGTATCGTAAATATAAGAACCCTCAGCGTGAGAAATTTCCATGGCTAATGGGTGAGGTGAGGTTTGTGCTTGGTATTTAAAAAAATCTTCAATCATAATTTAGTGATAAGTGAAAAGTAATTAGTGATTAGTTAAATTAAGCTTATCATTTTTATTTATTACTTTTTACTTTTTTTACTTCTGGTTTTTTTGCGGTTTTCTTTTCTTCGGCTTTTTTGTTTTCGTCGAATTCTAGAGTTTCTGGAAGAATTTCCATTGGTTTTTCTGCTTCAATGGCTTTCTTTTTTGCTTCGATTTGAATTTTGTCATCTAATTCAACTTCGTCTGCTGGGAAAATATCATCTTTAGATAAAATTCGTTCATCGCCGCGCCATAAGAAACCTCTGAGTTTTCGAGCGTTTTCGGGAAATTCGGTCTCTGGATAAATATGACTATCGGTATCTTTAAAAAAAGTTATAGCGTCAATTTTATTTTCCTCTAATTCCAAATTAATTTTACTACAAACTGTTTTGTTGATTCCGATAAACTCATTGGCATCGTTGTACATATAATAAATGACTTCAGCATTTTTTACCATATCGACTTCCTTCAGTTTTCCATCAATAAATTTCCCGTATAAATTTTGTCCTTTTATTTGATTATAACCATTTTTACTGAGACTGTCTTTTTGGATAATAAAGGCATTGTTGAGTACTTTTAGTGAATCTAATTTTTGCGTTTCATTGTTCCCAATTAAATGCATGATATCGCCTGTCATTTGGTTTTCGTTGTTCCAAAGAATAGGTTTTCCAATCATTTTCGTCAATTGTGTTTTATTGTTAGAATGAAGCGAATCGCATTTTCCGCTGATATCACTTTTATAAAAACGAACATTGTTAAAAGTACGAATTACTCGGTCTTCTTGCGGACCCGAAACAATGATTTTTTTTCCGTGCATATACAAAGTGTCCTTTTCAACCAAAGTTTTTACTAAAGCTCTTTTGGTTAAAATCATCGAATCTTTTTTTGTTGCAGCATTTCGGTACAATTCTGCGTAATGACCTGTAGCAATTACATTGTTGATGGTGTCGGTTATTTTTACATTGTTGATGCCTCTCGAATAATTTTTCTTTCGGTCGTAATACAAATCATCTCCTTCAATAATCTTGTTATCAAGCGTTATTTTTGAATTTTTGGAGAGTTTCCCAATGTCGTTTGTAGTATCGTAAAATCCGTTTTCAGTATAAATTACGTTTTCTTTACTTGTAATGGTTGAAGGTCCAAAAACATAAGCATGTCCAGAATTTTCGTAATAATCTAAGTTGTTGGTTTTGATTGTACTTTCAGGATTTGTAACAGTAACAGCAGTTATAAATTTGTATTTTTTTTGGTCAACATAATAATACCCTGATTTACTTTTTAAGGTATTTTCTTTATTGCGAATAGTGCCGTATGTATTGTAAAAAGCTTGTTGGTTTTTCTTGTCGAAATAAACAGTATCTGTAGTTAAAGTTGATTCTGGCGAACGTAAAACGACATCACCTGTTGCAAAAGCCAATTCTTTATCACCATTATATTCTGCATAGCGACTGTTCATGGTAATGGTATCGCCTTGATTCATTTGAACATTTCCAAATGCTTTTACGTAATTTTCCTTTTCAAAATGATACGCTTTGTTGCAATTCATTTTTACACCATTGTGAATAATGCGAACATTTCCTGTAAATACAGTAGCTCCTGGGATTTCGGTTTGATTTTTATCAACAAAATCAGAATTTTCAATGATGATTTTTTTCTTTTCTTGGGCTACCGAAAAGGTCACGGTAAGTAATAAAAAGGCGATATATAAAAATGTGTTTTTCAAGTTGCATTTATTTTGAGCCAAATTTAAGTAAAAACTCGAAAAGCCACTGATAATTAAGAATATTTTATCACTTTATAGTATTTGAAAATTAGTTTATTTGTAAAGAATTACTAACCAATAAGCAACTTCTGGTTGAAATAAGCCTATTGCGGGAGTATAAAGTACAAATCCAATTTTTCCATTATTATTTAGACAATCATTGGTAACCTGAAGATTTTTGATGGAATTCCAAACACTCGTATAATCAAAGTTTGTATATCCTTCACCAGCCAAAACATCTGCGGTAGGTAAAAAATATTCTATTTCATCTAAATCGATAGTTGGATTTAATGTCGTAGTTTCATAATCAGATGAATCAAAATCTAGAGGTAGGTCATAAGAACCTCCCATCCATGTAATAGGTCCATCAAATATCACTTCACTGGTTGGAGTGTATTTTAAAGTGTAATTCCCATAATCGCCTAATGTAAGATAGGTTTCTTCAATAGGCAAGGAGTTAGTCATAGCAATGTTGTTAAATTCAAAGCTATTTCCACCTTCAAAAGTATGGGTTAAAAAATCAACTTTTAAGATTGTTAATTCTCGATTTGGATTTTGAATTACATTATCATCTCCGTCATCTGAACATGATGCAAGTATTAAAAAAAGAAATAAAACGGCTATTTTCTTCATAATTTAGGGTATGATTTTAGTAAAGATAAAAAAAAAACGCTTTCAATTGAAAGCGTTTTTTGTAATTATTTTATTATAGTTTGTTTTCTGTCTGGTCCAACCGAGATTACTTTGATTGGCACTTCGACTTCTTTTTCAATGAATTCAATATATGTTTTTAATTCTTGTGGTAATTCATCATACGTCGTCATTCCTGTTAAATCTGCTTTCCAACCTTTCATTTCTGTGAAAATTGGAGTTACATTTTCAGGTTCGATGTTATATGGTAAATGTTGAATTGCTTGTCCTTTGTAGTTGTAACCTGTACAAACTTGTAACGTATCAAATCCAGAAAGTACGTCGCCTTTCATCATGTATAATTGCGTTACACCATTTACTTGTACCGCATATTTTAAAGCCACTAAATCTAACCAACCACAACGACGCGCACGTCCTGTAACTGAACCAAATTCGTTACCTACTTTAGCCATAGTTTGTCCAGCTTCTTCGAAATCTTCTGTTGGGAAAGGTCCGCTACCTACACGAGTGGTGTATGCTTTGAAAATTCCGAACACGTCTTTTACTTTGTTTGGCGCAATTCCTAAACCAGTACAAGCTCCAGCTGCTGTAGTGTTTGAAGAAGTTACAAATGGATACGTTCCAAAATCAACATCTAATAAAGAACCTTGAGCTCCTTCAGCTAGGATTGATTTTCCTTCTTTTAAGGCTTTGTTTAAATATTCTTCGCTATCAATGAAAGTTAATTTTTTCAAGTCTTCTACTGCTGCAAAAAACTCATCTTCCATTTCTTTTAAGTTGTATTGTAATTCTACATCGTAGAAAGCAATCATTGCTTCGTGCTTGTCCGCTAAAGTTCTGTATCTTTCTTTGAAATCTTCTAATTCGATATCACCAACTCTAAGTCCGTTTCTACCAGTTTTGTCCATGTATGTTGGACCTATACCTTTTAAAGTAGAACCAATTTTTGCTTTTCCTTTTGATGCTTCAGAAGCGGCATCTAATAAACGGTGTGTTGGTAAAATTAAGTGTGCTTTTCTAGAGATGAATAATTTAGCTGTAACATCCATATTGAATTTTGCTAAACCTTCAATTTCTTTTTGGAAAACTACTGGGTCGATTACCACTCCATTTCCAATGATATTAATAGCGTTTTTGTGAAAAATTCCAGAAGGAATCGTTCTTAAAACGTGTTTGATTCCGTCAAATTCTAAAGTGTGTCCCGCATTTGGTCCACCTTGAAAACGTGCAATAATATCATATTTTGAGGTAAGAACGTCAACGATTTTTCCTTTTCCTTCGTCGCCCCATTGTAATCCAAGTAGTAAGTCTACAGTCATTGTGTTGTTGTTTATTATTTGTAGTTAGTTGTTATTGTTTTTTTGGATAGAGACAAGTCATTGACTTGTCTGTACGCATTTTTTTATTTATGAATATCAGTTATTGTTGTTTTTTTGTTCCGTAGAAGTAAAGTGAGTGAGTTGAAATATCAATTCCAAACATTTCTTCCATGGTTTGTTTTATTTGTTGAATTCTTGGGTCACAAAATTCGATAACCTCACCAGAATCAGTTAAAATAATGTGATCGTGTTGTTTATCGAAATACGATTTTTCGTAATGTGCTTGGTTTTGTCCAAACTGATGACGACGCACCAAACCACATTCTAATAAAAGTTCGATTGTATTGTAAAGTGTGGCTCTACTTACACGGTAGTTTTTATTCTTCATTTTGATATATAAAGATTCGATATCAAAATGTTCGGCAGTATTGTAAATTTCCTGAAGAATAGCGTAGCGTTCAGGTGTTTTACGGTGCGCCTTTTCTTCTAAAAATTTAGTAAAAACGTTCTTTACAATTTCTTGATTTTTGTTTTCCATCGTATTGATAAATGAAATATTGGCAAAGATAGTGTTATTTTTGCTTTGAATAAAATCCTAAGTTTAATTAGAAAATTATAGTTATTAACTTTTGTTAATTATTGTAAACCCTAGTCACCTTATCAATTCCATCTACTTTTTTGATGTTTTCGATTAGCTTTTTTAAGATCGTATTGTTTTGAACTACCACAGCCACTTGTCCATTAAAAATTCCCGCTTCACTACTTAAGGAAATGCTCTGAATGTTTACGTTCATTTGACTTGAAATTACTTTAGTTAAGTCATTCGTAAGTCCTAAAATATCCATTCCTGTAATTTTTAAAATAGCTTTGAATTCTTCTTGTGATGAGTCAATCCATTTTGCTGGAATAATTCTATAAGCGTAATTGGATTGCATACTAATGGCATTTGGGCAATCTTTTCTGTGTACTTTAATTCCTTCATTAATAGTAACAAAACCAAATACTTCATCACCCGGAATAGGGTTACAGCAGGTTGAAAGTTTGTAGTCTAATTTATCTTGTTCCGCACCAAAAACAAGCATGTCAAACTTTTTACTAATTTCGTTCTTATAAACTTGATCAGGTTGGGCTGTTG
>NZ_JAKLJH010000092.1 GCF_023151265.1 Flavobacterium sp.
AAATAGTCTATGTCATAATTTTCTGGAGTTTCAAATATGTTGCCTCCGTAATAATAGTAATAATAATACATTAAAATAACTGATTACAAATTGCACATTTTTTTCCTTTTTGCATCGTACGTGGTCGTATTGCACTGCCAACTTCTATTGAAACAATATTTGTTATTTTACGTGCTTCACAAACTGAATTTACAGAATGCACTTCAGCACAGAATCCAATAGTAGATTTGTTATATTTAGTTCCAATTTTACCAAAAACATTTAAAGCATTTATAAGTTCATTGGAATAAATATTTGCTTGTAAAATTTTACCTGAACTTTCTACAATTCGGGTGTTTTTGTATTTAGCTCCCGAAACATATGAGTGATGTCTTCTTTTCATTTGACAAAGACGAGCTTTCCTGAATATCTTTCTTTCTAATATTTCGTCCATTTTTTTCTATTATAACAGCTAACAAGTAAACATTCTCAAATATATAAAACTTTTATTACATAAAAAAGCAGCTATTACGAGAATAACTGCTTTTATTAAAAATGATATAGATATGTGTGTAGGTTACATTTTTAGTACGATAAATTCGCTTCGTCTATTTTTTTGATGTTCTGCTTCGCTACACGGAACGTCGTCTGAACAATTGTTTACCAATTGTGTTTCTCCATATCCTTTTGCTGTTAATCGGTTTCTGTTGATACCGTTTTTAACCATAAACTCTAAAGTAGATTTTGCTCTTCTGTCTGATAACAGTTCGTTGTATTTGTGCGTTTGTCTACTATCGGTATGTGAACGAATATCTATTGTCATGTTTGGATATTGGTTCATAACGGCTATGATTTTTTCTAAATCTTCTGCAGCATCTGGGCGAATATTCCATTTGTCTAAATCGAAATAAATAATACTAACATCTAGTATTTTTGCTAAATCGGTTCCTACTTCAACAGGGAAGATGTTGCGTTTTAATTCGATATCTAACTTAGATTCACCTGTTTTTGTTACTGGACCAAATGATTTTTCAGTAGTTTCATATTCTTCTTTTGATGCTCTTACGTAGTATTTCTTATTACATTCAATTTTAAAGGAATAGGAACCTTTATCTGAAGAAGTAGTTTCGCTAATTTTATTCATTTTATCATCAAATAATATCACTTTAGCATTTGGTAAAATTGCTTTTGTGTCAATATCTGTTATTAAACCAGTTAAAGTATGGGTACAAACGGTAAATGTATAAATGTCATCATAACCGCTTCCGCCATCTCTGTTAGATGAGAAAAATCCTAAACTCTCTTTGTTGGTAACGTAACCAAAATCGTCCATTTGACTGTTCAATGGTTTTCCAACATTAACAGGTTTTTCAAATGAATTATTAGCTGATTTTGCTTCAAAAATATCTAAACCACCAAGTCCAGGATGTCCATCAGATGCGAAAAATAAATTGTTATCAGCATCAACAAAAGGGAAAGTTTCTCTTCCTTCAGTGTTGATGGTTGGTCCTAAATTTTCTGGCGAACCAAAATTTCCATTAGAATCGATTGACACTTTATACAAATCAGAATTTCCAAAACTTCCCGGCATATCTGAAGCAAAATACATGGTTTTCTCATCTGGACTCAACGTTGGGTGAGCCGTTTTGTAATTATCATTTGAAAACGGTACTTCTTTTACATTCGTCCATTCGCCATTAACTAGTTCGGCTTTGTAAATTTTCTCCATGATAACCTTATCATCACTTTTACGTTTTTTACCGTCGTTGTAGTTGTTTCGGGTAAAATACATGGTTTTGCCATCTTTTGTGAAAACAGGAGAGGACTCGTTGTATTTGGTGTTTACTGTTTTAGAAAAATTTTCTACGCTTCCTAATTTTCCGTCATTATCAATTGAAGCTACGAATAAATCTGTAAAATTTTGTTTGGTCCAATCGTGAATTTTTGAATACTGATTGCCTTCGCTTCTTGAGGAAGTAAATACAATTTGTTTTCCAAAAAATGTTGGGCCATAATCATAAAACTCTGAATTTACATCGGTTTTATCCATGGTATATTTTCCAGAAACGGCATCAATATCAGTTAAGTAATCTTTGTTCTCTTGAAATAATTTGGCTCTAGTATCGTTTGTTTTTTGAGCAAATAATTCCATGTACTGATTTGATTTTTCGTAATTACCTTCTGCTTTTAAGGCTTGAGCATATCTAAAATAATACTCTGAATCTACTTCTTGATTTAGGGCAAAAAGTTCACCATACCATTTAGACGCTTTATCTAATTCTCCATTGAAATAGTAAGCATTTCCTAATTTTTCAAATAATTCAGCAGATTTGTATCCTTTTTCGGCCACTTTCTCATAAATTTCGATTGCGTCTATATAGGAGTATTTGTCGTATTTTTTGTCTGCTTTGTTTAGCTTAGACCCTTGTGCAAAAGCACCAATTGTGATGCTTAAGACGAATACTAGTGTGTATAATGTTTTCATAATCGGAAAATTTAAAAGAATCTAGGTGCTGAAACTCTACTTCTGTTGAAAAACTCATAGCGTAGGAAAATCTCGTGAGAACCTGAATTGTAGTTAGCAAGTTTAGTTGTCTCTAAATCATAACCATATCCAATAAACCAAGAATCTGAAATTTGAAATCCAGCTAATGCACTCACGGAAGCATCCCATCTATAAGCCGCACCTAATGTTAGTTTATCGAAGAATAAGAAATTCGCAGTAACGTCAGCTTGCAGTGGAGCACCTTCTACAATTTTACTTAAAAGAGCAGGTTTAAAATCGATGTTTTCACTTAATGTAAATACATGTCCTGCAATAAAATAGAAGTGCATTTTTTCTTTTGTAATTTCAATATTGTTGTCATTATATCGATACGATTCGAAAAAGCTTGGTACAGATAATCCAAAGTAAGTTTTATCTGAAAATAGATATAATCCAGCTCCTACATTTGGAGAAAATTCGGTATCCATATTTTGAAATTGTGGATCTGTTGGGTCAAAAACTCTAAGTTTGTTTACATCTAATTGAAACAAATTAGCGGTTCCTTTTAAACCTAATGACAATTTATAATTTTCAGAAACTTGAATAAAATAAGCCAAATCTACCGAAAATTCATTTTCAGAAACGGGACCGATTTCATCATTGACAAAATTTAATCCTACTCCAAAATTAGAATCTCCCACGGGCATATTTATAGAAAAATTATTAGTTACTGGCGCTCCGTCTAATCCAACCCACTGATTTCTATGCAATAAAAAAGCGGTGATTGTTTCCCTAGAACCCGCATAAGCAGGGTTAACTAAAGGAGTATTGTACATATATTGAGTATATTGAGAATCCTGTTGAGAATAGCACATACTTTGTAAAATGAATGCACAAATTATAGTTAAAATCGTTTTCATCTTGTTCGTATTTAAGTTGCTTTAATCTATTAACGGTTTAGGTATAAATATCCTGTTTTTTCATGATTCTTATTTTCTTCATCTGTATATTTCAGAATGTAAAAGTAAGTTCCATCTGGTAAAAGTTCATTTTTATTAAGAGTATTTCTACCTTCAGAAATACCTTTGAACGATTTAAGAGTATTATCATAACCTGTTTCGTCATAGACTAAAATTCCCCATCTGTTATAAATTTCTACTGTATTATCTGGATAACATTCAAGTCCGTCGATGAAGAAGAAATCATTTGAAGTATCATCGTTAGGTGAAACTGCGTTGTAAACGGTAATTTCACAAGCAGCTAACACAACACAATCATCATTTACATTCAAATACACTTCATAGATCATAGGGCAAGAATTGTCTTCTAATTCAACCACATATTGAAAAGTATAGTAACCTAAAGTTACATTAATCGGATTAAAAATACTTCCTGTTAATCCACCCGAATTAGTAACTTCAAGCCATTCTCCTGTTGTAGGAATTGAATCGTCTAATATAGTAAATAAATCTATTGGATCATCTTCAATACAAATTGCGAAAGGAATTGCATCAAAAGGTTCTTCAACACTTACATTTATTGTTTGTGAAAAATTAGCTTCATTTCCACAATTATCAGAAATAATCCATTCACGTATAATAACATATTCATAAATTGAAATAATAGTTGAAGTTTCATTATAAACAACTTCTTGAACTCCGGAACAATTATCGGTGAATACTAATTCAGGAATTTCAGGAATTTCAGAACATGAAACACTAATTTGTGTGTTTAATTGAGTTGTTAAAGTTGGAGGAGTAGTATCAAATACAGTTATAGTTTGGGTATAACTTGAACTGTTATTACAGTTGTCAGTTATCGTCCAAGTTCTACTAATGATGTATTCTCCTTCGCATTGCGATTCTTCTCTGTCGATTGTATCTAAAACAGTTATAGTTACATCACTACAATTATCAGAACCTGTCATTTCTGCTGGATTAGGAACTGCGTCACAAGAAACAGAAATGTTTTGAGGAAGTTCACTAGTGAAAACTGGATTGGTGTTATCAATGATTGTAAATGTTGCAGTAGTTGAAGAACTATTTCCGCAATTATCAGTAGCTGTAAAAGTCACCGAAGCAGAACCAGTCGCTCCACAAGTATCAGAAACTGAAGTGAAGTTGTTACTCCAAGTTACTGAAGAACAAACATCAGTAGCCGATGCACCACCATTAGAAGCTAACCAAGCGTTTAAAGCAGCAGTGTTTCCATTTCCATCACATTGTACTTCTAAGTTCGAAGCTTGAGTTGTGATTGTTGGATTCGTGTTATCGATTATTGTAAACGTAGCAGTAGTTGAAGAACTATTTCCACAATTATCAGTAGCAGTAAAAGTCACCGAAGCTGAACCAGTCGCTCCACAAGTATCAGAAACCGAAGTAAAGTTATTACTCCAAGTCACATTCGAACAAACATCAGTTGCAGCAGCACCACCATTAGAAGCTAACCAAGCGTTTAAAGCAGCCGTATTTCCATTTCCATCACATTGTACTTCTAAATTGGAAGCTTGAACAGAAATCACTGGATTTGTGTTATCGATGATTGTAAACGTAGCCGTTGTAGAAGAACTATTTCCACAATTATCAGTAGCTGTAAAAGTTACCGAAGCAGAACCAGTCGCTCCACAAGTATCAGAAACTGATGTGAAGTTGTTACTCCAAGTTACGTTCGAGCAAACATCAGTTGCAGCAGCGCCACCATTTGAAGCTAACCAAGCGTTTAAATCAGCTGTGTTTCCGTTTCCATCACATTGTACTTCTAAGTTAGAAGCTTGAACAGAAATCACTGGATTTGTGTTATCGATGATTGTAAATGTAGCCGTTGTAGAAGAACTATTTCCACAATTATCAGTAGCTGAAGAACAAACATCAGTTGCAGCAGCACCACCGTTAGAAGCTAACCAAGCGTTTAAAGCAGCAGTATTTCCATTTCCATCACATTGTACTTCTAAGTTTGAAGCTTGAACAGATATTACTGGATTCGTGTTATCAATTATTGTAAATGTAGCAGTAGTTGAAGAACTATTTCCACAGTTATCAGTAGCCGTAAAAGTTACCGAAGCAGAACCAGTCGCTCCACAAGTATCAGAAACCGAAGTAAAGTTGTTACTCCAAGTTACGTTCGAACAAACATCAGTTGCAGCAGCACCACCATTAGAAGCTAACCAAGCGTTTAATGCAGCAGTGTTTCCAGAACCATCACATTGTACTTCTAAGTTAGAAGCTAGCGATGTGATTGTTGGATTAGTGTTATCGATGATTGTAAATGTAGCTGTTGTAGAAGAACTGTTTCCGCAATTATCAGTAGCAGTAAAAGTCACTGTTGCAGAACCAGTCGCTCCACAAGTATCAGATACTGAACTAAAGTTGTTACTCCAAGTTACCGAAGAACAAACATCAGTTGCAGCAGCACCACCATTAGAAGCTAACCACGCGTTTAAATCAGCTGTGTTTCCATTTCCATCACATTGTACTTCTAAGTTAGAAGCTTGAACAGAAATCACAGGATTCGTATTATCAATAATTGTAAATGTTGCTGTAGTTGAAGAACTATTTCCACAGTTATCAGTAGCTGTAAAAGTTACTGTTGCAGAACCAGTCGCTCCACAAGTATCAGAAACCGAAGTGAAGTTGTTAGTCCAAGTCACCGATGAACAAACATCGCTAGCTGAAGCACCACCATTTGAAGCTAACCAAGCGTTTAAATCAGCAGTGTTTCCATTTCCATCACATTGTACTTCTAAGTTCGAAGCTTGCGTTGTGATTGTTGGATTAGTGTTATCAATGATAGTAAATGTAGCAGTAGTTGAAGAGCTATTACCGCAATTATCAGTAGCTGTAAAAGTTACCGAAGCAGAACCAGTCGCTCCACAAGTATCCGAAACTGAAGTGAAGTTGTTAGACCAAGTTACCGATGAACAAACATCGCTAGCCGATGCACCACCGTTAGAAGCTAACCAAGCGTTTAATGCAGCAGTATTTTCATTTCCATCACATTGTACTTCTAAGTTAGAAGCTTGTACAGAAATCACTGGATTTGTATTATCAATGATAGTAAATGTAGCTGTTGTTGAAGAACTGTTTCCACAATTATCAGTAGCGGTAAAAGTTACCGAAGCCGAACCAGTCGCTCCACAAGTATCAGAAACTGAATTGAAGTTGTTACTCCAAGTCACATTCGAACAAACATCAGTAGCTGAAGCACCACCATTAGAAGCTAACCAAGCGTTTAATGCAGCCGTATTTCCATTTCCATCACATTGTACTTCTAAATTTGAAGCTTGCGTTGTGATTGTTGGATTTGTGTTATCAATGATTGTAAATGTAGCCGTTGTTGAAGAACTATTTCCACAATTATCAGTAGCAGTAAAAGTTACTGAAGCCGAACCAGTCGCTCCACAAGTATCAGAAACCGAAGTAAAGTTGTTACTCCAAGTTACTGAAGAACAAACATCAGTTGCAGCAGCACCACCATTAGAAGCTAACCAAGCGTTTAAATCAGCAGTGTTTCCGTTTCCATCACATTGCACTTCTAAGTTTGAAGCTTGCGTTGTGATTGTTGGATCTGTATCGTCAATAATGGTAAAGGTTTGTGTAATTGTTTGAGTACTACATGAAGTAATTATTGTATATGTTCTTGTTACTATAAGAGGACAACTACCATTTGAAGAATCAACATAAGATATAGTATAATTTAATTGATTGTTTGATACACTTCCGCCAGCATTAATAAAATCCTGAAGATTAATATTAACAGGTGTTTCACTATATACTAAAGGAGAAATTACAGAAGAATTGCAGCCATTTATATTTACAGATTGAGGAGATGTAATTGTTGGATTTCCAACTATGTTAATTTGTAAAGTATAGTAACAACCATTTGCATTTGGAGGCACAGCATAGTAATTAAAACTTCCTAATGTATTTGGAAATGGATTTGAACTTGTATATTCAATTGTACTTCCATTAATAGGATAACTGTTATAAAATTGTGTACCAATTGGATAGTTTGACGCAATCGAATTGAAAGGAACTTGAGATATTGGACTACAATAATTAAAAACTAATTCGGTAATAGTATTTTGACAGTTTTGATTAATGAAGTTTGTAGCATCAATCATTGTCGTTATAGGATTTAAAATAGGATCTCCAATACATAAACCACTTGTAACATAACCTTGAATAAAAGGTTTATTTATAATTTGAATTCCTGTAATTGCACCAATTCCATTTATATAACCATATAATGATGCAGAGGGGACACAATTTGGATTTTTTAGTAAAAAGCAATCCTCTGTTATTTTTATTTTATATTTTAATTCTCCTAAGATTGTTGTTGGAGTTGCTGGAACAGGTAATGTTCCAATATCCCAAATAAGAGTACCAGATGGACCATCATTTGGATTAAAATAAACATTATTTGGAGTTGGTAGCGGACTAAAATTAATAATTCCGCTTTGACTTCCATTTACAAATGTTGCTGTATATGGTAATTGAATTTTTATTTGAGCGTTATTTATATTTTCGGTTCCTTCATTAAGAATTTTGATGGAGTATTCAATTTCTTGGCCTGGAGTAACAGTTGTCGTAGAAGTCGCTGGTACACCATTAATTGTTACTAAAGACATGACTCCTTCAGGGTCTGGAATATAAGCGTCTACAGCCATTGCTGCCATAAAAATTACATAGGTATCTTGAGTTGAACCATATCTTAGAGTTGTGGATGTTTGATTGTTTGCAATTACAGAGTTACTTGGATTAGGAATATTAAACATTGAAATGTCAAGACCAGTATTATTAACAAGGTTTGGATTTCTAGTATTTCCTCCAGTTTGAATGGAAGAATTAAAGAAATTATTGGTTGAATTTCCTGAATGACTTAATGTTTGCCAATTATTATCACTAGATCTTTGTATATTGAAATAGTCACCACTAATACTTCTATCACCTTCACCTGCCATTAAACCAAGTTTAACATTAACTTGACCTGTTTGAACCGCATTAAATCCTGAAATAGGGATTTGGTGACTTAATGTTGAGTTTCCTTGCACATAGGCATGACCATCAAAAACAGTGACATCTCTCCATTTCATTTTTGAATTTTCATAAACAACAATAATTCCCCATCCTCCATAATAACCAGTTGAACCACCATTTCCTTCAACTAGCGCTATATCAGCTACAGTATATTGTCCTAAACCATTTGTTTTTACGTATTCAGTAATTTCAGCAAAAGCTGAATACATAAAGCCATCTGAGTTTTGAGGATAATAAATATCGTTTGTATTTGCAGTAATTTCAGTATATGATGATGAAGTAGGACCTTTAAGTTTAACTTTTCTTTTATTAAATGTTTTAGTAACTGAATTTTTAGTCACATTAAAAATATCGGGACTATTTGAACCATCAGATGATCTCCCCGTCCAGTATAAACCAGCAAAAACAACTTTAGAACATTCTGGAACAGCTCCATTTTCTGTTGAAAATGTTAAATTAGCGCTTGAAGAATTAAATGTATTAGAGTCGCCATCAATATCAACATAAATCATGTTGTTATTACTATTTGGCTCGTTAACATCATAATTGTTTAGTGTTAAATTAGTATTTCCAATTAAAGTAAAATCACCTTTAATATTAAAAATACTTGTTGAAGGAGAAGCAATAGGTTCACGTGAAGTAAAATTGACTCTCACTTGAGAATGCATTACAACACTCACCAATAAAAAGAATATTATGATACTATTATTTCCACCAAAACTTACACCTTTAGAGTAATTTTTTGTTTTCATTTTTTTAATTTTATTGTGGAACACTTATCTGATAGGTAATGAATAAATTAGGATTATTTACATTCAGTACTGAAAATACACTTTGGTAATCAGTCTCAATAATTACATGAAGTAATTCTAAATTTATCAAAGCATTCAAAGCAACTAAATCAATTGGAGCAATATTGTTTCTTATTCTAAGTATACAATATTTTAAATTTGATATTTCTAAAGCATTTAATTGATTTATCATATTCAAATTTTCATAGCGAATATCTAAAATGGTTCCTCTATTAGAATTATTAGAATTTCTTGAAAATTGATTGGATTCTAGTTGAACTAAATCTGTTGAATTTAAAACGGTAGTAAGTTTATTCTTCAGTTTTTGATTTGATTCAAAAGAAGTATCATTGCAATTATAAATTTGCTGGGCTCTTATGTTTATTGTAGAACACATTAAGAAAAGAGAGCATAGAAATAATGTTCTAATTTCAATTTTTAACAAACTTTCCATAATAATAATTTTTAAAAATTAATAATTACAGTAAGTTGATTTTAAGGTTGGGTTTAGGGGTGAAAATGAAGTTAAGTTTAAAAAGAAAATAGGGGAATAGATTATTATAACAATGCTAAATTACTCAAAAACTAACAGTTAGCTTTAATTAGATCAGTGTTTTCGATAAAGTGTTTAAAAAAATCTACTAACTAACTTAAAATTAGCAAAAGCTTTAACTTTTAATTCAAAAAAAAGTAGTAATTTGAATCTCTAAACTAATAACTATGAAAAATTTGATACTTATTAGGCATTCTAAATCGAGTTGGGATGCTCCAGTTCAGGATATTGATAGATCTATCTCTCAACGAGGTGTTCGTGATGCACATTTAATCGCTTCTAAAACACCAAAAATTTTACCTCCTTCTTACATTGTTTGGAGTAGTAAAGCTAAACGAACTCAAGAAACGGCTTTTATTTTTTCGCAATACTTGTCTATTCCTTTAGAAACGATTCATTTTTCAGAAGATTTGTACACTTTTGATGCTAAGAGCTTAGAAAAAAGTATAAAAAAATGTGAAAATTCATATGATAGCCTAATTCTTTTCGGACATAATGAAGCTATTACAAAATTTGTTAATAAATTTGGAGACCTTTATATAGATAATGTACCAACATCTGGTGTAGTTGCTTTGCAATTTGATACTGATGATTGGAATAACATATCAAAAGGACAAACTAAAGCAACATTATTTCCAAGCCAGTTTAAAAATGAACAATACTACAAATAACTATATAGATAGAGAAAAAAGTTGGTTAACGTTTAATGCAAGAGTACTTCAAGAAGCAAATGATGAAAGTGTACCTTTATTAGATAGATTTCGTTTTCTTGGAATTTTTTCCAACAATTTAGATGAGTTTTTCAGAGTTCGATACGCAGCCATTCGTCGTATGAGTCTTGAAACTAATGAAACCGAAAAAATTCTTGGTGTTCCAGCAGAGCAATTGCTTAAAGAAATTACTGATATTGTTATTGAGCAACAATCGGAAAGTTTACGCATTTTAAGTGAAATCGAAAAAAAACTCGAAAAAGAAAACATCTATATTATTAATGAAAATCAGGTTACCAAAGAACAGGAAGTTTTTATTCACGATTATTTTATTCAAAAGGTAAGTCCTGCTGTAGTAACTATCATGTTAAATGACTTAGAAGAATTTCCTTTATTAAAAGACACTTCAGGATATTTAGCAATTAAATTGGTTATGAAATCAGAATCTTCAACCGAAGAAATCAAGTATGCAGTAATCGAAATTCCAAATACTATTAATCGATTTGTAGTTTTACCTTCTAATTCTGAAAAACAGTATATCATTCTTTTAGATGATGTTATTCGTCTTAACTTAAATAGCATCTTTAATATATTTGATTATAAAAGTATTTCAGCTCACATGATTAAAATTACTCGAGATGCACAGTTGGAATTTGATAGTGATTTGAGTAAAAGTTTAATGGAAAAGATTTCCAATTCGGTTAAAGAGCGAAGAGTGGGCGAACCTGTTCGTTTTGTTTACGATCAAGCCATTGGTAAAGATACTTTGGAATTTTTCCTAAAAGGAATGAATATTTTAAGTTCTGATAGTATTATTCCGGGTGGAAGATATCACAATCGTAGAGATTATATGAACTTTCCACATTTAGGAAGATACGATTTATTATATAGAGAAAACTTACCACTACCAGTTCCAGGATTATCTTTAGAAGGTAGTATTTTAGAGCGAATTAAAAAGAAAGATTACTTACTTTATGCACCATATCAGTCTTTTTCTTATATCATTAAATTCTTGCGTGAAGCGGCTTTAGATCCAAAAGTAGCTTCAATAAAAATTACATTGTATCGTTTGGCTAAGAATTCGCAAATCGTAAGTTCTCTTATAAATGCTGCAAAAAACGGAAAAAAAGTAACGGTTCAAATCGAATTGCAAGCGCGTTTTGATGAAGAAAGTAATATTTCCTATTCCGAACAAATGCAAACCGAAGGAATCGAATTGATTTTTGGAGTAAAAGGTTTAAAAGTACACAGTAAAATTTGCGTTATCGAACGTATTGAAGAAGGAAGAGTTAAACGCTACGGATTTATTTCAACTGGAAATTTCAATGAAAATTCGGCAAAGGTGTACACCGATGTCACTTTGTTTACAAGTAATGTAGAAATTCTTAAAGACGCCGCGAAGATTTTCGATTTCTTTGATGTGAATTATAGAGTGCATCGATATAAGCATTTAATAGTATCTCCACATTATACAAGAACACGTTTTAATAAGCTAATCGATAGAGAAATTTTAAACGCTCTTTCTGGAAAAGAAGCGTATATTAAATTGAAAATGAACAGTATATCCGATTTTAAAATGACGGATAAATTGTATGAAGCGAGTAATGCTGGAGTTAAGATTCAATTAGTCATTAGAGGAATTTGCTGTTTAATTCCAGGCGTAAAAGGATTAAGCGAAAATATTGAAGCCATCAGTATCGTAGATAATTATTTAGAACATTCCCGAATTTATATTTTTGGAAATGCTGGCGATCCTGAAGTCTATATCTCATCAGCCGATTTCATGACGCGTAATTTAGATGCAAGGGTAGAAGTTACTTGTCCTATTTATGATGAAGAAATTAAAAAAGAACTAATTGAAACGTTCGAAATAGGTTGGAAAGCTAACGTAAAAGCCCGAATTCATTCTGCAGATTTATTAAATCAATACAGAAAACGAGGCGATGAAAAACCGTTCAGAGCCCAACAAGAAATGTACAATTATTACCAAAACAAATTAGATGTAATTGCAGAAGAGTTGCAATAATAAAAGATAAATGATTACAATAAAAAAATATGCAGCTATCGATATCGGTTCCAATGCCATGAGGTTATTGGTAACTAATATTGTAGAGCAAGAAGGTTGCGCTCCTCAATTCAACAAAAGTTCCTTAGTTCGTGTTCCTATTCGTTTAGGACAAGATGCTTTTACTGTGGGCGAAATTACGGAGGAAAATATCGACAGAATGATTGATGCCATGAAAGCTTTCAAATTATTAATGAAAGTACATAAGGTAGAAAAATATCAAGCCTGCGCTACTTCAGCCATGCGAGAAGCTTATAATGGTAAAGAAGTAGTCGAAATCATCAAAAAGAAAGCCGATATAAAAATTGATATCATCGATGGCAAAAAAGAAGCCGCTATCATTGCTGCATCCGATTTAAAACAATTCATCAGTACTGATAAAGCCTATTTATATGTGGATGTTGGTGGTGGAAGTACCGAATTTTCTTTGTTCTACGAAGGAAAAATCATCGCATCTAAATCGTTCAAAAACGGAACCGTTCGTTTGTTGAATAACATGGTAAATGAAGTAGTTTGGCAAGAAATTGAAAAATGGATTAAAACTAATACCGAACCTTTTGAAGACATCACACTAATTGGTTCTGGTGGAAATATCAATAAATTATTCAAATTATCTGAAAAACAACAAGATAAACCACTTTCGTATGTGTATGTAAGTTCGCAATACCAAAAATTAAACAGCATGACCTACGAACAAAGAATCGCCGAAATAGGTTTAAACCCAGACCGCGCCGACGTAATTATTCCTGCAACAAGAATTTATCTAAATGCGATGAAATGGAGTGGCGCAAGACATATTTATGTGCCAAAAATTGGATTATCTGATGGTATCGTGAAGGCGATGTATTATGGGAAGATTTAAAGATGTTAATTAGTTAGTTGAAGGTTACATACCGTTATATTAAGACTATGGAGATTTTAAAGAATAAACTCGAACGAATAACAGAGTTTTGGAATGATTTTGTTTGGGAGTATAAAACAATCCAAAATTGTATTCTTTGGAATGATGAAATCAAAACTAATTATTACGGCGATATTCTTAGTTATTTTAATGAAACTTTTGATATTATAGAATCAACACCAGAAAGAGGTGATTTTCAAAAAAGTATATTTTATTCCACAGGGTTATTGCAAATAATTTATGTACATCAAGATTTAACGGATGAATTATTAACAATTTTTAAAGTTGCAAAAAGTACTAAAAAAGACAAAGATCCAAATCGTGAAATTAGGAACGAATTAATAGGTCACCCAATCAATAAAGACCAAAAATCTAACGAATTACTTTCGTCAATTTTTTGGGGAAGAAATTTAACAACAAGTAATATTCATTATATAAAATATTCAAAAGATAATAATTTTTCAGGAATTGAGAAATCGTTTGCTGTTTCAGAAATTATTAACACTCACAAAACTTTTCTCAATAAATACTTTGATTTAATACTTGATAAAATTAGGAAGATATCGAAAAGCTATATTATTAAATTAAAAGAACTTGAAAATGTAATTTTAAAGGATGATTTTAATCTTATAGTAGAATTAACTTCAATTTTTTTTGAGCATATATTTATTACTGATTATCTATATAAAGAGGAAATACTGAAAGAATGTTATCAAAGAAAAGATGAACACATTCGGTATAGAATGGTAGTAGAAAATTTCAAAAAAGATCTTTTACAAATGTTGGTAGAAAAACAGGAGCAAATAAATGAAATTTGTTCTGAATCAACTTTAAATAAAACTTCAGATACCGAAATCTTTCAACCTAAAGTAAAAATTAGTTTTATTACAAGTGATAAAATAAATAATAATAAGTCATTTAAGAAAAAAGATTATCACTATGAAATCCAAAAGCTTTTTGTTAAACATCCAATTTGGGGTGTTTCATATTTTAAAGAAGAGTTTAAAGACGATGTAGAAATTCTTAATGAACTGAATAATATGGAAACCAATATTGACAATGATTTAGAATATTACAGTTCATTTTATTATTTGAAATCATTAATAAAATTAAAAATCGAACAGCCCAGTCAATAATGGCTGTTTACTTCATCAACTGATTCTTGATTTTCTTAAACATCCAAATCAAACGTCTTTCTCAACAATTCAATATTTGGATTAATTTGTTTTAAACGTTCAAATTTCTCTTGTGGAGTAAAAGCGTATTTATTTTCGGTAGTTTCATTTACTACAACTTCAATGGTAATATCGTGGTTGTGTAATTTTCCTCTTAAATAACCCATTAATTCATGACATCCCGATAAAAATTCCTCTTTCGTACTTTGATTTGGAAGTTCTAAAGTAATGGTGGTTCCGTTTAACGTTGGATCGTTCATTTGCATGTAAGTAGCTAATAAACGCTTGCCGCTATCGGTCATTTTTTGAGCAAATTTATTCCACTGTAACAACATATCGGTTTCGTTAAACGTTTCTGAAGGTAATTCTTCTCTGTGTTTTTGAAAAGTTTGTTGTTGGGCTTCTAACTCTTTTTTCGCTTTAATACTCGCTAATGAAAGTGCCGAAACTTTAGTTCCTGTCGGATTTAAATTGGTAAGAACTGGTTTCGGAATTTCAGGAACTATAGGAGCAACTACTTCGTTTTGAACTTTAGGAATTTCAGCAACTATTGGTTCTTTTACAACTGTTTCAGATACTATAACAGGTTTTGTTTCCTCAGTTGGAACCTGAGTTTTAACCGTTGAAACTTCCGAAATAGAGTAGGTGTTGTTCTTGTAATACGTAGCCGGAATTATAAATTTAGCTACTTTTTTTTTTCTCCATCAAAAGTGATAGAGGCTAATTGCATCAAACAAAGTTCAACTAAAAGTCGCTGATTTTGACTGACTTTAAATTTCAAATCGCATTCGTTTGCTAATTCAATTCCTTTTATCAAGAAATCATGCATTGCTTTGTGCGATTGCGTTGCATATAAGGCTTGCGCTTGTTCGCCAGCTTCCAATAAAGGTAAAGTAGCCGGATTTTTACACACTAATAAATCTCTAAAATGCGATGCCAAACCTGCAATAAAATGATGTCCGTCAAAACCTTTTGCTAAAATATCATTGTAAGCAACTAATAAATCTGGAATTTTATTTTCTAAAATTAAATCGGTGATTTTGATGTAATATTCAAAATCTAAAACGTTTAAATTTTCGGTAACAGCTTGTCTGGTAAGGTTTTTTCCGCAATACGAAACTACTCTGTCAAAAATAGACAAAGCATCACGCATTGCTCCATCTGCTTTTTGAGCAATAATATGTAGAGCATCATCTTCGTAAGCTACGCCTTGTTCTTTAGCAATTTCAGCTAAATGTTCTTTCGCATCTTTAACTGTAATTCTTTTGAAATCAAAAATTTGACAACGCGATAAGATCGTTGGAATAATTTTATGTTTTTCAGTTGTAGCTAAAATAAAAATGGCGTGCTTTGGTGGTTCTTCTAATGTTTTCAGGAAAGCATTAAAAGCTGCTTGCGAAAGCATGTGCACCTCGTCAATGATATATACTTTGTATTTTCCAGTTTGTGGCGGTATTCTAACTTGGTCGATAATACTTCTAATATCATCAACACCATTGTTTGAAGCCGCATCTAATTCGAATACATTAAACGA
>NZ_JAKLJH010000093.1 GCF_023151265.1 Flavobacterium sp.
AAAATGGTTGTATGAAATATGAAAAAAAATTATTTTTTTCTTTCAATCACGTAATTTACCATTAAAATAAGGGAATCTTTGTATGGAGATGTTGGGAAATCTTGTAATAACGAAAGTGCTTCTTGCTGAAATTGCACCATTTTTTCTTCGGCGTACGTTAATCCGTTTTTGTCTTTTACGAATTGGATTACTTCTTTTACGCGCTTTTTGTCTTTGTTGTGATTTTTAACCGAATTGATTACCCAACTTTTTTCTTTTGGCGAGCAATTGTTCAAAGCGTAAATCAATGGTAAAGTCATTTTTTGCTCTTTAATGTCGATTCCGGTTGGTTTTCCAATGGCATCATCGGTATAATCAAATAAATCGTCTTTAATTTGGAACGCCATTCCGATTAATTCTCCGAATTTACGCATTTTTTCAACCACATCTTTATCTTCTGGAGCCACAGAACAAGCGCCAAGCGAACAACAAGCTGCAATTAAAGTAGCCGTTTTTTGTCGGATGATTTCGTAGTAAATATCTTCGGTGATATCTAATCTTCTAGCTTTTTCGATTTGAAGTAATTCACCTTCACTCATTTCGCGAACAGCTACTGAAATGATTTTTAGCAAATCGAAATCGTTATTATCAATAGAAAGCAATAATCCTTTTGACAATAAATAATCGCCAACTAAAACAGCAATCTTGTTTTTCCAAAGGGCATTTAAGGAGAAAAATCCACGACGTTTATTACTATCATCAACTACATCATCATGCACTAAAGTTGCGGTATGAATTAACTCAATAACCGAAGCACCACGATACGTTCGTTCATTAACTGTACCGCCTGAAACCATTTTTGCGGTTAAGAAAACAAACATCGGTCGCATTTGTTTTCCTTTTCGGTTTACTATATAATGTGTAATTCTGTTTAATAAAGCCACTTTTGAAGACATGGAATCGCGAAACTTCTCTTCAAAGAGTTCCATTTCATTTGCGATGGGGAGCTTTATTTGTTCGGTTATTTTCATTGAGGTATCAAAAATACAAAAACAAACTCGTTAGTCAAAAGTTTAGCAAAAGATTATAAAAAAAGAGACTTCGAACTTTATCGAAATCTCTTTACTTTTTTTTTAGAATGAAGAATAAATTAATTTTTAATAGAATCAACAAATCGTTGCTCGCTTTCTTTTAAAGGAAAAACATTATTCATTTCCCAAAATTTCTGAGTGTAATTTGTTCCTGCTTCAAAAATAGTATCGCCACCAAAACCTTTTTCAGGTATCTCAACATCGTTTTTAACATCCAAAACTAATAAATCAAAAGTACTGCTAACATTATCGTGTACTTTTTTACCCATTTGAATGTAAAGACTGAAGCTGTTTTTATAGTAAACCAATTCATATTGGTTATTTACAAACTTAAACTTACACCAAACCGATTGATCGTTAAGCTTCAATTTGGCAATTAATATATTTTTAAGTTTTGAGTTTTTCTTATGTGAATCCGCTATTTCAACTTTAAATTCAATTATTTTATTAGATTTATTATCTACGATAACATAACCTTCATACAATAATTCATCACTATCTACATTCGGAATTATTTTAATGTATTCGTATTCAAATCCAGAAGCATCTCTTCTTAAATATCGGTCAAAAGAGTATTCTTTACTCTTGATAAGATTTTCAATACCATCAAAATTATAAGCATATTTTACATAATCTCTTACATTGTAAGCTGAATTCATTCCGTTTAAAACAGAACTTGTAGAATCTTGTAAATTGGATTTTATTGCTCTACTTTGGTTTATTTGTAAAACCGATTTTCCATTTCCTTTCTTAATGAAATAATCCATTTTTGCATCGGAATACTTGGTGTATTGATTGTTTATTTTTACAATCTCCCTTCCATAAGTACTTAATTTACTGTTTTTAACCGCACGAACTTTTGCATCTTTTATCAACGATTTTAAAAAATCTCTTCCCGAAACGTTTGAAATTATTAATTCATCTAAAATATACACTTTTGGAGTTAAATAAATTTCAACTTCCTTGTTTTCAAATACAACTTTCTTAGTTTCGTAATTGATGTGGCTAATTTCAACCTCTTTGATGTGATGTAACGAAAATTCTCCATCCTCGTTTGTCATCGTACCAGTCAAATTACCTGAATTATCTTTATAAATAATATTTACAAACGGAATAGTTTCTTTTGTTTCTGCATCTTTAACAATTCCTTTCGTGCTATTTTCCTGAGAAAAACCAAATGTAAAAAAAAGTAGAAATAATAAGGTGTGCTTAATCATATTTTAGATGTGTGTTAGTTAAACTGAATTTATTTTTTTACAAAATCATTCAGCTGCACGAAGATACTGTTTCTTACAAAAGAACACGTATTTCTTACATCTTTTTTTATGATTCTAAAACTAGAAAAAGTAAATTATTGAATAAATTAAGATTTATTAGCTAATTGACCGCAAGCAGCATCAATGTCTTTACCGCGACTTCTTCTTACCTTAGCCACGATATTATTTTTTTCTAAAGCAGTTATGTAAGCATTTGTAGCTTCTTCAGAGGCTTGTTGGAACATACCATCATCAATTGGATTGTATTCAATCAAATTTACTTTACATGGTACATATTTACAGAATTTCACCAAAGCATCAATCGATTTTTTATCGTCGTTGATACCTTTCCAAACTACATATTCGTAAGTAATTTTACTTTTGGTTTTTCTATACCAATATTCCAAACTCTCACGCAAATCGGTTAAAGGAAAATTCTTCGTAAATGGCATGATTTCGTTTCGAATTTCTTCAACAGCTGAATGCAAAGAAACTGCTAGTTTGAATTTCACCTCATCATCTGCCATTTTTTTAATCATTTTCGGGATTCCAGAAGTAGAAACGGTGATTCTTTTTGGTGACATTCCCAAACCTTCGGTAGACGTAATCATATCAATCGCTTTCATCACGTTTGGATAATTCATCAAAGGCTCACCCATTCCCATAAAAACGATGTTGGATAAAGGTCGGTCGTAATATAAACGACTTTCGTTATCAATTGCGGCAACTTGGTCATAGATTTCTCCTGGTTCCAAATTACGCATACGTTTTAATCGAGCTGTCGCACAAAAATTACAATCTAAACTACAACCTACTTGCGAAGAAACACAAGCGGTAGTTCGAGTTTCTGTAGGAATCAAAACCGATTCTACGATTAAGTCATCGTGCAAACGAACGGCATTTTTAACGGTTCCATCTTCGCTACGTTGTAAAGTATCAACCTTGATGTGATTGATTACAAAGTTAGCTTCTAACATGGTACGTGTTTCTTTAGACAAATTAGTCATGTCTTCAAAAGTATGCGCGCGTTTTTGCCATAACCATTCGTAAACTTGGTTACCACGAAACGCTTTGTCTCCGTTAGAAACAAAAAAGTTACGCAATTGTTCTTTAGTTAGTGCTCGTATGTCTTTTTTCTCGATTTGCATGATGCAAAAGTAATGAATTTAGAAATTAGAATTCAGAAATTAGAAATTAGAAGAGTTGGAATTTGTATTTTTGTTAAAAATTTGATTTTATCATGCATTTCATATCAGAAGATTTAGAAGATTACGTTGCCAATCATTCGCAAGCGGAACCTGAATTATTAGCGAAACTTAACAAAGAAACCTACCAAAAAATTATGCAACCGCGAATGTTGAGTGGTCATTTTCAAGGTAGAGTTTTGAGTATGCTTTCGAAAATTATTCGTCCGAAACATATTTTGGAAATTGGAACGTATACTGGTTATGCTGCTTTGTGTTTAGCGGAAGGATTAGCGGAAAACGGGACTTTAGATACGATAGATATTGAAGAGGAATTGGTAGATTTTCAGAGAAAATATTTTGATGCTTCGCCATGGAAAGACCAAATTTTTCAACACTTAGGAGATGCAGTTGATATTATCCCAACTTTGAATAAAAAATTTGATTTGGTTTTTATTGATGCTGATAAAGAAAATTATGTAAATTACTTTCACTTAATTGTCCCCATGATGAACAAAGGCGGAATTATCTTATCGGATAATGTTTTGTGGAGCGGAAAAGTGCTGGAAGAAGTTAAACCAAATGATAAAAGCACACCCGTTTTATTAGAATACAATCAACTATTGAATACTGACCCAAGAGTAGAAACGGTTTTATTGCCTATTCGTGATGGTTTGACGGTTAGTCGTGTTTTGTAATGAAATTGTATTTTTTACCAAAGAACAAATACAATTTATAACATCCAAATCCGAAAATTGCTCCAAATACATAACCCGTAAGAATATCTGCTGGAAAATGCAATCCTAAGTAAATTCGGCTAAAAGCAAAAATTAGTGGAAACAAAAACAACAAATAAGTATGCTTGTAATATTTACGAAGAATTAATACAACAAAAGTTGTTGTTGCGAAAGAATTAGAAGCGTGCCCTGAGAAAAAGCTGAATGAGCTTCTCTTTTCTACTATTCGAGCTATTTGATTAACTTCCAAATCATTACATGGTCGTAAACGTTCGAAAGAATATTTGAAAAGATTGGTAATTTGGTCTGTAAACGTAATTAAAGCAGCCAAGAAAAGAATAATGATTCCTAATCCTTTCCATCCTACTTTCTTTTGAATTAAATAAAACACCCCAATAAACAGTGGCGACCAATAGATTTGTTTTGTTATTATTTTCCAAAAACTGTCGAACTGCTCAGAACCTAATCCGTTTAAGAAAAGGAATAATTCTTTATCTAAGTTAATTAACTGCTCCAAAATTACATTTGTCTTTTTACAGGTCCGGTAATGCTTTCAATATCTTCTTTTACTTTTTCTATTGGATTTTGAACATCTAAATTAATGTTTTCCATAGGATTTACCATTTTTGTAATTCCTTCTTTAGCTTTTGCTATTTCTTCAGAAACACCACCTGTTAACGTATTCATATCCAACCCAGCTTCTTGAGTTCCTTTATGAATTTCGTTCTTTATTTCGTTTGTGGCATTTTTTAATTGTGCCATACCTTTACCTAAAGCACGAGCAATATCTGGAATCTTATCTGACCCAAACAACATTAAAACAACTAAAATGATGAAAAACAATTCACCTCCACCTATTCCAAACATAGTGTCTTTTTTGAAAATTAACTTCGCAAAGTTACAAAGTTTTGTACCTACTTTATCTTAAAGTAATCAAAAAAAAGACTATCCGAAGATAGTCTTAATTCTTATTTCTTTTCTAAAGTATCAAATTTTGATTCTGTTCCTCCTTTAGGCCAATAGTTATTTTCAACATCAATATCAGCTGTTTCTAATTTTGGATCTAATTGAATTTTTATCACTTTTTTCTCTGTTGCAAAAACTCTCTTTGCAGTATCATTATTCTTTCTCCAAATTTGAGCAGGGAATTTTTGAGTTTCACTTGTTCCATCTTCAAATTGAAGTTCAACGATAATTGGCATAATTAATCCTCCTGGTTTTTCAAACTCTACTTCGTAGAAATATTTAGGCGATTTTAATGCATTTTTTTCTTCTGCAGTGTAATTTTTATCTAGATAATCTGCAAGCGCTTGCACATTTTTAGCATCGAATCCTTTTTTCAATTCAGGTTTAAAATCAGGAGCATCTTCTGCAACTAAGTACAACATTGGCTCACCATCGCTAATTTTTCTTCCTCTTCTATTGAACATCGCTTGTGTTTCTTTAGAAGCTTCTGTAGAAACAAAATACTGTTTAACCGATTTTACTCCAATATCGGTATAATCTGTTGAATAGAACCAACCTCTCCAAAACCAATCTAAATCAACCGCAGAAGCATCTTCCATCGTTCTAAAGAAATCTTCTGGTGTAGGGTGTTTGAATTTCCAACGGTTTGCATAGGTTTTGAAAGCATGGTCAAACAATTCTCTTCCCATAATGGTTTCTCTTAAAATATTCAATCCTGTAGCTGGCTTACCATAAGCATTAGCTCCAAATTGGTAAATATTTTCAGAATTCGACATAATAGGTTCTAAATATTTTTGATTTCCTTTCATGTAAGGCACAATATTTTTGGCTGGACCTCTTGTTGCTGGAAAATTTGGATCGAAAGAAGTTTCCGTTAAGTATTCTAAGAATGTATTTAAACCTTCATCCATCCAAGACCATTGTCTTTCGTCTGAATTTACAATCATTGGGAAGAAGTTGTGTCCAACTTCGTGGATGATAACTCCTAACATTCCATATTTAATTCTATCACTTACAAATCCTTTTTCATCAGGACGACCGTAGTTCCAACAAATCATTGGATATTCCATACCTTGATCTTCTGCCGAAACTGAAACTGCTTTTGGATAAGGATAATCAAATGTAAAATGAGAATACGTTTTTAATGTATGAGCTACCGCTTTTGTAGATAAATCTCCCCAAAGTGGATTGGCTTCTTTTGGATAAATTGAAATGGCTAATGGTTTGTTTGTTGGCAAATCAACTGCCATCGCGTCAATTATGAATTTTCTTGATGTAGAAAAACCAAAGTCACGCACATTTTGAGCTTTGAATTTCCATGTTTTCTTTTTGTCTGAAAAACTTTTTTCAGCAGCAATAGCTTCGTCTTGTGTTACAATAATAACAGGCTTATCGAATGTTCTTTCTGCTAATTCCCATCTTTTTACTTGTTCTGGGGTAAAAACTTCGCTTCTATTTTGTAGAACTCCTGTTGCTTCCATAACATGGTCAGCAGGAACTGTAATATTTACTTCGTAATCTCCAAAAACTAAAGCAAATTCTCCTCTACCCCAAAATTGCATGTTTTGCCATCCTTCAACATCATTATAAACAGCCATTCTTGGAAAAAACTGAGCCATCACATACAAGCGATTTCCATCTGCAAATTGCTCATAACCTGAACGTCCGTTATTTGCTCCTTCCATGTAATTCACAATATTATACCACCACTTGATTGAGAACGTTCCCTTTAGCATCTTTAACATATTCAATATTAAATCCACCATCAAAAGATTTATCCATGTATTTTTTTGCAAAACCACTTGTAGAAATGGCTTTATCCATGTTTTGACTTTCTACTAAAGGCGTTTTAGAATCAGGTCTTTCTATGTTTTGTTCTAATTGTACCCATAAATACTCTAAAGCTTCAGGTGCGTTATTGTAGTAGGTTATTGTTTCAGAACCATATAATTTCTTGTTTTTATCATCTAACTCCAGATTCATTTTATAATCTGCTTTTTGCTGATAATATGCTGGTCCTGGTGCTCCAGAAGCCGTTCTAAACATATTTGGAGTTGCCATTTCGTCATACATTTGACGAAACTTATTCTCGTTATAATGTCCAAGCTCTCGCTTTTTTTCTTCTGTTTTTACATCCTGAGCTATAGCTCCAAAAGATATAATTAAAGTTAGAAAAGCACTAAATACAATTGACTTTTTCATATAATTGAATTCTTTTTAATAGTCTATTTTTTGACTGGTATCACTATTAGTAAACAAAAAGCTGTTTTTGTTACTATTAATATTCACATGAACTATATTCTGTTGCTCCTTATAAATATCGGTTAGTAACGAATTAAAGATTTCGAAGGTATTTATTTTTTTTGAAACGGCAATTTTAGTGTAAAAAATTAACACATCACCTTCTACTTCTCGAGCTAAATATTCAATGTTTTGCGATTTTTTATTGATAGAAATTTTAATTTTTTCTTTCAAATATTCCTGAATTAGAGCATCTGCATTTTCAATTTCTCTTGAAGATGTTAAGTAAAATTTCTTTTTAAATCTTTTTTCCAATGCTTTTTCTAGGTCGTCAATAAAAATTCGGGAAGTAATTTCTACTCTTTTTTTGTTTGGGACAAAATCAATTTGAGTTACAGATACATAAAATTTATGCCAAGCAAATGAGCTCATCATTACAATCATAAAGATTGGCAAAACAAATCGAAATAAATTCTTTTTCATTTGGTAAAAATAGCAATTATTCTTTTTGATTTTCTGATTTGAATTCTTTTGCTTTTAAAGTTAAATACTGAATAAGTTGCAATTCGTATTCCGATTTTAAAAACAAGGATAAATCTTTAATTGGCATTTCGGCATATTGTAAAAACATTGGAATATCTTCGTGCTTAATTTTTAAGGTTTCTACGAAAAAATTATGTGAAAAACGCTCAAACATGTGGTCGGAAAAAGATTTGGTTTGAATATCGCGTTCTCTTCGCTCTTCAAAAACACGTTCCGAATACTTTTTTGAGTTTCTATCTTTTACAAATAAACTCACAATTCCTGCTCCAATTGCAAGAAAATTAAAATTTGAACCATTTGGCGCAAAATGACTCGGCATTGCCGTATTTACTGGTGTCCCTAAACGAACATCATCTTCATAATGCATTACTTTTTTTGCATCAATTTTTGTAAAACCATCTCCATAAACTTGGATTCGCTTTATATCTTCTTCAATAATACCCGTAAGCGAATAAGGTGTAATTTCGACTTCATTTAACTCGGTAACTCTTACTTGTAATCTAATTTCAAGCTCTTCTAACCAAAAATCCTTATCGGTTAAAATATATTTTTTAGAATCGTATGAAAGTCCTTGAATAAAAAGCGTATCTGTGGCTCTCGCTTTAATTGAAAATCTCCCATCTACATTTGTAACTGCTCCAACGTTTGATGTAATATTAAAAACCGTTAAATTTTCAACTTCTATTGAATCCGCTACAATTCTACCTTTCAAAACTTTCCTTTCAACATGTTGTGCTGTTCCTAATTGGAAAATAAAAAAAAAGAAAATAAAAAGTACGTAATTATTTTTCATTTGAAGTCTTATTTGAAATTTCTAACTCTTTTAATTTTAAATATTCAACTGCTAATTCTGAAAGAACGAAAGTAGCCATCGTTTTATTTTTATCCTTCATTGATCTTGCAAATTTTTCATTTTCAACAATGTAAAACAGAAAACCATCAACATATTCATTTGGAATTTTTAATGTTTCTACGAAATATTCCCTTTCAAAATAATCAGAAGTTTTGGCTTGCAACATTTCTTTTCTCTCCACTATCACTTCTTTTTTCAACATAGCGGTTCTTCCGCTAATCGAATTAATCAAACCGTCAACACTCATTCCTCCTAACGGAATTAACAAAGGACTGTACCATTTAAATTCTCCGGCAGCTGCTAATTTACGTTCGGCTGGTGTGTATGTTTTTTGATTGGCTGGAACAATCCCTAGGGCAACAGCATTGATGTTTTTGTAATTGATAATAGCTACTTCCTCTAATTCTGTTATAAGCGATTCCATTTTAATTAATAATAAATCATTTGGAAAATCAGTTTGTTTTATAACATATCGTGTAGCTTTTAAATTTACAGCACTAAATTGAAGCGTATCTGAAACTTTTGCTTTGATTTGAAAATAGCCTCTTGAGTCTGTTACAGCACCATTTCGTTTAGACAAATTAATAACGTGAATTCCTTCTAGCAAAGAAGATTCTGAAACTATTTTTCCATTAATAATAGAATCATTTTGTGACAAAACGACTAAAGGAAAAAAAATAAGAAACAGAAGTAATCGTTTTGCCATAAATTTCATTTATTAATTTGTAAATTTAAGTGGAAACTTTTAAAATGAAATCCTAACAAGATGATAAACTTATGTTAAGACAAATTTGGTAGCTTTGTAAAAAATTAATTTGATGAAAAATATTATAATTGCTAGTACATCAACTTTACATGGTGGTGGCTACTTAGATTATTTATTACCTGAATTGCAATCTTTCTTTTCTAACGTAAAAGAGTTACTCTTTATTCCATATGCAAGACCTAGCGGAATTTCGCATGATGATTATACAAGAAAAGTTAGTGAAGCTTTTGCAAAAATTAACATCTCTGTTAAAGGAATTCATGAATTTGAAAATCCAATCGAAGCTGTTGAAAAGGCTGAAGCAATTTTTACTGGCGGAGGAAACACATTTTTATTAGTAAGCCAATTATACAAGAATAATGTAATTGACACATTAGAAAGAGTAGTCAAAAACGGAACAACTTATTTAGGAACAAGCGCTGGTAGTAACATTTGCGGTTTAACAATGAGCACCACTAACGATATGCCAATTGTGTATCCTCCAAGTTTTAGAACTTTAGGATTTGTTTCATTTAATATAAATCCACATTACTTGGATCCAATTGAAGGTTCAACACACATGGGAGAAACACGCGAAACTAGAATTAATGAATTTCATCATTTTAATCCGCAACCTGTTGTAGGATTGAGAGAAGGAAGTTGGTTAGCCGTTAAAGGCGATTCTGTAAAACTAAAGGGAACTTTAACTGCAAGAATTTTCAAAAGAAATGAAACTCCTATTGAAGTAGCTCCAGAAACCGAACTAAACGAATTAAAATAACAAAAGCCTTGCAAATGCAAGGCTTTTTTATGGAGCGGAAGACGAGGCTCGAACTCGCGACAACCAGCTTGGAAGGCTGGAGCTCTACCAACTGAGCTACTTCCGCAGGTGATAATTTTTAAAACTTTATCTTGTTTTGGAGCGGAAGACGAGGCTCGAACTCGCGACAACCAGCTTGGAAGGCTGGAGCTCTACCAACTGAGCTACTTCCGCATAACAAAAGCGTTTACTTTTGTGGGTGCAAATATACTTTAAAAGTTTTGGTAATTGCAAATTTTTTTAAATATTTTTTTCAGAGCTATTGTACTAACTTTACACTGAAATTAATGCTTTTCTCTAAAAGATTAACTTTTAACGAGTTATATAATTATGAAAATTAAAAAAATTAGTTCGATTGAAACCTATCCTGTGCGACATGAAGTTTTAAGAAAAGGAAAACCAATCGAAACTTGTCAGTTTAAAGGCGATGATGATGAAAATACAACTCATTTTGGATTGTATTTAGAAGATAAACTCGTGGGAATTATCTCTATTTTCAAAGAAAAAAATAATTTATTCTCAGAAACAAATCAATTTCAAATTAGAGGAATGGCGGTTTTAGAAGAATTTCAAGGCAAAGGACTTGGAGCCGAATTAGTAAAAGAAGCTGAAAATCATTGCATTAATTTGAACGCAGATTTAATTTGGTTCAACGCAAGAGAAAATGCAGTTCCGTTTTACGAAAAATTAGACTATAAAATTATTGGCGATTCTTTTTTAATTCCCGATGTTGGCATTCATTTTGCGATGTCCAAGAAAATACACTAAGAAGATTTTCAATAATTCTTCTTATATTTATATCACAATTGTTGCTCTCTATGAAAAAAATTACTTTTCTACTTCTTATTCTCTCTGTCATTTCTTGTAAAAAGGAACCGTTGCCTATTGCATTTGACAACAGCATTATTAAAGATACCGTTTTAAATGTAATTATTAGACCTGTTCATCCTGACTTACTTTCGGAAAAATCAGATAGTTTGAAATTGTATTATCAAAAAATGAATTTTCACGAAATTTGGTATTTAGATGAAAACCGAAGAGACTTAATCAATGAAATTAAACTTTGCTACGAAGATGGATTAAATCCAAACGATTATGAAATTAATATTATTGAAGATTTAGAAAGCAAAAGAGCAAAATTAAATGATGAAGACATTGTAAAATATGACATTCTACTTACCGAAACCTTTGAAAAATTAGCCAACCATCTCCACAAAGGAAAATTAAATCCGAAAGAATTATATACCGATTGGGATTTAAAACCAAAAGAAATCGCTCTTTCTCCATTATTAGAAAAAGGGATTAAAGAGAAAATTATCGCTTCAACTTTTAAGGATTTAAAACCTAATCATATTGTTTACCAATTACTTAAAAAAAGTTTAGTTGAAATTGATAAATTCCCAAACGTTACTTTTGAAAAAATAAGCACAAAAAATAAAATTGTTGTAAACGACACTTTACCAGAGATGGTAAAAATTAAAAAACGTTTAGCCTACTGGAAAGATTATCGAAATAAAGACAGTATTATTACTTGGGCTTACGACACTTTAACTTTTAAAGCGGTAAAACGTTTTCAAGCACGACATGGTTTGTCTCCAGATGGCGTTATTGGAGTTGGAACACTCAAAGCTTTAAACACCACTAAAAACGAACGAATTGAACAAATATTTGCCAATTTAGAACGATGGAAATGGTATCCTTCTAATTTAGGAAAACAATACTTAATATCAAACATTCCAGATTATATGTTGCATTATGTAATTGATAATGATACCGTAGCTTCGCATAAGATTGTGGTAGGAACTCCTAAAAGAAAAACGCCTATTTTAAGTTCGAAGTTATCTAATTTTGTTTTCAACCCAACTTGGACCATTCCTCCTACCATTATTAAAGAAGATTTAACTCCAGAGGCATCTAGAAACCGAAATTATTTTCCATCAAGAAGACTAACCATATACAACAGTCAAGGAAAAGAAGTGAGTCCGTATGAATGGAATCCAGCCAGAGCCAACAATTACAAATATGTTCAAAAACCAGGTTACAATAATTCTTTAGGTTTGGTTAAATTTAATTTTGCCAATCGTCATTCTGTTTATTTACATGATACAAATCATCGTGATTATTTTGTAAAAACGTATCGTTCATTGAGTTCAGGTTGTGTACGAGTTGAAAATCCATTGGTTTTAACCAAACAAATTTTAACGAAAACCAATCCTAACAAATGGGATAACAACGAAATTGATTCCATTATAAAATTAGATAAAACAAAAACAGTGTCCGTTAAAGACACTGTAAATGTATATTTGTTTTATTGGACGAGTTGGATTGAAAATGACAAACTTCAATTTAGAGATGACATTTATGAACTCGATAAGGCTTTATTTTTAAAATTAAGAGACTAACTTAGATTTCACCACATAATTTCTTGATGGGTGATAAATAAAAATACAAGATTTCCCTTTAATTGTTTGAATTAATTCTTTGTGAATTTCATAAGGAACAGCCGGACAACCTTGACTTCTTCCTAATCTTCCTGTATTTTTAATAAATGATTTGCTTACATAATCAGCTCCGTGAACCACAACTGCTCTGTTTCTAGCATTATCATTTATTCCATATTCCATTCCATCTAAACGTAAAGATAAACCGTGCTTTCCTGTATAAGTTTCTCCTGTCACATAAAAACCTAAACTACTTTTAAATGATTCACTCGCATTTGAAAAATCAGTTGCATATTCAGAACCTGAATTTCTTCCGTGAGAAACTAACGATTTTAAAATCACTTTTTGTGTTTTCATATCAATAACCCACATTCTTTCTTGAGAAGATGACAAACTAAAATCAACAATCGTTAAAATTTCGTTTTCTATTTTACCTTGTTGTTTTAATTGTTCATATCCTTCAAAAGCCGCTAAAAAACTTTCAAATGTTGGTAAAGAAAACCCATTAGCATCGATAACTGTATAAAATGATTTACTTTTAGCTTCAAAAGTTGCTTTCGCATTTGCAGCAATTAATTTTGGATCAGTAGATTTAACTTCATTCTTAGTATTTTCTGTTGTATTTAAAGGCTTGAACGAAAAAATGCAAAATAAAATTAGGGGCAAAAATCTGTAAATCATTGTTAATCTTGTAGTTATATTATTGTTGTAATGCACCAAATATATTTATTATTTTTAAACCTGCAAACTTTTTTATGTATTTTATCGAAAATTTTAACCTTTCGTCGATTATTCGCACAAAAGTTAAACATTATATAAAAAAAGTAGACATATAATGTAATAAGATAATTTTGCAACCAAAATTCATTACATGACAAACAAATTCGGCATCACTATATTTATTTGCATCGCAAGTTTTCTTTTTTCGTTTTCACAAACTAAGAAAAGTGTTTCTACTAAGAAAACAACTGAAAACATTTCAATTGATGCCGAGTTAAATGAAGCTTCTTGGAAAGATGCTGAAATTGCCACAGACTTCGTTTCTTTAGAACCTAAGAACGGAACTCCAATTCCAGAAGAATTTAAAACCGAAGTAAAAATCTTGTACTCTAATGATGCTGTTTATATTGGTGCAAAATTATACGACCCAAATCCAGAGAAAATTTTAAAAGAGTTAGTAGAGCGTGACGAAATTGGGACTTCTGATTTTTTCGGAATTTTTATAAATGGTTATAACGATGGTCAGCAAGAATTTCGATTTTTTGTAACGGCTGCCAACGGACAAATCGACACCAACTTTACTTCTGCAGAAGGTGAAGATGGTTCTTGGAACGCAATTTGGGAAAGCAATGCAAAAATTACCGATTTTGGCTATGTGGTTGAAATGAAAATTCCTTATGCCGCACTACGTTTTCCTGAAAAAGACAAACAAACATGGGGACTAAACTTTTTTAGAGAAGTTAGAAGAGAACGCCAAAAGTACACTTGGAGTCCTATTGATAATAAAATTGGAGCCATTTCGCAGCAAGCTGGAATCTTAACTGGAATAGAAAACATCAAAACTCCTACCCGATTGTTCTTAATTCCTTATTCTTCCTTTTATCTTTCTGGAAGTGAAACTCAAAAAACCAAAGGCGAATTAAAAGGCGGATTGGATATCAAATACGGAATCAATGATGCATTCACTTTAGATGCGATTTTGGTTCCCGATTTTGGTCAAACCAAATTTGATAATGTGGTTTTGAATTTAGGTCCATTCGAACAACAGTTCAACGAAAACAGACCTTTCTTTACCGAAGGAACCGACTTATTCAGCAAAGGCAATTTATTGTATTCGAGAAGAATTGGACAAACCGCTGATTTGAATTTAAATTTAGCAGAAAATGAATCTATAAACGAATATCCTGGTGCTATTAATTTAGTAAATGCATTAAAAATTTCGGGTCGTGATAAAGATGGATTAGGAATTGGATTTCTTAATGCTATCACTGAAAAAACAATGGCGACTGCCACCAATTCTGATACTAATTCAACTCGACAAGTTGAAATTTCTCCATTGACAAATTACAATGTAATGGTTTTTGACCAGCGATTTAATCAAAATTCATCGGTAACTTTCATTAACACAAATGTTACACGAAACGGAAGTTTTAGAGATGCCAACGTAACCGGATTATTATTCGATTTGAACAACAAAACCAACAAATACAATCTTTCTGGAGGATTAAAATCGAGTAGTATTAATGATGTTGAAAATAAAAATGGTTATAACGCATCGTTATATTTTGCAGAAACAAACGGAAAATTTAGATATAGTTTCGGAAGCGAATACATGTCAAAAGATTTCGAAATCAACGATTTAGGAATTAATTTCAGAACCAATTACTATTCATTTTCTGGAAACACTAACTTTCGTATCCTAAACCCAAATAAAACTTTCAACACCTTTAGAATTAACCTAAATTCTTACTTTGAATTCTATACGCCTACAAACCAAATTCAAGCGAGTAATTTCAATGTTAACATAAATTCAACCAATAAGAAAAATCATTTTTTTGGTGGAGGAATTGACTTTAATCCGTTTAAAAATTACGATTATTACGAACCTCGTGTTACGAATAGATTTTTTGTAAAACTAGAAACCGCTGGGGGATGGCTTTACTTTTCTTCAAACTATAACAACAAATTTGCAGTTGATTTCGAGCCTTTCATAACGCACGTAATCAACGAAAATAGATATGAAGCTGGAGTGAATATTAGTCCAAGATATCGTTTTAGCGATAAATTCTCATTGGTTTATGGTTTCAATTACTTTAAACAAAAAAATGATATTGGTTTTATTGATTTTGAAGACTCTAACATCATTTTTGCTCGAAGAGATAGAGACACTTACACAAATTCTATAACTAGTAAATTTTCAATTAGTAGTGTAATGAATTTTAATTTATCGGTTAGACATTATTGGTCTTTGGCAGAAAACAATAAAATCAACAACTTAAATGAAGATGGAAGTTTAGCACTAAACACCACTTATACAGGTAATAAAAACTCAAACTTTAGTACTTGGAATTTAGATTTAAGTTATTCATGGTGGTTTGCTCCAGGAAGTCAAATGTCGATTTTATACCGAAATAATGCTGCAACTTTTGACAGAACTATTAATAAAAATTTCAATTCGAATTTTTCTAATTTATTACAGGACAATTTGAATCATATTTTATCAATAAGTGTCCGTTATTTCATCGATTACAACCAAGCTAAAAACTGGATTAAAAAAGGATAAATCACTTAATCGTTTTCGTAATTTTAAGTTGGATTTTTATCTAAAAATTTATCAATTGTTTATCTTTGTACAAACACACAAAAATGAACAAAAAAGTAATTTTAATGATATTGGATGGTTGGGGAAAATCGCCTGATCCAAAAGTTTCTGCAATAGACAACGCCAACACTCCTTTTATTGACAGTTTATATACCAAATATCCAAATGCCCAACTTCGTACTGATGGTTTAAACGTAGGTTTACCAGAAGGGCAAATGGGAAATTCAGAAGTAGGACACATGAACCTTGGCGCTGGAAGAATCGTATACCAAGATTTAGCCAAACTAAATTTAGCGGTTGAAAACAAAACCATGAGTCAAGAAAAACCACTTATGGAAGCTTTCGATTATGCCAAAAAGAACAATAAAGCGATTCATTTCTTAGGATTGGTTTCCGATGGTGGTGTGCATTCTCATACTTCGCATTTAAGAGGTTTGATTGATGCCGCACAAGAAAGTGGTGTTCAAAAAATGTTTGTTCATGCCTTTACCGATGGTCGTGATGTAGATCCGAAATCGGGAGTGAAATACATTTCAGATTTAGAAAATTATCTTCAAAATACCAATGCAAAATTAGCTTCTGTAATTGGAAGATACTACGCAATGGACAGAGATAAACGTTGGGAAAGAGTAAAATTAGCTTACGATTTAGTAGTAAATGCAGAAGGAATTCACTCAAAAAATGCGGTTGCGACTATTAACGAAAGTTATGCAAATAATGTTACTGATGAATTTATCCAACCTATTGTGATGGTGGATGAAAACAACAATCCAATTGCGAAAATTAAAGACGAAGATGTGGTGATTTTCTTCAATTTCAGAACCGATAGAGGAAGAGAATTGACTGAAGTTTTATCGCAAAAAGACTTCCACGAATTCAACATGCACAAACTGAATTTGTATTATGTTACGATGACCAATTATGATGAAACATATGAAAATGTTCACGTAATTTACGACAAAGACAACATCACAGAAACACTTGGTGAAGTTTTAGAAAAAGCCAATAAAAAACAAATTCGAATTGCCGAAACCGAAAAATATCCGCACGTAACCTTTTTCTTTTCTGGAGGAAGAGAAGAACCTTTCGTTGGCGAAACGCGTATTTTGAAAAATTCACCAAAAGTAGCCACGTACGATTTACAGCCCGAAATGAGTGCCTTCGAACTAAAAGATGCTTTAGTTGAAGAACTTAAAAAAGCAGAAGTTGATTTTGTTTGTTTAAACTTTGCCAATGGCGACATGGTTGGACACACAGGCGTAATGGAAGCCGCAATAAAAGCATGCGAAGCGGTTGATGTTTGCGTAAAAGAAGTGGTTGAAACCGCCTTAGAAAACAATTACACCACAATAATCATCGCCGACCATGGAAACTGCGAAACGATGATTAATCCAGATGGTTCGCCAAACACAGCACACACAACCAATCCTGTGCCAATTATTTTGGTTGATAAAGAATTAAAGAATATTCAAAATGGTGTTTTGGGCGACATTGCTCCAACTATTTTAGAGTTGATGGGAATTGAAAAACCTGATGTAATGGCTTGTAAATCATTATTATAAATCGTATCAAAAAAATATTAAGAAAGA
>NZ_JAKLJH010000094.1 GCF_023151265.1 Flavobacterium sp.
AACGCGTTTCCGAACATTGAATTTGAATTCCCGTAGGTTTGTGAAACAATTGTACTTTAGTTTCAACCTTGTTTACGTTTTGTCCACCAGCACCACTCGAACGAGAAGTTATGATTTCGATATCAGCAGGATTGATTTCTACTTCAATAGAATCATCTACCAATGGATACACGTAAACCGAAGCAAAAGACGTATGACGTTTCGCATTACTATCAAAAGGAGAAATACGAACCAAACGATGCACACCGTTTTCACCTTTTAAATAACCAAAAGCAAAATCGCCTTCAAATTCTAAGGTTACGGTTTTGATTCCGGCAACATCACCTTCTTGAAAGTTCAATTCTTTGATTTTGTAGCCTTGTTTTTCGCCCCACATTAAATACATTCGCATTAACATGGAAGCCCAATCACAACTTTCAGTTCCACCAGCTCCTGCCGTAATTTGCAAAACAGCGCTCATGCTATCTCCTTCATCGGAAAGCATGTTTCTAAATTCTAAATCTTCAATGTGATTTAAAGTTTGATGGTATTGGGTTTCAACTTCTTCCTCAGAAACATCACCTTCTTTAAAGAAATCCATCATAATTTGAAGTTCTTCAGAAAGTTCTACACCTTTGTTATAATCCTCTACCCATTTCTTTTTCGAACGTAGGTTTCGGATAATAATTTCGGCTTCTTTGGCGTTGTTCCAAAAATCGGGAGCGAAGGTTTTTTCTTCTTCGTTAGTTATTTCAATCGTTTTGGCATCGATGTCAAAGATACCTCCTTAACGCACCAAGGCGATCAATAATATCTCTGACTTGTTCTGTATTTATCATAAATATTGTAGTTTTGTTTTGTAATGGGATGCCATAGCCCCGATAGTAGTGGAAATCCTTTTTATTTTTCTCAAAAAAAATAAAAAGATTGCAACGGATAGCGGGAATTAGCTCCTAAAAATTTTATCAAAAATAAGGTATCTGATTGATATATGGAAATAAATTTAGTTAGTGATACAGTGACCAAGCCTTCTGTGGAGATGTTAAACGCAATGTTTAATGCAAAAGTTGGTGATGACGTATATAAACAAGACCCAACAGTCAATGAGTTAGAAGAAACTTTGGCGGATTTGTTTGGGATGGAAGCCGCTTTGTTTTTTCCTTCGGGAACGATGGCAAATCAGACGGCGATTAAGTTGCACACACAGCCAGGCGAACAAGTGATTTGCGACAAATATTCACACATTTATCATTATGAAGGTGGCGGAGCTTCTTTTAACAGTGGTGTTTCGTGTTGTTTAGTTGATGGAAATAGAGGGATGATTACGGCTGATTTAGTTAAAAATGGAATCAACGACCCAGAATTTTATCACGCCCCATTAACTTCATTAGTAAGTATTGAAAACACAACCAATAAAGGCGGTGGCGCTTGTTATGATTTACAACCTTTGCAAGAAATTAAGCAAGTTTGTATCGACCATAATTTGAAATATCATTTAGATGGTGCGCGTTTGTGGAATGCTTTAGTAGCAAAAAAACAACATCCAAAGCATTTTGGTGAATTGTTCGATACGATTTCGGTTTGTTTATCAAAAGGTTTGGGTGCGCCTGTTGGTTCGGTTTTGTTAGGAAGTAAAGCAGATATCCATCGCGCTTTGAGAATTCGTAAGATTTTTGGTGGCAATATGCGTCAATCGGGATATTTGGCAGCGGCTGGATTATTTGCGTTGCAGAATAACATTAGTCGTTTAGAAATTGACCACCGAAGAGCGAAAGAATTAGGTAGTTTGTTAGAAAAAATGCCATGGGTTGCTAATGTGGAACCTGTGGAAACCAATATTTTGATTTTTGGCTTACAACCTTTTGTAGATGAAAAGCTTTTTATGGAAAAATTGAAACAAAAAGGTATTGCGATTAGTTCGATGGGACATGGGAAACTTCGAATCGTAACACATTTGGATTACAAAGAAGTGATGCATGAGTATGTAATGGAAGTGTTTTCTAAATTACAATTTTAATTTTTGGAACGCAGATTGAAGAAATTTAAATAATTTTTAAAATCAAACCTGAAACAAAAACTTTATGGAAATCGTAATCATATCAATAGTTGCCTTTTTAACCGCCATTCTAACCTTTTTCTCGGGTTTTGGATTGGGAACTTTGTTAACTCCGGTTTTCATGTTGTTCTTTCCAGTAGATATTGCAATTGGTTTGTGTGGATTGGTTCATTTTACTAATAATTTATTCAAATTTTTCTTGGTTGGAAAACATGCCAACAAAGAAGTTTTACTAAAATTCGGAATTCCAGCCATTTTTGCGGCTATGATAGGTTCGTGGTTGTTGTTGCAAATATCTGATTTACAACCTTTGTTCAGTTATTCGCTTTTTGGAAAAGAATGGGATGTTTTACCAGTGAAATTCATCATAGCTATTTTATTAGTGATTTTTGCGCTTTTAGATTTGATTCCGTACTTAAGTAAATTGGAATTTGGAAAAGATAAATTGCCTTTAGGAGGAGTTTTAAGTGGCTTTTTTGGCGGACTTTCTGGACATCAAGGTGCTTTGCGAAGTGCGTTTTTGATTAAAGCTGGTTTATCCAAAGAAAATTTTATTGCTACAGGAATTGTTGTTTCAATGTTTATCGATTTTACGCGATTGAGTGTTTATGCTTCAAAAATCACGACTTATACCTTGTATGAAAATAAAGTATTGTTGATTTCGGCAACGCTTTGTGCCATTGCTGGAGCGTATTTGGGTAACCAACTTTTAAAGAAAGTTACCCTAAAATTTCTCCAAGTTTTTGTCGCTGTTTTGTTGCTTTTAGTAGCAATCGCTTTAGGAATGGGAATTATTTAAACATATCCATTCCTGGAATGTTTGGCATGCCTTCTTTGGCAACAGCTGCTAATTCCGTTTCGTGAACGTTTGTTGCTTTTTCGATAGCTTTGTTTAAAACATTAATCAAATAATCTTCAAGCATTTCCTTGTCGTTAAGTAAATCATCACTTACGGTAATGTTTTTAATTTTTCGGTTAGCAGTTAGGGTAACTTCAAGCAAGCCATCAGTGCTTTTTTCATCGATTAAAACAAAGTCTAAGCGTTTCTTTGTTTCTTCAACTTTTTGTTGGGTTTCTTTTAGTTTACCCATCATACCCATAATATCTCCAAACATAATTTTTATTTTTTTATTTCAGCAAAAATAGTAAATTAGCAGTTAATAATTATTGTAAAACTTCATGAAAAAAATCACGTATTTCCTTTTAGGTTGTGTTATTTTTGCTCCAGTTCACAGTCAAAATAAAACAAAAAAAATGTCTGATAAATTACAGCCACCTGTAGCTAAAATTGTTCCAAAAACATTAGAAAAACACGGTGATAAAAGAATTGATAACTACTATTGGTTAAACGAAAGAGAAAACCCAGAAGTTATTGATTATCTGAATAAAGAAAATGAATATTACCAAAAATCAACAGCTCATACCAAACAATTTCAAGACGATTTGTTCTTGGAAATGAAAGGTAGAATTAAGGAAGATGATAGTTCGGTTCCTTATTTTTACAATGGATATTACTACATTACACGTTATGAAACGGGTAAAGATTACCCAATTTATGCTCGTAAAAAAGGAAGTTTAGATGCTAAAGAAGAAATTTTGTTTGATTGCAACGAAATGGCAAAAGGACATTCTTATTTTAATTTAGGTGGTTTAAATATTAGTGAAGATAACAAATGGGCTGCTTTTGGAGTGGATTTGGTTTCAAGAAGACAATATACCATTCAAATCAAAAACTTAGAAACAGGTGAAATTCTTCCGGTAAAATTAGAAAACACAACGGGTGGTTCAACTTGGGCTGGAGATAATAAAACCTTGTTTTACACTCGTAAAGATGCGCAAACACTACGTTCTGATAAAATTTATAAACATACTTTAGGAACTGATGCTACTGCCGATGTAATGGTTTATCATGAAAAAGACGATACATTCAATACGTTTGTTTACAAAGAAAAATCAAAGAAATATTTAGTTATTGGTTCATCAAGTACGTTGACTTCTGAATACCAAATATTAGATGCTAAAAATCCAAATGGAGAATTTAAAATTTTCCAAAAAAGAACACGTGGATTAGAATATTCGATTTCGCACTATGGTGATAGTTTTTACATCGTAACCAATAAAGATAAAGCAACCAACTTCAAATTAATGAAAACGCCAGAAACTGCTACTTCAGCTGAAAACTGGAAAGATTTAATTGGACATAGAAAAGATGTTTTATTAGAAGGAATCGAAATTTTCAAAGATTATTTAGTGGTTGAAGAACGTTCAAACGGATTAAATAAGATTCAAATTCGTCCTTGGAATGGAAAAGGCGAGTATTACTTACCATTTGAAAGTGAAACATATACAGCTTACACAACTACAAACGTAGATTTTGATACTGAAATTCTTCGTTATGGTTATCAATCAATGGCAACACCATCTTCTGTGATTGACTTCAATATGAGTACTCAAGAGAAAAAAGTATTGAAAGAACAAGAAGTATTAGGTGGAAAATTCGATAAGAATAATTACATTGAAGAAAGAGTTTGGGCAACCGCAGCTGACGGGACAAAAGTGCCAATCTCAATGGTATACAGAAAAGGTATCAAAAAAGACGGTAAAAATCCATTGTTGTTATATGCTTATGGTTCTTACGGTGCTACTATGGATCCTTATTTTTCATCTACTCGTTTGAGTTTATTGGATAGAGGATTTATCTATGCAATCGCTCACATTAGAGGAGGCGAGGACTTAGGAAGAGAGTGGTATGAGAACGGAAAACTTTTAAAGAAAATTAACACTTTCACCGATTTTATTGACTGTTCAAAATTTGTGATTGCTGAAAAATATACGTCGCCAGAACATTTATATGCAGAAGGTGGTTCGGCAGGTGGTTTGTTAATGGGAGCTATTGTAAACATGAATCCTGAATTATATAATGGAGTAATTGCTCAAGTTCCTTTTGTGGATGTGATTACAACTATGTTAGATGATACGATTCCTTTAACAACTGGAGAGTATGATGAGTGGGGAAATCCGAATGATAAAGTGTATTACGATTATATGTTATCATATTCACCGTATGACCAAGTGAAAAAGCAAGCTTATCCAAATATGTATGTTTCTACTGGGCTTCACGATTCGCAAGTACAGTATTGGGAACCTGCAAAATGGGTAGCAAAATTGCGTGTTATGAAAACAAATGACAAACAATTATTCTTAGATACAAATATGGATGCTGGTCACGGAGGAGCTTCGGGTAGATTTGAAGCATTGAAAGAATTGGCTAAAGAATTTGCATTTTTGTTAGATTTAGAAAAAATTAAGAAGTAGTTAAACTTTTTTTGTTAAATTTGCAAGGTTTTAGAAGTGTCAAATTTGGCATTTTTTAGACATTAAATAAGTATAAAATACTATAAATGCTAGTAATGCATAGTATTTTGGAAACATTAAAACAAACAGTATCTTCATATGAAAGAAGAAATAAAAGCCTATAATAGTGTATTAGATTTAATTGGGAATACACCATTAATCAAACTGAATAAAATTTCAGCTGATTTACCAGGTAATTTCTATGCAAAAGTTGAAGCCTTTAATCCAGGTCATTCTACAAAAGACCGTATCGCATTATATATTATTGAAGAAGCAGAAAAAAGAGGTATCCTAAAACCAGGAGACACCATTATTGAAACTACTTCAGGAAATACAGGTTTTAGTTTGGCAATGGTTAGCATCATCAAAGGATACGATTGTATTTTAGCGGTGAGTTCAAAATCATCAAGAGATAAAATCGATATGTTACGTTCAATGGGAGCAAAGGTATATGTTTGTCCAGCTCACGTTTCTGCGGATGATGAACGTTCGTATTACAATGTTGCTAAAAGATTGCACGAAGAAACCAAAGGTTCCGTTTACATCAATCAATATTTTAATGAGTTAAACGTTGATGCACATTACAAATCTACAGGACCAGAAATTTGGGAACAAACAGGCGGTCAAATTACACACTTAGTAGCATGCAGTGGAACTGGAGGAACTATTTCTGGAACAGCACGTTTCTTGAAAGAACAAAATCCAAATATCAAAATTTTAGGAGTTGACGCTTTTGGTTCAGTTTTGAAAAAATACCACGAAACAAAAGAATTTGATAACGCTGAAATTTATCCATACCGTATTGAAGGTTTAGGTAAAAATTTAATTCCAACAGCTACCGATTTTGATGCGATTGATAAATTTATCAAAGTTTCAGATGAAGAAAGTGCACACACTACAAGAGAATTAGCTAAGAAAGAAGGTTTATTCGTAGGATATACTTCTGGAGCTGCTTTTCAAGCCGTGAAACAATATGCTGAAGAAGGTGAATTTGATGCTAACAGTAATGTAGTTATCATTTTCCCAGATCATGGTTCAAGATACATGAGCAAAGTATTTAGCGATGATTGGATGAACGAACAAGGTTTCTTTGATTCGGTTAACCAAGAAGAAGCTTTAAAAATTGAAATTATCAAGTAATTGATTTTATATATAGAAAATCCCAATCGAAAGATTGGGATTTTTATTTTATTAATTATCTGGAATATTCGGTTCTACTAACTTCTTTAATTTTTCTAACGATTCTTGCCAACCTAAATAACACATCTCAGTAGGAATCATAGCTGGAATGTTTTCTTGTAATATTTTGATTTCTGTGCCACAAGCAACTTCTTTTAACCAAACCGAAGTCGTCATTTCGCCTGGTAAGTTGGGGTCATCAAAAGTGTCGGTGTATTTTAAAAACTCGTTGGGTTTGATGTCGAGATATGTTCCACCAAAAGAATGTCCGTTACCCGTTGTAAAATTGATAAACGACATTTTAAAACCGCCACCAATTTTCACATCCATACTGTGAACTTCACACAAAAAACCATACGGAGGAATCCACGAAGCCATTGCATTTTTCTCTGTAAATGCACGAAACACCTTTTCAGGTGGAGCCGTTACTACACGATGTAACGATACAAAATTAGCTGCCATATTTTTTTATTACTAATTTACGAAAAAAATAGATTGGGTTTTGTTTTGTGGGAAAGGAATGTGATTCTGCGTTATCGGGTTTTATTTATTTCCGATTTTTAATTGTTCAATTTCAAAATCCAAATAACTTAAACTGAATTTTTCTAAATTATAAATATCTAAATGCATGTGAAATAATTGTTTACTTGTTTGTGGATTTGAATTATTACTCTTTGCTAATTGAAGTATTTCAATTAGTGTTGCTTTTTTGTCTTTGATAATTTGTATTATTTTATCCCATGTATAAATATCAAGTATAAAAACATTTTCTGGAGGTAAATATTTTGAGTCAATTGAATTTTGGAATTTATCTTTCCCAAGTTCAAATAAATTTGTGAAATTGCTCCAAAATAACTCTTTGTAAGTTAAAATTATACCCCAATTTTCTTCATTTGGTGTCAATGTTTTTGTAACATTAATCATTTGTGTAAAATATGCTTTTAATATAGAATCTTTTAATGAATTGTATAAAAGCTCATCAGTTGGATTAATAGAAGTATAAGCTTGAATTTCAATTGCTTTACACTCAATGTAAATATTTGAATCTGATAAACAAAAGTCTACTACATTCGAATTTTTGGGAAGTATTTTTTTTAATTTGTTTTCATCATGATACTTAACACTTATTTCTTTTAAACCAAATTCAATATACTTTTCAAATCGATAGCCAAATTCTGTCGTAAATTTTTCATCACTAGATTTTAAAAAGTCATATATATAATAATTTACAAAATGATTGTAAACCGATTTATGTATAACTTTGATTTGATTATCAAATACCTGGAAGGGATATATTGTGAAAAATGTAGTTTCTAAAGATTGTAGATCAGTCCTATTAATACTTCGCTTAAAATTTTGAATTCTCTCTTTTGCATTTTCATGATTAAGAACTGATAATTTTAAAAAATTTTCTACTTTTTCTATACTTGTCATTTCAGAGGCTACATTTATAAAATCTTGACTTAGATATCCAAAATATTTAAATGAACTAGTTGAATTGTTTACATTGGTAAATAGCCAAACTATTTGTTGGATAAAAATAAAATCATAAATAGTTAAACCCGTTTTTTCTTCAAATGATTTGTTGATATCATACTTACCATTTATAGAATCGTAGATTTTTAATTGTGTTGCAAAAACTTCTTTGTATACAGTTTTTTGTAAATAAAATTGTTGTGAGTATAAAATATGAAAACCTCGATCAATTTTCAATTTTAAAAAATTAGTTATATGATTATTGTTAAAATCATATATTAAGTTATATAGTATGGAAAAATTTTCTTGATCTAACTTTTTTAAATTAGTATTATATCCACCATGTTGATATGACCACTTCATTAAAGTAAATATTGTCCAAATAGGAAAGACTTGGTCTTTTTTAGTTTCTATATATGAATAACAATATCTGAGCAAATCTTCAGTGCTGTATTTTCTAATTTTATTACGAATATATGTAAAGGGAATTTCCAATTTCTAGTTATAGTTATATTTGTTTGAAATGTTAATATAGAAAAATTAGAATACTAATATATAAAAAAATCCTCACAATTTCTTGCGAGGATTTCGTATATAAGATAGAAAAAGAATTACTCAGCGCTTTCTTGCATGGTGTGATACACGTTCATTACGTCATCGTCTTCTTCAATTTTTTCTAATAGTTTTTCAACATCAGCCACTTGGTCAGGTGTTAATTCTTTTGTTACTTGTGGTATTCTTTCAAATCCTGAAGATAAGATTTCTAAACCACGAGATTCTAATTCTTTTTGGATAGCACCAAAGCTTTCAAAAGGAGCGTACATTAAAATTCCGTCTTCATCAGCAAAGATTTCTTCTACACCAAAATCAATCATTTCTAATTCTAATTCTTCCACATCTTGTCCTTCTGCTGGAATTCTAAAATTACACGTATGATCAAACATAAATTCAACCGAACCTTGTGTTCCAAACGTTCCGTTGCATTTGTTGAAGTAACTTCTAATGTTCGCAACCGTTCTGTTGTTGTTATCGGTAGCGGTCTCAATTAAAATTGCAATTCCGTGAGGCGCATAACCTTCAAACAACACTTCTTTAAAGTTAGCCGTGTCTTTATCTGATGCTTTTTTAATAGCGCGTTCTACGTTATCTTTAGGCATGTTCGCAGCCTTCGCATTCTGAATTACCGCTCTTAAACGTGAGTTAGTTTCAGGATTTGGACCGCCTTCTTTAACGGCCATTACAATATCTTTTCCTATACGTGTAAACGTTTTAGCCATTGCTGACCAACGTTTCATTTTACGGGCTTTTCTAAATTCAAACGCTCTTCCCATTTCTATATAATTTCAATATTCTTAATTCGTTGTTCAATATTCAAAATTTCAGTGCAAATGTAAAAAATCAAGTTTAAAAGTCAAGTACAAATTTAAACGCAAATCCCGAAGCTTCGGGACGCAAGGTTTTACGCAAAGTTCGCAAAGCGATAATCTAAAATCTTTTATGAACTTGTATTCGCAATCTAATTCAACTTGAAACTTATATGACTTATATGTTTAAAAATTCAGGTCAATTTCAATTTTCAAATTTGTACTTGAATTTGTACTTGCCCTTGTTCTTGAACTTGTCCTTGTTCTTGATTACTTCTTGTAAAACGGCATTTTAACCACTTTCGCTTTAATATCTTTATTTCTAATTCTAATATAAATTTCAGAATCTGGTGTAGCTAAAGCCGCTGGAACATATCCCATTCCGATAGCAATTCCCATAGAAGGTGATTGTGTTCCTGAAGTTACGATTCCTACTACATTTCCGTTAGCATCAGTAATTTCGTAATCGTGACGAGGAATTCCTCTTTCGATCATTTCGAAACCAACTAACTTACGGGAAACACCTGCTTCTTTTTGTTTTTTCAAGTTTTCTGAATTGGTAAATTTTTTGTCGAATTTGGTAATCCATCCTAAACCTGCTTCTAATGGCGAAGTCGTATCGTTTATGTCGTTTCCATATAAACAGAATCCCATTTCTAAACGTAAGGTATCACGTGCAGCTAATCCAATTGGTTTGATTCCGAATGCTGCTCCAGCTTCAAAAACTTTGTTCCAAATGTATTCTGCATCTTCGTTTTTGAAGTAAATTTCAAATCCTCCCGAACCTGTATAACCAGTAGCCGAAACAATTACATCACTTTTTCCTGCGAAATCACCAATTTGGAACGTGTAATATCCCATATTTGATAAATCGATAGAAGTTAAAGATTGCATCGCTTCTGCCGCTTTTGGTCCTTGAATCGCCAATAAAGAATAGTCATCCGAAAGGTTTTGCATGTCTACACCCAAATCATTGTGCGATGAAATCCAATTCCAATCTTTTTCAATGTTAGAAGCATTCACAACTAACATATAGTGATTATCAGCAACTTTATAAACGATTAAATCGTCAACAATTCCACCTTCTTTATTTGGTAAACAAGAATATTGTGCTTTTCCATCAACTAATTTAGAAGCATCATTTGAAGTTACTTTCTGAATTAAAGCCAACGCATTTTCTCCTTTTAAGAAAAATTCTCCCATGTGAGAAACGTCAAAAACACCAACACCGTTTCTAACCGTTTCGTGTTCTACATTTACTCCTTCATATTGAACGGGCATATTATATCCTGCAAATGGAACCATTTTAGCTCCTAAACTTTCGTGAATGTGCGTTAACGCTGTATTTTTCATGATTTGATGTTGTATTATTAGAGAGCGCTAATTTATTGAAAATTCTTAAAAATGCACCCAGATTTCCCTTAAAATTTGAGAGATATTTATTTTTTGTTAATAA
>NZ_JAKLJH010000095.1 GCF_023151265.1 Flavobacterium sp.
TTTCTAATACAGCAATTAATTGGTTTAGTTTGTTTAAAAAAACCATCCGTTGTAGCGGATGGTTTTTTATTTTAATATGTCAAAGCGGCAAAAATCTCTTTACTTCCTAGTTTTTCTCTTCCGTTTAAAAACGATAATTCCATTAAGAAATTCATTTGCACGATTTCGCCGCCTAATTGTTCTACCAATTCGCAAACCGCTTTTGCAGTTCCTCCTGTGGCTAAAACATCATCGTGAATTAAAATTTTATCTCCAGGTTGAATTGCATCTACATGCATTTCTAAAGTATCAGTTCCATATTCTAATTCATAGGAAGCACTAATTGTTTCAAATGGTAATTTTTTAGGCTTACGAACCGGAATAAATCCTGCATTTAATTTTTGTGCTAATAACATACCAAAGAAAAAACCACGGCTCTCCACTCCTATTACCTTATCAATTTTTTGATTTTGTAACGAATTAACCAATGTTTCCAAACAAAAAGCTGTTGCTTCTGGCGAAAGTAATAACGGAGTTATATCTTTAAATCCGATTCCTGGTTTTGGAAAATCTTGAATATCACGAATATAGTCTTGCAAGTTCATTTTTATTTACTTTTTTTCTTGTTAGGGTTTGCAATTTACACAAATATATCTATATTTGCACTCACAAAATCGGCCTCGTGGCGCAACTGAATAGCGCATCTGATTACGGCTCAGAAGGTTACTGGTTTGAATCCAGTCGAGGTCACAAAAGTAAAAAAGCGTTCATGAATTTGAACGCTTTTTTTTATACCTTAACTCTTTGTAAAACAATCAAAAATGGATAATTCTATAGAAAATCGCGTAAGATTAGTAGAAACGTTGTTTCAAAATCTTGATGTGGAAATTATAGAATTCCAAAAAGAAACCAAATTAGGTTGTATTGCAGGATGTGGAAAATGTTGCTCAACACCCGAAATTGATGCTTCGCCACTAGAGTTTTTACCTTGGGCATTTCATGTTTTTTTAAATGGTCAAGCCGAAGAAACATTAATAGAGCTAGAACAAAACACAACAGCTACTTGCTTTTTATACCGTCCAAAATCGTTGGCAGAATTTACTTCTGGAAATTGCAGTACGTATCAATATAGAGGTTTAATTTGTCGACTTTTCGGCTTTGGTGCCACAACAGATAAATACGGAAAATTACGCATTGCAACGTGCAACATTATAAAAGAAGGACAAGCAACAAATTTTGAAAATGCTACAACTGCTATAAATACAAATTTATCTGTACCTATTTTCACTGAATATTACATGCAACTTTCGCAAATAGATTTCAAATTAGGAAATATATTTCAACCTGTAAACAAAGCTATGAAAGCTGCTTTAGAGGAAGTTATGCAATATTATGCTTACCGCGATTTACCTGAAAATTACAAAAAATTATCTTAGATATTTTTCACCTATTACCTTTCGAATCGAAACAAAACCAATTTTCTCCAAATCAATTTCTGAACGTTTTACCCAAATTAACTCTTGGATTTCGTCTTCTGCTTCCACTTTAATCACATCGGAAGTTAATTCACATTCGTAAAAAATATCCATCGTTCTATAGGGAACATTCTTGTATAAATAATTATTTGGTGAGGTGGTAATGTATTTTAAATCACTATTTGAAATTTCAATTCCCAATTCTTCTCTAATTTCTCTACAAGCCGCTTCTTCCGCAGTTTCATTCGGATCAATAAATCCGCCTGGCAAATCCCATTTTCCTTTATCTGGATCAACATTTCTTACTGTAAACAACACTTTGTCTTCAAATGTAAAAATTATGGCTACAGCTGCTGCAATGTTGTGATAATAAGTAAAACCACAATCGTCACACAAAAACCGACGATTATCAGGAAACGAAAAATGTGTAGAAGCACAACTTGGACAAAATTTGAAAAAACTCATTTTTTAGTGATTAGTAATTTACGCAAATTTACTTTTAAATTTTCAATTAGAATCTGAAAAAAGAATGGAGTAAACTAATTCATAATTGTACTCAATGTGAAAAATTCTTACTATGAGTATTTAGTGAAAGTAAATCCGTTTCATAGATTGTCAATTTAAGTTCATAAAATATCAAGCTTTTACTTTTGTAAACTTTCAAAACTCTTGGACACAATTTTGAAAATCAGATTTGATTAAAAAATAAAACTCTTCTCAAATAAAGAAGAGTTTTAAAATAAGTATTATTAAAAAAAAGAATTTACAATTTATAATTCATAAAAAATTATAAACAAATAAAAACTTGATCTTCATCAACACAATAGTTACCTTTAAAAAGATTTCCTCCATTAATTGAAATAAAAGTTAACGCACAATCTTTAGAGTAAAAATAGGCTTCATTAGGACCTGCTCCTACAACCTTAAAAGGTACACAAACAGTAGTTGTAACATTTTCAGTAATAGTAACTCTACTATTCTGATGAGAGAAAATTGGTATTGCAACCAATACAGCAATTGTAAAAAATAATTTTTTCATAATTAACAGTTTTTAAAGTTATGACTGCAATATAAGAAAAGTATTTCAAAAAATAGAAAAAAATAAGATTATTTTTACGTTTATAAAATATTAATCGTTAATCAATAAAAAAATCTGCTTCATATTTTGTTTATATATGTCTGTATTAATTTACTTCAAATAATTTCCCTCTATCACCTTATGAGTCAAAATTAATCCACATAGTAAATCCTTTTTTACTTTATCCGGATCGACATTTCGTACTGTAAACAACACTCTATCTTCAAACGTAAAAATAATCGCCACAGCAGCGGCAATGTTATGATAATACGTAAAACCACAATCATCACATAAAAACCGACGATTATCTGGAAACGAAAAATGGGTTGAAGCACAACTTGGACAAAATTTAAAGAAACTCATTTTTTGGTGATTAGTGATTTACGCAAATTTACTTTTAAATTTTCAATTTGAACTTGAAACCTGAAACTTGAAACCTAAAACTATATAACTATCTTTGCCACATGAAGCATTTAGTCATCATCGGAGCCGTTTGGCCAGAACCCAATTCAACAGCAGCTGGAAACAGAATGTTGCAACTCATTTCGTTATTTCAAAAGAAAGATTACGAAATTACATTTTTGTGTTCGGCTTCAAAATCAGATTTTTCGTTTGATTTGAATCAGATTTCGGTTCAAACCAAAGATATTGAGCTAAATGATAGCAGTTTTGATGCTGAAATTAAAGCTCTAAATCCGAATGTGGTACTATTTGACCGATTCATGATAGAAGAACAATACGGCTGGCGTGTGATGGAAAATTGTCCGAATGCCTTACGAATTTTAGACACTGAAGATTTACATTTCTTAAGAAAAGCTCGAGAAGTAGCCTTCAAACAAAATCGCGAATTAGTTTTTGAAGATTATATTTCTGATGTTTTCAAGCGCGAAATGGCTTCGATTTATCGCTGTGATTTAACGTTGTTGATTTCGGAATACGAAATGCAATTGGCAACCGAAACCTTTAAAATTGATGCTTCTCTTTTGTTCTATTTGCCTTTTCTATCGGAAGAAATTAATCCTAATGTTCCAAAGTTTGAAGCACGTAACCATTTTGTAAGCATCGGCAACTTTTTACACGAACCTAATTGGCAAACTGTTTTACAATTGAAACAACATTGGAAATTCATCAAAAAACAACTTCCAGAAGCCGAACTTCATGTGTATGGAGCTTACGTTTCTGAAAAAGCCAAGCAATTGCACAACGATAAAGAAGGTTTTCTAATTAAAGGAAGAGCAGAAAGTGTAACAGAAGTCTATGCAAAATCAAGAGTTTTGTTAGCGCCAATTCCGTACGGAGCGGGTTTAAAAGGAAAATTATTTGAAGCTATGCAATTGGGATTACCTTCAATTACAACAAAAATGGGTGCCGAAGCAATGAACGGAAATTTAAACTGGAATGGATTTATCACTTCTGATGAAAATGATTTTGTAGAAAAAGCTGTTGAATTATATACTAGCAAATCTCTTTGGGAAACCGCTCAAAAAAATGGATATGAGATTATAGAAAAACGTTTCAAAAAAAAATTATTTGCAAGTGATTTTATGAATCATGTAGCACATCTTCAAGAAAATTTGAAAACACACAGAAATCAAAATTTCTTTGGGCAAATTTTACAACATCAAAGTTTACAGAGTACGAAGTATATGAGTAAGTGGATTGAAGCTAAAAATAGTTGACAGTCGCAGTTTTCAGTCGCGGTATATTCACTGAACACTGAGACTGCAAACTTTTTATCCATGAATCGTCTCTGATTTCCCGTAACTCGCAATTACTTTAGCTTCAAATTCTAACCATTCTTCCCAACGCTTTTTAACGTCGTAACCTTCTTCTGCTAATTCGTGGGCAAATTGTAAGAAAGAAGTATAGTGATTAGCTTCCGAAATCATTAATTCTCTATAAAAAACTGCTAATTCTTCATCTTTGATATTATCGGAAAGTACTTTGAAACGTTCGCAACTTCTGGCTTCAATCATAGCGGCAAATAACATACGCTCTACAATTAAATGCTTGCGATTACCAGGCTTCATAAACTTAAATAAATCATTCACATAACTATCTTTTCGTTCACGACCTAGAACCCAACCTCGTGATTTGATAATCTCATGTACTTGTTCAAAATGATCTAATTCTTCTTTTGCAATTGAAGTTAACTCTGTTGTGATTTCTGTAAACTCCGGCAACAAATTAATTAACATCATTGCATTAGATGCTGCTTTAATTTCGCACCACGCATGATCAGTAAGAATTTCTTCTAAGTTTCCTTCGGCAATGTTAGCCCATCTTGGGTCGGTTGGTAATTTTAAACGTAACATTTGATTTATGAATGTAGATTAACGATTTTTGATTTCAGATTACAAAATTAAGAAGATTAAAGTTGTAAACCTAAATTTGAAATATCCCATTGTTTATCAATATTATACTGAATATGTCCCTTCTCAATTTCCAACGGACAATCGAAATTATTCGTATACAAACCACCCGTCCCTAGACCTTGTGGCATTGGATTATTGAGTGTGAAAGTAAATTGCGTAATCGCATTTAATCCGATGTTACTTTCTAAAGCTGAAGTAATCCACCAACCGATATTCAAACTTTCTGCAATCGAAATCCATTCTAAAGTTCCTTTGAAACCTCCAACTAAACTTGGTTTTAAAATGATGTATTGAGGCTGAATTTCTTCTAGTAATTTTTGCTTATTCTCAATTCCAAAAACACCAATTAACTCTTCGTCTAAAGCAATTGGAAATGGTGTTTCTTGACAAAGCAATTTCATTTCTTGACGTTGATTGGATTTAATTGGCTGTTCAATACTATGTAATTCAAATTCAGATAATTGATTCATTTTACTTAAAGCTTCATTAGCACAAAAAGCGCCATTAGCATCTACTCGAATTTCAATGGTTTCAGCATCAAAATTTTGACGAATAAATCGCAACAAATCTAACTCTTTCTCGAAATCAATCGCTCCAATTTTCAGTTTTATACACGAAAATCCTTGTGCTAATTTTTCTTCAATTTGGGTTTTCATGAACTGTTCCTCACCCATCCAAACCAAACCGTTTATCAACATATTCTTTTTACCTGCTGTAAATTCTGAAGGAAACAAATCAAAAGGTGTTTTTGAATCTAAAGATAAAAAAGCCATTTCCACTCCGAACTGAATCGAAGGGAATTCCATTAATACTTCCCACAATTGGTCTTTTCCTAAATGAATATTTTGGCAAACCCATTGCAGTTTTTCTTCATAATCCGACCGATCATCAACTGAAAGTGTTCGTAAAATACCACACTCGCCTATTCCGATTTTACCATTCTCTTCCAAGATTATAAACCAAGTTTCTTTCTCCGTCATCACACCACGAGAAGTACCGCTTGGTCGCTTAAAATTAAGGATATATTTTTTGTAGGTTGCTTTCAATGTAAAGTTAAAAGTTTATGTGGTTATGAGTTTAAAAGTTGAGATTATTCCAAAACCCTCAAAATTTTCTTGAAGTCATTTGTTGGTAATCCGTGTTTTTCGAAAGATGCGAAATCAGATTTTGTTTGTGCTAACCAAGTTTTACTGTTAGATAAGTTTTCGTGTGCATATTTTTTATGAATGGCTTTGGCTTCTGAAATTCTATCAGTAAATAGATAAACATGAGCCAAATTCAATTGAAAATGAATTTCAGATGGATTTAGTTTTATGCCTTTATTATAGGTTTCTTCGGCTTTTGTGAATTGTTTTGAATATAAATAATAATCACCTAAAATTCTATAATCGATATAAGTTGCTCTGCTTTTGGCAAACATTTCGGTGGAAAGAATTGAAATAGCTTCTTCATAATTTCCTTTTTGGAAAGCCGTATTTGATTGCTCTCGAATAATGTCGTAATACGCTTTTACTTCTCCCGTTCCTTTCAAACTTTCTTCTGTAAGTTTTTCAATAGCGCTATTTTTCTCTACTGCTAAAAGTTGAGTATACTCTCTAAAAGTATATTTTTTACTGATATTTTCGATAAAAGCAGCATAAAACGCATCTTTCTTGTTCAATTTTGAAACAACTGGTAACTTTTTAGCTAGGTTTAAAATTTCATTTTTAGCCGTTTTATCCCAACCTCTACTTGCTTTATAATCGACCCAAGGCACAACTTCTAAAACAATTTTTTGATTCATTACCCAATTTTGACTTTCAAATCCGAACCAAAGATTTGGTAAATTGGTTAAACACAAAGAAGAAGACGAAATCAACTTGGCATCTTTGTTTACTTTTTCTTTTTGTTCCCAACACGCTCTATCGGTTTTGCCTTCTTTTAGAAATAAATTAGCTGCATTAGCTTCTTGAAACAAAGCAAACGTACATTTATCATCACCCGAAATAGCCGATGTTAAATGAATTGCTCCAGCCGTTCCTTGACTAATTCCAGTAGGATCAGGAATCGCTTTTAATACCGAAACCAAACTCGAAGTTAACTTTTGATTTTCATCTAAAACTGTTATTCGGTAAACGAATTCCGTAGTTCCGACAGGTAAATCTTCTGTTTTAATTAATGTTCGCTTTCCAGCAGAAAGCGTTATTTCTTTTGTAGTAGCACGTTCTTTGTCCCAAAAACCATCTTTCTGAGAAAAACTCGATATCGAAAATAATAAAGCAGATACGAAGTATAAAAGTTTATTCATTATAATTTTTAAATTTAAACACGAATTGCACGAATTTACTATGTGTCTATGTGTTTAATTACCATTCAATTTTTGTACCAAATTTACAATTCGATACTTTGTCCGATTTCTAACAACATCAAGTCTTTTCCTTTGTCGAAAAATTTGCGCTTTGCTTCTTCGTGATTGATTTCGATGTAACCAAACGTATCAAAATGATAACCTAACACTTTATCGCATTGTACAAAATCAGAAGCTATAATAGCATCTTCTACATCCATAGTGAAGTTGCTTCCGATAGGCAAAATCGCTAAATCTAATTTTGTTCGCATTGGAATTAGCTTCATATCCATAGTTAAAGCTGTGTCGCCAGCGATGTAGATGTTTTTATGTTCTCCTTCGATAACAAATCCACCAGGTTGTCCTCCGTAGCTTCCATCTGGGAAAGAAGACGTGTGATGTGCGATTACATATTTCACGGTTCCGAATTCAAAATCCCAACTTCCGCCGTGATTCATCGGATGGAAATTATAGCCTTTATTTCCAAAATGAGAAGCAATTTCATAGTTAGAAACAATTACTGCGTCTGTTCGTTTTGCGATTGCTTCCACATCTAAAATATGGTCTTGATGTGCGTGAGTTAATAAAATAAAATCAGCTTCTAAAGTATTGATATCAATATGAGAAGCCTTGGGGTTACCCGAAATAAATGGATCCACTAAAATGTTAACATCATTTACTGTAATTCCGATACAAGCGTGTCCGTAAAATGTGATTTTCATAGTTTATTTTTTAGTGATTAGTTTAGAAAGACTAAAGTTAACCAAAATAATAGACTTAAGGCAAATGTACTTAAAGCTACTTTTTTAAGTTCTGGATCGAAATCTTCGTATTTTTCAGATTTATTCACTTTGTTCATGTTCATAATTATTGGGATATTAATTAATAAAACAGGAAGTAATGAAGATTTAATTAGCATTAAAAAAATCATAAAAGACAACATACCGATTGCTAAAATAATTTCATGATATCTTTTTGCCCATTTTAAACCCATTTTCACCACTAAGGTATTTTTTCCTGCAATTTTATCATTTTCAATATCTCGCATATTGTTTAAATTTAGCACGGCTACACTTAATAATCCGATAGCGGTTGCGGGTAAAAATAATTTCCAATCGATAAAATGGGTAAACAAAAAATTAGAGCCTATTACTGAAACCAATCCAAAGAAAATAAACACAAACACATCACCAAAACCACTATAACCGTAGGCGCTTTTCCCAACTGTATATTTAATAGCTGCTCCGATGGAACCGATTCCTAATAAGATAAATATCAAACTCAATGCGAAATTCTCTTTTCCAAATGCCAAGTAAATTAACAATAAAGCTATTATGAAAGTCAATACCGCTGTGATGATAACTGCTTTTTTCATTTGCTCGGCTGTGATGACTCCAGCTGCCACTAATCGTTTTTCTCCTATTCGGTTGGCATCTGTTCCTTTTACGCCGTCTCCGTAATCGTTAGCATAATTGGATAATACTTGTAATCCTAACGTAGTTAACAACGCCAAAACCACAATTCTCCAATCGGAAAATCCTTGATAATAGGCATAAGCGCTTCCCACAATAATTCCAGAAACGGAAAGTGGTAAGGTTCGTAATCGTGCGGCTTGTATCCAGTGTTTCATTATTTTATTTGTTTCAAGTTTCAGGTTTCAGGTTTCAAGTTAAGAGTTTATTGAAATCATTTCATAATTGCAACTAATATTAATAAACCAAAAGCTATTGAAAATGGTGCGCAAATTCTCAAGTATATTGGTTTTAATGTTTCAGCTGCTTTTGTTGAAAATTTGTGATGCATTTTCATTGGTGTAAGCATTAAAATTACAGCAGAAATAATTAAAAAGTAACCAAAAATGCTAAAATATTGTTCATAAGGATTCATTTTGGCACAAATAACAAAACATATTCCTAGTACTAAACGAGTAACTAATTCTCCATAATTAATTACAAAAGTACTTCCGGCTTTACCAATTATGGTTCTAGCTCTTTCAGGATTTAAAAACATCAGAAATCCAGAGTATATTAAAAATACTCCAAAACAAATGATGATTCCTTTTGAAACTAATTCCATGATAATTTAATCTTTATAAACAGAAGCTGAAACGAGTTCAGCTTGACAAATACAAACTCCATACTCTCTGCTCCAAACTTCCAACTCTTCTACATCCAATTTTTCTCCCAAGTTTCCACTTGATACAACCAATAATTCACTAATTGCTTAATTTCGGAATAATTTCCTGTGGTAAAACTTACGGTTCCTCCAGCTGTTGATAGCGTAACCGAACCAATATTCGTTGCTTTTTGCCAAAAGAATTGTTGGGTTTCGATGGCTTGAATTTTATATGGTTCTATAATTGTGGTACCAATATCCCAAGCGCCATTTTGTTTGATGATGAAATCATTTGATACGAAAAGTTTATAATTTTTAAACGAAAACCAAAGCATTAATCCCACAAAAACAGAAAAAATGGTGGTATAAATAAACAAGTCTTTCCATGTTACGAATTCCGTTTTATAATTCAAAAATAGTGTTATCAAAATTGGAACTAATAAAAAGAAAAACGTATTCACAGCTAATTTTCTCCAATTCGGCAAATACATCGTTCCTTTTTGAGGCAATTGACCTAATAACAATTTTAGAATTGCATCGCGCTCGTTTTCTGTACAACCTGGGACTTCAATTTGGTCTTTTTCTTTTACTTTCTCTGCATCACTAGAAGCTTGATGAATAACAATTGTGGTTACATCTAACTTCTTTTGGAAGTAGTTTTGGGTAACTTTAATTTTTTGAACTTTATTTGGATTCAACAATGTATTTTTTGTCGAAAGTAATCCGTATGATAAAATAATTGCTTGTTTGCTTTTCTGAATAGTAAAATCGAAATATTTGAGAATCGTTCGAACCAAATTCACCAATAAAATAAGTCCAATAAAAAACCCTACCACTATTAAAAACGAAGTTATAATGGGCAAAGTATCTAGATAACCCGTAACTTTATCTTCGTCAATTACTTCTGTATTTAACTGTTGTAGATTCTCTAATATGGTAGTGAAAAACACAAGAATTAAAGCAAAACTTTTGATGTAATTCGAAGTAAAACCAATTTTTACCAAACTCAGTAATCCAATTTTTATGAAAGAGGTTGGAGTGACTTCTTCTGAAATAATATTGTTATTTTCAACAGTTTCTTGTTGC
>NZ_JAKLJH010000096.1 GCF_023151265.1 Flavobacterium sp.
TTATATAAACGTTCCTTTATATGTTTATGAATCAGAATCTTCTTCTGACAAAAAAGACAAAAAAGAAGAGGAAGAAACAGAAGAAAATGTAAATTACGATAAAAAAACAAAAAGAATTTATACACGTGATCAACTTTTAGTTACAGGTTTATTAGATGGTGAAGAAATTAATGTAATTGTAAATCACTGGCCGTCTCGTTCTGGTGGCGAAAAAAGAAGTAGCCCTTATCGTGAAGCTGCTGGTAGATTAAATAGAAAAATCATGGATTCTATCATCAAAATCAATCCAAATGCTAAGTTTATTACCATGGGAGATTTAAATGACGGAGCTTACAACAAAAGTGTAAAACAAGGCATTGGCGCTAAACTTAAGAAAACAGAATTAAAAGAACCAAGAGATGTTTATAACCCGTTTGAGCAAATGGCTAAAGACGGACATGCCTCTTTGTTTTACAGAGATTCAGGTGATATTTTCGACCAAATCATGGTAAGTCAACAATTGGTTCCGGCAGATAATAACGATTATGGCTCATTCAAATATTGGAAAGCAGGTATTTATAACAAACCTTTCTTAATCCAAAAAACAGGTCAGTACAAAGGATATCCACTTCGTAATCAAAACGGAGTTCCAGGATTCTCAGATCACTTTCCAGTTTATATTTACTTAGTGAAAGAAGTGAAGTAATTTCATTCTTAATAATTTAATAAGGTTAGTTTGCAATAAAATGCGGCTAACCTTTTTTCTTTTTAGTAACTTTACGTTTTTAAATTGCATAAGATGAAAATTAAAAAACCATTTAATCTAAATCAATGGATTGAAGAAAACCGACAGTTTTTGAAGCCACCCGTAGGAAATAAAACCATCTATGATGAAACTTCAGACGATTATATTGTTATGGTCGTGGGTGGACCCAATGCCCGAAAGGACTATCACTACAATGAAACCGAAGAACTATTTTATCAATTAGAAGGCGAAATTACCGTTTTTATTCAAGAAGATGGTGAAAAGAAAGCTATGAAATTGGGTCCAGGCGACATGTATTTGCATCCTGCTAAAGTACCGCATTCACCAGCAAGAACTGAGGGTTCAGTAGGTTTGGTAATCGAAAGAAAACGCGCAGGAAAAGGATTTAATGATGGTTTACTTTGGTTTTGTGACAATTGCAATCATAAATTACACGAAGTTTATTTCGAATTACACGATATAGAAAAAGACTTTTTACCGCATTTCAGTACGTTTTATAATTCTGAAGAAAAGAGAACTTGTAAAAAATGTGGTACTGTAATGGAAACCAATCCTAAGTTTACTACTAAGAAATAGTTAAAAAACAGCTGTGTAACTTGAGACACACATTTATTAAAATATATTTTTTACATTTGTGAAAATTTAACAAAAACCGAATAAAAAGTTATAAAATGATATCTGAAGCAGCAATTCAATTTGGTATGCAAGAAGCTTTGCAACAATTAGGCATTAAAGAAATTAACGAAGGAACTTCTACTGGAACAAAGTGGTTTTCTAACGGAAAAATCATCGAATCATATTCACCAGCAACAGGAGATTTGATTGGAAAAGTAAAATCTTCAACAAAAGAAGATTACGAAACAGCTATGAGTGCTGCAGAAGAAGCTTTCAAAACATGGCGTTTGGTTCCAGCTCCAAAAAGAGGGGAAATCGTTCGTCAGATGGGAGAAGAATTACGTAAACATAAAGAAGCATTAGGAAAATTAGTGTCTTTTGAAATGGGTAAATCGTATCAAGAAGGTCTTGGAGAAGTGCAAGAAATGATTGATATCTGTGATTTCGCAGTAGGTTTATCACGTCAATTACACGGATTAACCATGCATTCAGAACGTCCAATGCACAGAATGTATGAGCAATGGCATCCGTTTGGAATTGTTGGAATCATTTCGGCTTTCAACTTCCCAGTAGCGGTTTGGTCTTGGAATACAATGTTAGCATGGATTTGTGGTGACGTTTGTATTTGGAAACCAAGTTCAAAAACGCCTTTATGTGGTGTAGCTTGTCAAAACATCATTCAAACGGTTTTAGAAAGAAACAATTTACCAGAAGGAATCAGCTGTTTAGTGGTTGGTAACGAGTCTGGAGATTTAATTAATAATGACAAACGTATTCCATTAGTATCGTTTACAGGTTCTACAAGAATTGGTCGTCACGTATCAAAAACGGTTGCTGAGCGTTTTGGAAACACTATCTTAGAATTAGGTGGAAACAACGCCATCATCGTTTCTAAAGAAGCTGATTTATCAATGGTATTGGTAGGAGCAGTTTTTGGAGCTGTTGGAACAGCAGGTCAACGTTGTACTTCAACTCGTAGATTAATTGTTCACGAAAGTGTTTATGATAAAACATTAGACGTTTTAGCAAAAGCGTATGCTCAGTTAAAAATTGGAAATCCATTAGATGCTAATAATCACGTAGGTCCACTTATCGATAAAGGTGCGGTTCAAGATTACTTAAACGCTATCGAAAAAGCAAAAGCAGAAGGCGGAAGAGTAATTGTAGAAGGTGGTGTTTTAGAAGGAGAAGGATACGAAAGTGGATGTTATGTAAAACCATGTATCATTGAAGCGAAAAACGAGTTCGAAATCGTACAACACGAAACATTTGCTCCAGTATTATATGTAATGAAATACAGCACAATTGAAGAAGCTATCGAAATGCAAAATGCAGTTCCTCAAGGATTATCTTCTTCTATTTTTACTAACAACATGAGAGAAATGGAATTATTCCTTTCTGCTGCAGGTTCTGATTGTGGTATTGCTAACGTAAACATTGGAACTTCTGGTGCTGAAATTGGAGGTGCTTTTGGTGGTGAAAAAGAAACAGGTGGTGGTCGTGAATCAGGTTCTGATGCATGGAAAGCGTACATGAGAAGACAAACTAACACCATTAACTACGGAACAGCGTTACCATTAGCGCAAGGTATTAAGTTTGATTTTTAATTAAGTGATTAATGAAAAGTAATTAGTTACTTTTTAGATATAGAAAAACCCTGCAATTGCAGGGTTTTTTGTTTTCTGTGGTTAGGAATGTAATTCCTCGCTATCGTAATAAAAACTTTCATAAACATAGTTTGTAAATCTTCTAGAAAATAGGTTAGCAATAAATAACAAATATTTATATTTGTTATTCACACAAATTAAAATGAGAAAACATTTAGATTTTACACTTAAATATTTTAGTTTAATTATTTCAATTCCACCTTTATTAGGAGCAATCTGGCAATTGATTGAATTAAGCAAAATGTCTTTGTCATATATTAGATTTTTTTCAGTTTCACAATTAGTTGCTGATGGAATATTAATGTTAATTATTTTGGGATTTATTTCAATTTCTGTTTCGTATTTATACCCAACTATATTTAAAAATACAAATAAAGAGTCTGATGAAGAAGAAAATAACAAATCAAAAGATGAAATTACAGATATAAAAAAACCAAATTTAATATTAGGATTTGTTTATTTAATTTTATCTATGTTTTGTTTGTTCGTTTGGGCGATACCAATTACAGATTATTTAATAAAAAAAATTAATAATCCATTAATTCAAATTACACTAGCAACAATTAATTTTGTATTAATTTCAGGAATTATAGTTCTAATTTTTAATTCTATTATAAATCTTCAAAAATTTTTAGATTCTCATTTTAAAGTATATTTAAAGATATTTTTTATTAGCTTAATTACTACATCAACCTCTATTACTTTTTTTAAATATTATTCCGAATTTAACAGATATATGCTTCTACCAAATAATTTGATAAATATTAAAAAAATAGAGTATGATATTAAAACTAAATATCCAAATACAACTGTAACGCTCAAATACTTAAATGACAAGTATATTTTCTATTCAATTGTTGACAAGAAGAAAAATGAAAAAATCAAGATCGTTAAATTTGATAATTTATTTGAAGAATAAAACCAAAAACCCCACAAATCAAATTTGCAGGGTTTTCTATGTTTATAGCTTTGTCATTCTGAACTCGTTTCAGAATCTATAAGTGAGAAGCTGAAACGAGTTCAGCTTGACAAAAAAGAAAAAAGAATTACTTCGTTTTCTTCACGTATTGTGTTAAAATATAAATACTTTGGTTTTCCACTCTACCTTCAATAAGGTTCGCATCGTCCCAAACCAATTTAATGTTGTGTACAGCAGCTCCACGTTTTGCAGTAAAAGTAGCGCCTTTTACATCTAAATCTTTAACCAACACTACCGAGTCGCCATCTTGTAAAATAACGCCGTTGCTGTCTTTATGTATAATTTTGTTTTCGTCTTCTTCTGCGCCTTCGCCTGTTGCTTTTGCCCATTCTAAGGCTTCTTCATCCAGGTACATCATGTCAAGCAAATCGTTGTTTTTCAAACGCGCTAACATTCTCCAAGATAAAATTTGAACTGGCAAATGTTCGTTCCACATACTTTCTGATAATCCTCTCCAATCGTTTTCATTCATGGTTTCTGGATTTTCAATTTGGTCTTTTAAATGTTTCGCAACTAAAACCGAATGTTCTAAGCTTTCTGCAGTGTGAGGTGGTAACGTGTACACAACTAAATCATGTTCGGCACCACTAATTTCGCAAACTGAACCACTGCGGTCTTTCAGTTTTTTTTCTATTACACTCATTTTGAATGGATTTTACGTAAATAAATAATTTGAAGCAAAGGTATAAATTGTAACAAAACAGCATAAAAAAAAGCAACTTTTTTACTAAGTTGCTTTAAAATAAATTCAAATATTAGTTTACAGATTAAAACTTGCGCCAATAGATAAGTTAAACTGATTGTTATATTTTTCAAATCCTCTCGGATCATTATCGTAATGTGCTATTGGAAACTGAATTTCAGAGTACACTCCGAAACCATCGGTAATAAAATAACGAGCGCCTAAATGTGCACCAAAATTTTTAATTCCAATATTTAATCCAGGATAGATGTCAACTTTTTTCTCAATTCCAAAAATATCGGCAATATTCGCACTAAAACGAGCTCTTAAATCAAAACGATCATCAAAATTTGGTTTTTCGCCTGCTACTTCTTCAATTCCTAATAAGTATAAAGAGGTAAAACCAAACGACATATTTGTTCCGATTCCTCTATCATACGTAGCAATTACACCTGTTCCTTTTTCCTGAATGTTGGCACCTACTTGAAATTTTGTATCTCCTTTTCCTTTAAAAACTTGCGCATTTGAGATTTGAACTGCGGCTAATAAACAAATTACTGCTAAAATTTTTTTCATCGTATTAAAATTTAAATTGAGTACAAATATAGCAATAAATTAATTTCTCCCTTTTTCGTTAGGATATAACTCTGGTAATGAATCACTTTGCCAAAATTCTTTTGTATTAACATCCATAATAGTTAATTTACCTTTGAAAGCAGCTCCGGTATCAACATTCCAAACACAAGCTTTGTTAACGGGAATTGTTTCGTTTATTTTTGTGACGGGTGTATGCCCAATGTAAATTTCTTTGTAGATATTGAGTCGATTAGGATAGGTGATGGCTTCTTTTGAAAGATTATTATCAAGTGCTAAAGCAGTTTCCCAAAGCGTTCTGTCCCAATAAAAAAGAGGTTTAAAATATTCGTGTTCTACTCCTTTCATATTGGTAAAACCGGCATGAATAAACAATCGGTTTTCATCATCTAAATAATAATCTTGTAACGATTTTAAGAAATCTATGTGTTTTTCTTTGGTTACCGAGTTAATGTTTTGATATGATTTTACAGTTGCTTCACCACCGTGTTGAAACCACAATTTTTCATCAATATTTTCGTTATTACCTAATAACCAGTCTAATAAGAGTTCGTCGTGATTGCCACGAATAAAAACACAAGGTTGTTTTTTTTGTAATTCTATTAAAAAATCTAAAACCGCAGGCGATTCGCTCCAGCCATCTACAAAGTCACCTAAAAAAATTAAAATGTCTTTTTGGGAAACGTTAGCTTTTTCTAAAACTTGGTGAATTGCTTTTAATCCACCATGAACATCTCCAAGTACGAATTTTCTCATAATTAAACATAATTTGACTCAAATTTTAGAAAAATATGCAGAAAAACTACAGCAATTAATCTTAATGGAGTCTCTAATTTTGTATTAGAAGTTAATAAACCCATTTTAAACAAATAAACAAACCCTTTAAAAATCAAAACATTATGAAAAATTTAGTTAAATTATTCGCTTTAGCATTAGTAGGGATTACTCTTTTTTCATGTACAACAGACGAGTACGATGCTGCACTTGAAGAAAGTGTAAAAGTAACAGAAAATATTCATAACGCCCAATTTAGAGAAGGAGATGAAGCGGCTAAGGATGAAGATACCATTGCAGTAGTTGATACATTGCTAACTACTAGGGAAGCTGTTGACGGAGACCCAGTAGTAATTATTATAAAAAAAGATTAATAAACTTAAAAATTAATAAAAATGAAAACAGTTGTATTGTTAATAGTAAGTTCTTTGTTTTTGTCTAATATGCCAAGTAACAGAGAAAAAGATTCAATAGAGAAAGTAATGACTTACAAAATTGAAAAGAAAGAAACAATTAATGTTGAAAACAGAATAGATCATAGAACTCCAATAATTATTTTAAAAAGAGATTAAATATTGTTTTTAAACATTATTTTTGTTAAAAGTAAAAAACATTTATTGCGACAAATAGCATTTCTATTAGGGTTATTTTTTATCGTTGGATGTAATCCAAGCGATGATAAACCTATTAATCAAAAAAAATTAGACAAATACTTTGAAAATAGTTCAAATGTAAACTTTGACAAAGCTACTCGTTTGAAATTTATTGATTCAATAGAAACCTTAATAGAAAATTCAAATGAAAATGATTCAATTAAAATAAAGAATTATTTTAAAATTGCTAATCGCTATTTTGGAGTTTTAGAGTATGAGAAGTATAAAGATATAACCAATAAAATATTACAAATTTCTATACCTAATAATGATTCATTAAATATTGCTAGGGCAGAATATTATTTAGGAGATTATTATTTTTCAACTTCACAAAATGATAGTGCATATCAATATTATTTAGAAGCTGAAAAGAAATACGAAAAATTAAACGATAAGCTTAACTTAGTAAATACAAAATTACGCAAGGCGTACATTTTATCTTATGAAAAAGATTTTTTAGGAAGTGAGTCAGAAACAGTTAAGGTGTTATCTATAGCTAAAGAAATTAAAGATCAAGAATTAATTTATGAATGTTTGGCTCATCTTGGAAGATCATTGTCTGGTCTTGGAAATTATGAAAAAGCATTAGAATATCATCAAAAATCACTATCTCAAATTAAGAATATAAAAAATGAAAATTATAAGCCTATTTTACAAGCTCAAGCAATAAATAATATCGGTTTTGTATATTTAAATTTAGGAAAATTTAAAGAAGCGGGTGAAATTTTTGCTGAGGGATTGAAAATAAAGAATCTTATAGAAATACAACCTGTTTTATATATTTCTTTAGTTGATAATTACTCCTATTCTCGTTTCAAAATTAATAAAAATGAAGGGCTTAGTGGTTTTAAAACAGCATTAGAAATTGGTGATAAAATCAATGATATCTATAGTAAAATAAACATCAGGATTCACCTTGTTGAATATTTCTTATCTAAAAAAGATACTGTTAAAGCGCTTCAATATAACGAAGAAGCTAATCAATTAGCAAAAGAGTCAAAGTATAACAAAGAAGTGTTACAAACACTTGATTTTTACACGCAATTAAAACCTAAAGAAGGACTAAAATACGCTAAAGAATACATAAAACTTAGCGACAGCTTACAACGTCAAGAAAGATTAAGCCGTAATAAATTAGCCCGAATTGAATTTGAAACTGACGAAATCATTGTAGAAAAAGAAGCCATTTCTAATAGGTTTCGAATTATTTTAATTTCATCATTACTTATAATTTCTTTTGGTATACTGTTCTATATTATCCTTTATCAGCGAAGTAAACACAAAGAATTGCTTTTTAATCAAGAGCAACAAAAAGCCAATGAAGAGATTTATAAATTAATGCTTGATAAACAAGACGAGTTAGAGGAAGCCAAAAAGAAAGAAAAATTGAGAATTTCACAAGATCTTCACGATAATATTTTGAATAAATTGGCAGGAATTCGATTTAATTTATTTGCATTAACTCAAAAACCAGATGAAACTGTTATAAAACGAAGTATCGAATATATCGACAAAATTCAGAATGTGGAAAACGAAATACGAACAGTTGCCCATGAACTACATTTTGAGTCGTTCCTTAATAAAGGAAATTACAGAAGCATTTTAGAGCAATTGATTCAGAATCAAAAAGAAACCTATAAAACAAAATGCGAATGTTCAATTGCGCCAGATGAAACAATTGAAACAATTTCGGCCTTAATAAAAATGAATGTTTATAGAATTATTCAAGAAACATTAAACAATATTAATAAGCACGCAAATGCTACTTTAATTTCGTTAAGTTTATATATTGATGAAGGTTTTTTATATTTGTCAATAAAGGACGATGGAGTTGGTTTTAAAGTTTCAAAAACCAAATCTGGAATTGGACTAAAAAATATAGAAAGTAGAACAGAATCTATAAACGGACGATTAAAAATTTCATCTGAAATTAATAAAGGAACTAAAGTGTCTTTAAAAGTTAAATTATAAAAAGTAAGATTTTGGAAAATAAAAAGCTAAGTATTTTAATGATTGACGATCATCCTTCCATGATAGAAGGCTATAAAAGTATTCTTTCTTTTAACGATTTGGATTGTGAAATTGAAGTTACACCAGCTTATAATTGCGAAAGTGCTTATTATTTAATTGCTGAGAATCAAAATGCATCCGCTTACGATGCGGCGTTTATCGATTTGAGTTTACCCGCTTTTCCTGAACAAAAAGTTTATTCTGGACATGATTTAGCAAGATTAGTTAGAAATTATATGCCTAATACGAAAATTATAATTCTAACATCGCACATTGAAGCCTTTTTATTATACAAAATTCATAGAGAAATTGAACCCGAAGGTTTCTTAGTTAAAAGTGATTTTTCGTCTCAAGAACTTTTAACTGCTTTCAATCAAATTATGAAGGGCGATAAGTATAAAAGTCGTACGGTGCAGCAAAATATTAATGAGTTAATGGCAAATGAATTTTTGTTAGATGAATATTATCAACAAATTATAACTCTTTTAGCACAAGGCATAAAAACCAAAAATATGCCAGAACACATCAATATTACGTTAAGTGCAATAGATAAAAGAAAAGCTCATATAAAAGAGTTTTTTAACATAGAAAAGGGTTCTGACGAAGACATTATTAAAGAAGCAAAAAAAAGAGGCTTGATATAAAATTTTAACAAAATGTGCAGAAAAACTACAGCAACCCAACCAAAAAGCGTCCTTACCTTTACATTGTAATTTAAATAGTAAAAAAGGATGAAACTATATACTAAAATCTTGCTGTTTTTGTTGTTTCTGAGTTTGGTTTGGCTTTACACTGTAGCCGATTTAACATACAACACATTATTCTTTGAAAGTAGTACATTTTTATCTAAATGTATCGGATATCATGCACAATTTGAATTAATTTACATTTTGGGAGTTTTTCTTTTTGTGTCTTACTTAGCATTAATACTTTTTATAAAAAATAAAAAATTGTACTAGTCGTATTTCATTTTTCTTAAAATTCGCATTACTTCTTTAAAAGACACGTAAATTAAAGGGTTTTCAAGTAATTTTAAGTATGGTTTTGAATCAATTAATTTTTGCTTTGCTTCATCAAAACCATTCAAATAGCAAATCATCATAATGTGAGGTAAATTCTCCAAATCTCGCTTTTCAGAATCGTTTAATAGCAATCCTTTTTGAAGTTTTCCTAATAGTACCAAATTGGAATTGTAAATATGATACAACATTTTTCGGTTGTATTGCGGTGGTTCAAACAATATTTCCGAATTCATTTTGTAATAACCATTATCAAAAAAAGTCAAGGTTACTTTTTCAAACGGATAATAACTCGTTTTATCATTCAATCCTAAAGAAATGTATTCAGTAATTGAAAAACTACTTTCATCATAGTCAATACTAACTTCATCTAAAGCCGAATAAAACAGCTTTACTTGTTCGTTGACTAACTCAATATCCACTCTCGAATAATACTCTTTATCCCTAACTTTTTTCTTGTTTCCAGCCCAGCAAACCACAAATAATTCTTTAAAAACCTTGTATTTAGAAGGCAAATCTTTATGACGATTATTGATGAAATCTAAAACGCTTTCTAACGTGTGTTCAATGCTATTACGAGAGCTGTTTTCAATACTAATAACCGTT
>NZ_JAKLJH010000097.1 GCF_023151265.1 Flavobacterium sp.
ATTTCATTAATGTTTACACGAATGGCGCAAAGATTGAAGCAGTTAACGAAATGGAGTGGATTAATGGAAAAATTTGGGCAAACATTTATCAAAAAGATGCTATAGCAGTAATTAATCCAAAAACTGGCGCTGTTGAAAACGTAATCAATTGTAATGATTTAAGAAGCAAAGTAACCCAGCACCAAGAATTAGATGCGTTTAATGGAATTGCATTTAACCCAGCTACTAAAACGTATTTTGTTACAGGTAAAAATTGGGATAAAACTTTTGAGATTGTAGTTGAGTAACTTTATTCGAAATTCATAAAAAAAGCCTCATTTCTGAGGCTTTTTTACTTTTAGATTTTACTCGTAATAATATCTAACCATTTTTTAGCAATTCTAAATTCTTCTCCGATTATGAAATTTTTCGCATCAGCGTGAAAGAAAACCAAATTAACTTCTTTATGATTGTTTAATGTTAAATGCAAAGCTAATTTATTAATTTCAGGATTGTTTTTTGGTACATTTCCATGTTTGTCGAATTGAACTAAGGTACATTTTTTAACTTCTTTCAAATTAACAACTTCATTAATTTGAGCTTCTTCTCCTTTTCTAAAGAAAGCTATCATATCGCCTTTTAATCCAATTCCTGAATTGTTTGCCCAAAAATCGGTATCTGAGAACTTGATGTTTTTATCGGACGATAATTCGTTTAACGTGTTTAATAATTGATTTTTTCTTTTTCTAACGTTATTATTGATGATGAAAATAGGAATAATGATTAATGAAAAAAATACGATTCCTATAATAGTGTTGGTAATATCCATTTTGAATTTATTTTAAATTAAGTGTATAATAAGACTTCCCCAAGTATACTATTTACAAGGGATTAACAAAACTTAAAATAAATTTTACCAGAAATAATGAAACGGAAAAATGATTCTAGAGGTGTTTAAAAACAGATTTAAAAAGTTCTTTTTAACGAATAAGACTTCAAAACTATTTTTATTGAATAATTCCAATTGAACTAAAGAAGTTGGTAATAAAAATGAAGGAATTTGCTTTCTAACAATTTCATTTGAACCTGAAAAATTTTGATTCGTTTTTAATGAAACGGATTCTTTTTGAATTCCTTCTTGATTAAAATCAATTTTTCCTTGACTAAAATGAGAGGAAATTTCTTTTGTAGATTCTTTTTTTAAAGGTTGAGAAATAGGCAAAGTATCATTACTACGCAACAACAAATAACCGAATATAAAAACGGTTAAAGTTGTAACAATATAATGAGCGACTCTTTTCAATGGAATTATTTTTGCAAATGTAATTATAAATTAACTACTTAACCAATTTCGCTACAATTTCCGAAACAGGCAAAATAGCTTTCGTATCTTCAATACTTGGTCCCGCTACCCAAACAGTTTTATATGTTACTTGTGTAGCTGCTTTTTCAGTAGCTTTCATTCCAATGTAAAAACGAATCATTTTGACCCATTTTTTTAGGCTTTTATTTTTATTTAATAAAGTTTCCAACCAAGTTTGTTTGGTTCCTACTTTTTGAACATATGGTGTATTGATAACCGTACATGGAGTTCCAGAAATACGTTCGGTCATTACAATATCTTTCGCACCATAATCCACACACGCTTGCTTGTATTCTTGAGAAACACCCGATTCAATGGAAGCAATAAACGGACTTCCTACGGAAACACCAACGGCTCCATAGCTTAGCATTTTATCTAAATCAGCCTTACTTCCTACTCCACCTGCAGAGATTACAGGTAAAGAAGTATTTTCGTTTAAAGATTTTATTAATTCCTCTGGACTAATATTTCCTCTATGCCCACCAGCTTGATTGTTTACTGCTACTAAAGCATCGGCTCCTAAACTTTCTACTTTTTTAGCGAAAGATAAATCGGTAACATCACAAAAGACTTTGATTCCTACTTTATGTGCTTCATTAATAGTTTCTTCTGGTGAACCTAACGAAGTCAGAATGAAATCCACTTTTTCTTCACACAAAATACGTAATTGTTCTTTGTATTTTACGTTAGATTTGTTTACGATTAAATTAAATCCAAAACTTCCGCCAGGAACTTTAGCAGATTTCAATTCGTGAATAGCAGATTTTAATTCTTCTAAAGTTCTATAATTCAAAGCCGGAATACAACCTGCAACACCACTTTTCATTCCTTCAATAACCATTTTAGTATTCGATACCAAAAACATAGGAGCCATAATTACTGGATGTGTAATTTGTAAAAGCGAAGTCAACGATTGTTTTTCCATTTTTATTTGAATTTATTTTCAAATGTAAGAAAAATAAAAATATTATGCACGCATATAAAAATTATTATTTTACTGTTTTGGACTAAAAATGTGATAACAATTGTTAAAATTCTTAATAAAAACTTAATTTAATAAGAGAAAACACTGATTTAAAATAAATTTGAACAAACTAACTTAATAATGAAAAACAAACTTACACTTCTAAGTAGTATTTTGGTATTATTTCTATTTTCTTGCAGTGCAACAAAGAGCAAGAAGAAGACAACAAATAAAGCCAAAATGGAAACCGTTGCATCGGATGCTAAAAAACCAGATGCTAAAAAAGAACCAAAACCTTATAAAAAGGTAATTGATTCAACTGCTGTAACTCAAGATGGACTTATTGATGTTCACAAAGTAGGAGAAAAATACCTTTTTGAAATTTCAGATTCCTTAATTGGGAAAGAAATTATGACTATTACAAGATATTCTAAAACTCCTGCTGGAGGTGGAATATTTGGTGGTGAAGAAGTAAATCGTCAAGTCGTTCGTTTTGAAAAAGGACAAAACAACACTATACTTCTTCGTTCGATTACTTATGTAATTATGACACCAGATGAAGACAAACCAATTACAAAATCGGTTAAAAATTCAAGTGCAGATCCAATTATTGGAATTTATGACATTTTAGCTTACAAAAAAGATAAATCGGGGAAAGAAAATATTGCTAGCGTTATTGATATGACTGCTGCTTTCGAATCTGACATGCAAACTTTCTCACTGAATTCAATTAACAAACAAATGTTAAGCATTCAAGCTTTTCAAAAAGACAAATCATTTATTCAGTTTGTAAAGAGTTTTCCAATCAATACTGAAATTAGAACTACAAAAACATTTACTACCGTTGCACCACAATTATCAAGAAATCCAACACCTAAAATTGGGGTAGATTTACCTGCGGGATTAGATGCAGGTGTGGTTACAATGGAATTAAACACTTCTTTTATTTTACTTCCTGAAAATCCAATGCGTAAACGTGCTTTTGACAAAAGAGTTGGATACTTTGCTAACGGATACGATGTTTTTGAGGAAGATTCTCAAAAAGCCGATACTGATATTTTTGCTGTGAGATGGCGTTTAGAACCAAAAAATGCTGAAGATGCTGAAAAACAAAAAAGAGGTGAACTAATTGAACCAAAAAAACCAATCGTTTACTATTTAGACCCAGCAACTCCAGACAAATGGAAACCATTCATCAAACAAGGAATCGATGATTGGCAAGAGGCTTTTGAATTTGCTGGTTGGAAAAATGCAATTCGAGGCGAATATTGGCCAGAAAATGATCCAACAATGAGTTTAGAAGATGCTCGTTTTTCAGTATTGAGATATTTTGCAGCTGAAATTCAAAATGCTTATGGCCCAAATGTTCATGATCCAAGAACTGGAGAAATCATGGAAAGTCACATTGGATGGTACCATAACATTATGAGTTTATTACGCGATTGGTATTTAATTCAAACATCTGCAGTTGATCCACAAGCTAGAAATAAAAAGTTTGACGATAAATTAATGGGAGAATTGATTCGCTTTGTAGCGGCTCATGAAGTTGGACATACTCTTGGTCTTCGCCACAACATGGGAGCTAGTTTTGCAACTCCAGTAGAAAAACTTCGTGATAAGGAATTTCAAAAACAAAATGGTCATACTTCATCAATTATGGATTATGCTCGTTTTAATTATGTAGCACAACCAGAAGACGGTGTAACTGATTTATTCCCAAGAATTGGTGATTATGATAAATGGGCAATTAAGTGGGGTTATTCATACTTTAAAGATGCCAAAGACGAAGATGCTGAAAAAGTATTATTAAACGAAATGACAAAAGAGGCATACAAAAATCGTCGTTTATGGTTTGGTACCGAAACAAATCCGTATGACCCACGATATCAAACAGAAGATTTAGGAGATAACGCTATGAAAGCTTCTGATTATGGAATTAAAAATTTAAAAAGAATCTTACCTAACTTAATTGAATGGAGTAAAGAAAACGGTGAAGATTATGATGAATTAAACGGTTTATACAACTCTTTAACAGGCCAGTACAGACGTTATATGGGTCACGTTACCAAAAATGTTGGTGGTATTTACGAAACTCCAAAAACGTATGACATGGAAGGAAATAAATACGAAGTGGTTCCTTCATCTATTCAAAATGAAGCTGTTGCTTTCTTAAATGAGCAATTATTCAAAACTCCAAAATGGTTATTAGACCAAAACGTATTATCTAAAATTAAACCAGAAAACGGAGTTGAAGCTATCAAATCAATTCAAGATGGAACACTTTCTAGTTTATTAGCTGGAGATCGTTTAGTTCGTTTATTAGAAACTTCATCTCAAAACAAAGCAAATTATTCTGTTGATGAATTAATGAGCGATTTAAGAAAAGGTATTTTCTCTGAAATAAGAGCTAACGCACCTATTGATATTTATAGAAGAAATTTACAAAAACTATTTGTTTCTAAATTGATTGAAACCATGTCAACAGAAAAAACAAATGTTACTTTCTTTAGTGGTAGAAGAATTGTTTTAGCCGATACCGATATTCCATCAATTGCTCGTGGACAATTAAATGAATTGAAAAATCAGTTAAAATCAGCTGCGGCTGGTTCTGCAGATCGTTTAACTAAATTTCACCTAAACGATTTAGTTGCAAGAATTGAAAATGCAATGAAACCTAAATAAACTAATAAATTTAAACAAAAAGGGATGACTTAATTGTCATCCCTTTTTTTATATTTTAAATTGATTATTTTTTCTTTTTAGTTCCTGAAGTCTTTGGAGCACCTTTCATCTCATACTTACTTGTTGCTACATTGTAAACATAAGTACTATTTTGAGTTTTTGTTTTTAAGTTAAAACTACCATCAGCGTTCAACATAAATTCAAAACCTTCATTTCTATTTTTTTCAACATCATGTGAAGCGGTTTTATTGGCATCTAAAAAAATAGTTTCCTTAATATGACTCGACTTTTGAGTATTTCCTAACAAAAGTGTTTTAGTCTCAGTATCCCAAAGTTGATCTTCGGTAACTACTCCATTTTCCTTTTTTAATTTGGTATCAATTTTAATTTCTTCTTTCCAATTTACATGATAAAACTTTTTTCCTTGCGTTGAAAAACTTTTTACAACAAAACCAGTTGGTTTAAAATCAGTTTTTTCTAGTTTTTTTACTTCCAATGTATCTACTTTATCTTCATTTTTCACAAAAAGAACAACGCGTTTTCCTGATTTTTCAGAAATAACCTCAGCAGAAATGTTATCTACTTTTGTTAAAACAACATTTTTTGTAGCTGCTGGTTTTGCTTTTGTTTTTCCTTTTTGAGCAAATCCGATTGTTGATACTGATAAAATAAGAAGTAAAAATAGTTTTTTCATAATAGTAGGTTGTTAAATTAAGTTCCTAATATACAAAAAAATAGATATGATTGAATTTTATGAAATAAAAAAACCGAATCATTGCTGATTCGGTTTTAGATTTAATTTTTAATTATCTTTTTTATTAATCTTTTACCTTTATTAAATACTTCTAATAAATATACACCAGATTGATAATTTGAAGTAGAAAGATTTTTAATTTGAGAATCTATTTCTCCAGTAGCAACTACTCTTCCGTTTAAATCATACAATTTATAAGAAAATTTAGCGTGTGTTTCATCATTATTTTGAATAACAATTGCATCAGAATATATATCATAATAAACAGAAAATAATTCATTATCAAAATTTGATTGAGACAAAGTAGAATTTAGTTGAGATATTTTTGAATATACAGAATCCCCAGCGTTTGATGCTGATACTCTAAAATAATAGCCATCGTAAGTTGATGGAACATTAGTAAGATTTAATGTATTTGTAAAAGCTCCTGAAATTCCAGGCATTGTTCCACCATCATTAAGTGGTGTCCAATTTGTACCATCAATACTCATCTCCCATCTATACGAGCTTGCATTTAATGTAGTTACAGAAAAAGAAGTAGCTCCATTTACATTAAAAGTTCTGTCTGATGGCTGATCGTCTATAATAACATAATCACAAATCAATGACCCCGCTCCTACTTGACCTTGATTGGTTTGTTGCACTAAAATACTCCCAGATAGATTAGAAAAATTTGTAGACATAATTACATAAAACTTACCACTAGGAGCATTTGCAACGTTAACGTATTCAGTTGAAGAAGGTGAATAACTACAATCTAAAACATTATTACTTGGTAGTGAACCATTTATAAAAGAAAGTTCTGATGTACAATCTGGTAAATGATCAAAAGGCCCCCACATAATAAAATCAACATCTTGATTGTTATAAGATGGTGAGTTATCCCCTTGACTAAGTTGTAAGTCAATAGCCCCGCTTAATCCTGATTTAAAAATATACCATTTAGGATTAGGTGTAGCACCTAAACATAATAAACTACCTTCTTCGGCAATTCCAGTAGTATTAGAAATTAAACTCCCATTTGCACATACAGGAGTTGCATTAAAACAACTGGTAATTTGCGAACTAATTAATCCTGAAATAAATAAAAACGTAAATGTGTAAAGTTTTTTCATATTTGTAACTATTTCTTACAAAAGAACAAAAAAAAAACCGAATCTTATTGATTCGGTTTATAATAATTTAATTTTTAATTATTTTCTTAATATTTTTAGAATCATTTGTTGATATTTCTATTAAATAGATTCCAGATTGTAGGGTTTCAACAGAAATAATAGAAACATTTTCGACAATGTTACACTCCAAAATTTTTCTTCCATTTAAATCTAAAATAGAATACTTAGGATTTTTTAATAATAAATTTTCTTCTAATTGAATTGTAAATTGATCAACAGTTGGATTAGGATAAATAATATAATCAAATGTTTCAAAATTAGAATTAGCTAAAGCAATCGATAATAAAGCACTCTCTGAATATTTTAAATCAGTAGCACTTGTCATTTGAACTCTAAATAAACTTCCATCATAAGTTGAAGGTAAATTATCCAATATTAATGTGTTTGAATTTACACCACTAATTAAAGGTGACACTCCTCCATTATCCAAATTTATCCAACTTGAACCACCATCAGTGCTTCTTTGCCATAAATAACTACTAACGTTTAAACTACTGGTCGTAAAAGTTCTACTTTCTCCAACATTGAAAGATTGATTATTTGGTTGTGAAACAATAGTAATCTCTGTAGGAGGACAATCAATATCTAAAAATAGAAAAAAGTCATAAGAACATCCAGAATTAATATTAGTAAAATAAACAAAAACAAAGGTGTTTTCACTAATGCTAAATGATTCGGGATTAGAAATTAAATCAAAATTTTCATCAAAGTACATAAAGTCAAAATCACTTTGATTGATTCCGTTAAGAAAAACACTTTCACTCTGTGTTAAATCAAATACTGGAGAACATTCTCCAGGTTGACCATTTAGAATTATTGGGTTTGTATTAATTTCATTTGAATCAATAATTATAGATACCTCATCCTCTACTATGGAAAAACAATATCCATTTACAATAACTTTCCAAATACCTGATTGGTTTACAGATACCGTTTGTGTTGTTAATTCTGATTGCAAAACACCATTAAAATACCATTCATATTCTACATTATTTGGAGTAACTTCAGAAGTTGGATCAAAGTTTGCCGTTAAATTAATATTATTCATTGAACTATTACAAATAACTCTATCAGGACCTAAACTAACATTACATATTATAGTACAATTTAGATTTCCTGCACTAACATCATTTGCATTTGTTTGTTCAATTTTTAATGAACCTAGGTTATTACTATAATTAGTTACAAGAAGAATATAGTAAGAATTTGCAATTGCATTCGGAATATCTAAAATTTCAGTTGATGATGGACTATAACTACAACTAACAATATTATTTGAAATTGATGTATTACCATTGTAGCTATACAAATCTGTATCACAATTAGGAACTGATGTAAAAGGCCCCCAGCAAATATAATCTACATCCAAATTATTAAAATCTGGATAATTATTACCTTGTCTTATATCAAAGACTAGGTTTCCTCCATTACCTACTTTAAAATAAAACCAGCTTGGGTTATTGGCATTGTTTAAACAACCTACTTGCCCAATTGAAGATTGATTTGTCATGGTTTGAAAAAGAAATGAATCACCACATAATAATGTTGGATCACTACATGTAGGTGACTGAGAAAAAGTAAATGTTATAATAAACAAAAACAGAAGAGTAAAAATTTTATTCATTTATTTTAGATTAATTTCTTACAAAAGAACAAAAAAAAACCGAATCATTGCTGATTCGGTTTTAAATTTATTTTCGATTTGAAAATTATTTCACTTCTTCGAAATCTACATCTTGAGTTTGGTCTCCTGAAGCAGCCGCTTGTGGCTCAGCTTGAGAAGCTCCTTGCTCTTGTGATTTGTACATTTCTTCTGTAGCTGTTTTCCAAGCTGCATTTACGTTGTCTAAACCTTTTTGAATAGCTTCTAAATCTTGATTTTCGTGAGCCATTTTTAATTCAGTTAGAGCATATTCGATAGCTGTTTTGTGCTCAGCAGTTAATTTATCACCAATTTCTTTTAATTGACTTTCTGTTTGGAAAATCATAGAATCAGCTTCATTAATTTTTTCTACTCTTTCTTTAGCTAATTTGTCTGCTTCAGCATTCATTTCAGCATCTTTTTTCATTCTTTCGATTTCTTCTGGAGTTAAACCTGAAGAAGCTTCGATACGAATATCATGTGATTTTCCTGTTCCTTTATCTGTAGCTGATACTTTGATGATACCATTCGCATCAATATCGAAAGTTACTTCAATTTGAGGAACTCCTCTTGGTGCTGGTGGAATACCATCTAAATGGAAACGACCAATTGTTTTGTTATCATTTGCCATTGGTCTTTCTCCTTGTAAAACGTGGATTTCTACCGATGGTTGGTTATCTGCTGCTGTTGAGAAAACTTGCGATTTTCTTGTTGGGATAGTTGTGTTAGACTCTATTAATTTTGTCATTACACTTCCCATAGTTTCAATACCTAATGAAAGTGGTGTAACGTCTAATAATAATACGTCTTTTACTTCACCAGTTAAAACTCCACCTTGAATTGCAGCTCCAATTGCTACTACTTCATCAGGATTAACTCCTTTTGATGGTTTTTTGTTGAAGAATTTCTCAACTTGTTCTTGGATAACAGGAATACGAGTTGAACCTCCTACTAAGATAACTTCGTCAATATCAGAAACTGATAAACCAGCATCTTTTAAAGCTTTAGCAACTGGTTCCATAGAACGTTTTACTAAAGATTCAGCTAATTGTTCAAATTTAGCTCTTGTTAACGTTTGAACTAAGTGTTTTGGTCCAGAAGCCGTAGCTGTAACGTATGGCAAGTTGATTTCTGTTTGAGCAGAAGCTGATAATTCAATTTTTGCTTTTTCAGCTGCTTCTTTTAAACGTTGTAATGCCATTGGATCTTTACGTAAATCAACACCTTCAGCAGCATTGAAATCGTTAGCTAACCAATCGATAATTACTTGGTCAAAATCATCTCCACCTAAGTGAGTATCTCCGTTTGTAGATAATACTTCGAAAACTCCGTCTCCTAATTCTAAGATAGAAATATCAAAAGTACCTCCACCTAAATCGTAAACTGCGATTTTTTGGTCTTTTCCTTGTTTGTCTAATCCATAAGCTAAAGCTGCTGCTGTAGGCTCATTGATGATACGCATTACTTTTAAACCTGCAATTTCACCTGCTTCTTTCGTAGCCTGACGTTGTGCATCGTTAAAGTAAGCTGGAACAGTAATAACTGCTTCAGAAACTGAATGACCTAAATAATCTTCAGCTGTTTTTTTCATTTTTTGAAGTGTCATTGCAGACAATTCTTGTGGTGTATATAAACGACCATCGATATCAACACGAGGTGTATCGTTGTCACCTTTAACCACTTTGTAAGCTACTGTTGAAGCTTCTTTTGCACTTTCAGTATACTTGTTACCCATAAAACGTTTTACAGAAGCAATCGTTTTTGT
>NZ_JAKLJH010000098.1 GCF_023151265.1 Flavobacterium sp.
GCTCAGTGTTAAAATCATGACGATTTTTTTTCAAGTGCTCAGTTAAGTGAGAAATTCTAAATGTAAATAATGCGATTTGCCCTTCAGCAGATCCAGTGTTTTCAGCTTTTCCTCCGTGTTTAGCGAAGATTTCAGCTTTAGTTTCTTTTGTCAAGTACATGCCAATATTATTTTAAATGATTTTTATGTATGAATTGTATGGTAGCAATTCGGGTGCAAAGATAAAAATAATTGTGAATTATGAATTATAAATTATGAATTATTTTCCCGAATTTAAAACTTAAGCAACTTTATCAATCGATTTAAAGGCTCTTTTTAGTAAAAGAGGAGTCGCTAATGTGGTAATAAGTCCCATAATAACTAACATCGAGAAAATTTCGGTATTGATAATTCCGGCTTTGTAAGCAATGTTAGCAATTACTAATTCCATTATCCCTCTTGCGTTTAATCCAAAACCCAATGCAAGTGAAATTTTATGATCTAATCGTGCAAAACGACCTCCAGCATATCCACCAATAATTTTCGATAAGAAAGAAACGGCAATTATAGCAAATAATAAAGGATAATTTTGAATTGACGAAAACTGAAATTCCAATCCTATTCCTGCAAAGAAAATTGGGGCTAAGAATCCCATTGCCATACTATTTGTGGTGTTGTGAAATGTGTTTAAATGTTTTTCGCCAACCAATTCTTTTGAAATTAGCATGGAAGCAAAAAAAGCACCAATAATAAAATGCAATCCTATACTCTCTGTAATGGTGGCAAAAATTAAAATGAACACAAAGAAAACAGCAAAAAGCGATTCTTTTCCTTTTAGTACAGAAAGTATTTTGTTTAGTTTGTTTTCTATTAAATTTTCTTCTCTAGATACGTTTCTAATAACGCGATAGGTGGCAATTACTAAAATTAAGAAGCAACTTAGTTTTAAAAGGGTTATTAATGTAGCATTAGTAATGTTTGCAAATGTTTGTTCAACATCTTTAATGTCTAATAAAATTCCTAAAATGGTGAGTGCAATAACATCATCAAAGATGGCGACTGATATTATTTTTTGCCCTACAGAAGAATTTAGTTTGCCTAAATCCATCAGAATTCGAATACTCACGGGTAAAGCGGTAATAGCGACACATAATCCAATGAAGATGGTCGTCATTACATCCAACTCAAAATACCTTCCTACGAAAAAACCTGAAACAATAGGGATAAAAAAAGCTAAAAGTGAAATCACAATATTTCGACCCTTCATCGATTTCACGATTTCATCTAAATTTATTTCTAGACCTGCTATGATAACCAATAAAAAAACTCCTAACTCAGAAATTACTTTTAATTCTTCGGTACGATGAATGAAATTTAAAATCGTTGGTCCTAAAAGAACACCAGCTAAAATTTCACCTATCATAGCAGGTTGTTTAAAACGCTCCATGATTTCGCCAAAAAATCTTGCTAGTACTAATAATAGCAATAAATTAGCAAAGAAAGGAAGTTCTAAACTTGGGACGTTAAATTCCATAAATGTAGAGAGTCGTGTTGGTTATAATCACGACAAATGTATAAAAAAGAGTTTAAGATTATTTGTTACTTAAAATAATTTTGAAACTTGCTCATTTACAAATTCTAAAAAGCGTTCGTCTGCTTCTGTAAAAGGGTCTATAACGTGAGAATCGATATCGATTTGTCCAATATTAATTCCGTTAACGAATAATGGAACTACAATCTCAGATTTTACTGTAAAACTACAAGCAATGTAATTGTCTTGCGCTTTCACATCTGGAACTACAAAATTAGCATTCGATTCGGCCACTTGTCCGCAAATACCTTTTCCAAACGGAATTACGGTATGGTCAGTTTCAGCTCCTACATACGGACCTAAATGCAAAGTTCTAGCTTCGTGATTAGCAAAATAAAATCCTACCCAATCATAATAACTTATGTTATCACTTAGTAATTGGCAAATTTCTTTAAGCTTTTCATCGCGAGTAACATTTTCTTTTTCAATAATGCTCGAAACAATCGGTTTTAATTCTTCAAATGTCATAATTGTATTTTTTTTGCAAAAGTATTTATTCCTTCGTATTAAAAAATCTATATTTTTGTTAAAAATCTATATTTTGGAAAATACGATAAGTCAATACAAACCTTTTTTTACCTTTTTAATTAAGTTTTTACTTTTTTATGTGGTTTTTGCATTTGTATACAAAATGTATTTGGAGCAATATGATGTAGAAAAAAATGAAGTAGATTGCTTTACGGAAGTTGTTGCACATCAAACAAAGCAATTTATGTTACTATTTACCGATGCTGCTCAATCCATAAAACATTCTGAAGAACCATCTTTGAAAATTTTATTCAAAGAAAAATATGTAGCAAGAGTAATTGAAGGATGTAATGCTGTTAGCGTAATGATTTTATTTGCTGCTTTTGTATTCGCATTTTCAACTCAGTGGAAAAAAACATTGCTTTTTATTGTTTTTGGAGTTGTTTTGATTCATGTTTTAAATGTGATTAGAATTGCATTATTGTCTTTTGCACTTTATTATTATCCAAAATACGAAGAGCTTTTGCACGGAACAATTTTTCCGCTTTTCATTTATGGAGTCGTTTTTATTTTGTGGATTTTATGGGTAACCAAATTTTCGGGCTATGTTAAAAGAACTACTACAAAATAAGAAAAGACTTTTCTTCATAGGATTGGCTTTGTTAGGGTTAATTTTAGTCAGAGCCTTCGAAGATAATTTGTTTTACGATCCTTTTCTGTCCTTTTTTAAGACAGATTATCAAAATAAACCATTACCCGATTTGAATTGTTATTTGCTATTCGGAAACCTGCTTTTACGATATGCGGTAAACACATTTTTCTCACTAATTATCATTCGATTGCTTTTTAATGAAAGGAATTTAATGATTTTTTCAGGTTATCTTTTTCTTGTCTTGTTTGTGGTTTTGTTTGTAGTTTTCTTTGGATTGCTTCATTTTTCCGAAGAACCTGATTATTTGATTTTATTCTATATCCGACGATTTTTAATTCAACCACTTTTTTTAGTGCTTTTTATCCCGGCTTTTTATTATCAGCAAATTTCTCGCTAAATTTTCGTACCTTTATGTAATAATCTTTTGATTATGAAAGTTACTAAATATTCCGGTGAGCTAGTTCATTACGACGAACAAAAATTAATCAATTCACTTCGAAAATCAGGAGCTGACAAAGCTATGGCTGAAACCATCGTTAAAGAAATTGAAAGCGAAATGTATGAAGGCATTTCTTCAAAAAAAATCTACAAGCGTGCTTATCAATTACTGAAAAACATTTCCAATGTTCATGCTGCTCGCTACAATCTGAGAACCGCTTTGTTAGGTCTTGGTCCAGCCGGATTTTTCTTTGAAAAGTTCATGGCAAAAGTAATGCAAGAACAAAATTATAAAACAAGAGTAAGTGTTACGCTTACTGGTAAATGTATTTCACACGAGATTGATATTTTGCTTCTCAAAAACGATGTAGTTTCCATGATTGAATGTAAGTTTCACTCTGGTCAAGATGCGAAAAGTGATGTAAAAGTACCGATGTATATTTTGTCTCGATTTAATGATGTGAAAGATAGAAAATACGACTTGTTTTCGGCAAAACGAAATATTTCAAAATGTATTATTGTGACTAATAATAAGTTTACCACAGATGCAATTCAATTTGGAGAATGTTCGGGTTTGAATATGTTGAGTTGGGATTATCCTCAAAAAAACGGAATTAAAGACTTGGTTGATCGTTTTCGAGTTTATCCTGTAACTTGTTTAACCACTTTAACCAAAGCAGAAAAAGAGCAATTATTAGTTTTAGATTGTATCACCATCAAAGATTTAATATTACATCCCGATTATTTAAAAACTATAGAATTAAGCCACAATAGAATTAAAAATGTACTGAAAGAAGCCAATCAATTAACCAATTAAAAGCAAAAATCATGAAAATTCATTTTTTAGGCGGCGCTGGAACTGTAACGGGTTCAAAAACGTTAATAGAACACAATAATCTTCGAATTTTGATTGATTGTGGCATGTTTCAAGGTATAAAATCATTGCGCGAATTAAATCGGGAACCGCTTTCAATTTTGCCCGAAACGATTGATTTTGTAATTCTTACTCACGGACATTTAGATCATTGTGGTTGGTTGCCAAAATTGGTAAACGAAGGTTTCAATGGAAAAATTTTCTGCACCCGACCAACGAAAGAAATTTCACGATTGATTTTATATGATAGTGCTAAAATTCAGGAAGAAGAAGCTAAAAAAGCCAATGAAGAACACTTTTCAAAACACGACCCAGCCGAACCTTTATACACCGAAGCCGAAGTAGATGCTGTAATTCCGAAGTTTCGAGTGGTGGATAAAGATTTGGACGTGAAATTGGATGATGATGTTTCATTCAAATTCTTTTATGCAAGTCATATTTTAGGCGCTTGTTCGATTGAATTAACGATTGATGGAAAAGTTTTGGTGTTTTCAGGTGATATTGGTCAAGATGATGATGTGCTAATGTTTCCACCTCAAAAACCGAAGAAAGCAGATTATGTTTTTTTGGAAAGTACATACGGAAATCGCCTCCATCCACAAACCGATGCTTTATTTGAATTGGAAACAATCATCAACAATACATTCAACAAAGGCGGAACCGTTGTAATTCCAAGTTTTGCGGTAGAACGTGTGCAAACTATGATGTATTTAATTTGGCAATTAAAAAAAGAAGAACGTATTCCAAATATGCCTTACATCATCGATACACCAATGGGAATTAGTGTTTTAGATGTGTTTCAAGATAATCATGCTTGGCATAAACTTTCCATTGAAGATTGCGATGAAATGTGCAAAGTTTTCACCTTAATTTCTGATTACAAAGACAGCATGAATGCCGTTTATGATAAAAAACCAAAAGTAGTCATCGCAGCAAGTGGTATGATTACAGGCGGAAGAGTGCTTTCATATCTAGAACGATTAATCGATAAACCAGAAACCACTGTAACTTTAGTTGGTTATCAAGCAGAAGGAACCCGTGGTAGAAAATTATTAGAAGGAGCTCAAGAAATTAAAATCTATGGAAATTATTATCCCGTTGTAGCAAATATTCTTTTAATCGAAAGTTTATCCGCACATGGCGACCAAAAAGATTTACTCAATTGGTTATCCGAATTGGAGACAAAACCTAAAAAAGTATTCCTAGTTCATGGCGAAAATGAAGCAGCCGATGAATTGCGTTTAAAAGTACAAGAACAATATGGTTTTGACACTCAAGTGCCATTTTTAGGTCAAGTCATTGAAATTTAGAATAAAATTAACGCAAATTAAAATTCAATTTCCTACTTTTGTTCCGATGAATTTCAGAAAACACATAAGTATCGTTTTAGCTTCCTTAGTATTGCTTGCCAATTTAGGGTTGAGTTTTGCTGTGCATTATTGTAAAGATGAAATTGCATCGGTTTCTTTTCAATATCAAGAAGACGAACCTTGTGTTGAGGATGTAAAATCATGTTGCGCAACAACAGATTCACACGATTCTTGTTGTTCTAACAAATTAATCAAAGTTGAAAAAAAGACCGATGATATATTGGTTAAAACCTTTCAATTAGATTTAGAACCAACGGTTTTTGTTGCTGATTGGAAGCCTAATTTCGTTGCATTTGAATCAGAAAATTTCGTTTCAAATGAAGTGGCTTTTTATTGCGATTCTCATGCACCGCCACTCTACAAACTCTATTGTCAATTGGTTTTTTACGCATAAGTTTATTGTTTTTTATTCTGTAAATCAAAGAATTAATAACAATAAATAATATTATTATGTTTAAAAATATAGCGTTTTTGCTATTCTTTGTTTCTCAATTTATTTATTCACAAGAAACCATAAAAGGAATAGTAACAGACGAAAATAATCAACCTTTATTAGGAGCTAATGTGTTTTGGTTCAATACCGCTATTGGAACCACAACAGATGAAAATGGAAATTTCACCATAAAAAAATCTCCTGAAACGTCTTCTTTAGTAATCAGTTATATTGGATTTGAAACTAAAAAAATAGAAATTACTTCAAATACGATTTCTGTTGTATTAAAAGAAGTAAATACCTTAAAAGAAGTCGTAGTTTCTAAAACCAAAAAAGGGACCGAGCATTCTTTATATAAAGTTCAAAACATTCAAGTAATGGGGCAAAAAGAGTTGCTAAAAGCAGCTTGTTGTAACTTGTCTGAAAGTTTTAGTACGAATCCATCTATTGATGTAAACTTTTCGGATGCCGTAACAGGAAATCGTCAAATTAAAATGTTAGGTTTAACGAGTCCGTATATTTTAATTGCGGAAGAAAATATTCCTTCGGTTCGTGGTGCTTCTCAAGCTTACGGATTGTCTTTTGTGCCTGGAACTTGGGTTGAAAGTATCCAAATTACCAAAGGTGCAGGAAGTGTAATTAATGGTTATGAAAGTATTTCGGGCCAAATTAATTATGAAGTTTTAAAACCTTCAAATGATATTCCGTTTTTCTTAAATGCTTACGCTTCTCAAGATGAACGTTATGAAATCAACACACATTTCAATAACAAATTTTCTGATAAGTTGAGTTCGACTTTGTTTCTACACGGAAACACACGCGTAGGAAAAAATGATATGAACGATGACGGATTTTTAGATGGTCCAATTGGGAAACAAGTCAATATTTTAAACCGTTGGCAATATAACGATGCCGAAAATGGAATCGTAAGTTTTTTAAATGTTCGCTACATGAACGATGAAAAACAAGCTGGAGAAATGGACTTTAATCCCGATACAGATAGATTGACAATGAACGCTTGGGGAAGTGAAATCAATACCGAAAAAATTGAAATTTCAAACAAAACAGGTTATGTGTTTCCAGATATGCCCTATCAAAGTTTCGGATTTCAAAATTCGTTTCAATCGCACAAACAAGATTCATATTTTGGTTTGAGTCAGTATGACATTCATCAAAAAAGTTTTTATTCGAATTTATTGTTCAATTCGATAATCAACAATACCAAAAATAAATTCACAACAGGATTAAATTTTACTTATGATGATTATAACGAATACGTTGCAGTGAATTTCAGTCGCGATTTTTCAAGAATTGATAATTCGGTTGGTGCTTTTTTTGAATATACTTATGACAATACCGATAATTTCAGTTTAGTGGCTGGAGCAAGAGTAGATAATCACAACCGACTAGGAACTTTTATCACACCAAGATTGCATATTCGTTATAATCCATGGAAAGAAGCCGTAATTAGAGCTTCAGCAGGAAGAGGAAAACGCGCTGCTAATATTTTTGCTGAAAACCAACAATTATTCGCATCCAACAGAAATTTCTCAATCTTGAATACGGATGGGAAATTATACGGATTAAACCCAGAAATCGCATGGAATTACGGTTTAAGTTTTATCCAAAAATTCAAATTAGCAGGAAAAGATGCTGAGGTAATTTTAGATTATTATAGAACGGATTTCCAGAATCAAGCGGTGGTTGATGTTGACCATTCGCCACAAGAAGTATTGTTTTATAATTTAGAAGGAAACAGTTTTGCGAATTCATTTCAAGCAGAATTTTCTATTGATTTGATGACGCATTTGACTTTTAAAACAGCTTACAAATATTACGACGTGCAAACGCAATTTACAAGAGGACAATTGGAAAAGGCACTACAAGCAAAACACCGAGTTTTTGGAAATTTAGCCTACGAAACACATATTAAAGAAAAAGGACAACAATGGAAGTTTGATGTAACTTACAATTGGTTAGGAGAGCAACGTTTGCCATATACACAATCAAATCCAGTACAATATCGTTTGGATGAATATGCACCAGCTTTCGGAACATTAAATGCTCAAATTACTAGAACGTTTTCAAGTGTTTTTGAAGTGTATGTTGGTGGAGAAAATATGACAAATTACAAACAAACCAACGGAATTATTCAAAATGAAAACCCTTTTGGCACTTATTTTGATAGTAGTATGATATACGGACCCACTTTTGGCGCCATGTATTATGCTGGATTGCGATTTAAAATTAAAGATAAAAAAGAGAATCATAAAATAGAAGAGCATAATCATATTGAAGGAGAAGCTCACGATCATTAATTAATTTGAAATAATAGAAAAATGAAAAGATTAGTTTTATTAGTATTAGCCTGCCTTTTTTCACTAACAATGGTAGCGCAAGAGAAGAAAAGCAAAAACAAAAAAGTTGTAATTAAAGTAGCTGGAAATTGCGGAATGTGCGAAAAGCGCATCGAAAAGGCAGCATATTCTGTAAAAGGTGTTAAAGATGCAGAATGGCACGTGGATTGTCAAGACATTCATTTAGTAATTGATGAAACTAAATGTTCAGCGGATGATGTAGCTAAAGCTATCGCTGCTGTAGGACATGATACAGGAAAAATAAAAGCGGATGACGCGGTTTACGAAAAGCTTCATGGTTGTTGTAATTATGAACGAATGAAATAGTAAAAAATCCGATTAGAAACTCTAATCGGATTTTTTTTTTAAAAAAATTAATTCAATTTTAATTTATTGGATAGAAATATAACATACATTTGTATTGCTTTTAGGTAGCAAGTGAATTCAATTTGAAAAGATTACTACAATTATTTCCAGTTTTTATGCTCACATTTTTCATGTGGGCTATTGGTGTTTCATTCAATATCTCGGATGATGTTGTTTTAGTATCTCAGTCTGAATTCCAACAGAAATATACACCTGCTGATTTTTCCCATTTTCATACTGTTGAGGTTGAAGAAGGAGAATTCATAACAATAGAATCAGAGCCTGAACTTGAAGTGGAGTTGGATTGGTTTTCAATTCCAACGAAATCTTTTAACATTTTACAATCTTCGTTAAAAGAAAATTCAAGTTCGCATTTAGCCACTTTTTTTACTTCAAAAGAAACCATTCCACTTTACGATTTATATTGTAATTGGAAGTTTCATCTTTCTTAATACACGTTTATTTTTTTTTCACGTCATTAATTTGATTGTGAATATTCACTGTGTATTAATTTATTTCATTAATCAATGAAAACACATACCGTTGGTTTTGACGAACATGAAGTTCTTCATCACTTAACTCATTATTTACCAGCACAAAATCCATTGAAAGACTTTGTGCACCACAATACATTACACGCTTTTCAAAATAAAAAGTTTCATGAGGCACTTTTAGAGGCTTCTACTATTTTTGGATATAAAACCTATTTGTCAATATCTGATTTTAGACAACGATTTGCTAACAAAGAAATCAATGAAACTGTTTTAGATACTATCATTATAAAAGCAAAAGGAGCTGAAAATCTTCAAACTTGGAAAGAAAAATTACTGAAAACGAATTATGATGAATCGGTTTCTCCAAGAATTGGAAGTTTGCGTGCTAATTGGAAAAAATACTACGCTATAAATCTAGAAAAATCAACACATAGTTTGTTGTTTCGCGTATTGTGTAGTTATTTAGATCAAGGAATAGCTATTTGGAATTTTCCTGTACATGATAAAGGTTTTTTAGCTTCTATTAAAGAGTTAGAGAAAAATACTTTTAAAGGAATTTTTTCTTCAGATAGAGCTAAAAAATTATTGCAAGAAGATGCTTCAATTACTCAATTGTTAGAAATAATTGTAGGAAAGGAAGAATTATTCGAGCAGTATTTATTTGATCAACAATTTGGACATCCAGGTTGGAGCGGCATGATTGCAACTATCGAAAATAATCCAAGTTCTTTGTTAGATTCAAAACAAATTACTTTAGAGGAATTAATAAAATTTGAATTACTTCTTGAGATTGACACTTTAGATACCAAGTTCAACAATATTTGGTCTCCATTAGGATTTAAAGTTGAAAACACCAATTTTTCACTTTTTGAAAAAGTAGATTATAATGAATTATTCGATGTTTTATCGCTTTGGCAACAAGCATTTGAATGGAATTTCTATGATGCAGTTTTATCTAATGATCAAAATGTAAAAGAAGAAAAGTTAGAGCAAACACCAAGTTTTCAAGGTATGTTTTGTATGGATGATAGAGAATGCTCGTTCAGAAGACATATTGAACATATCGATAAAAAT
>NZ_JAKLJH010000099.1 GCF_023151265.1 Flavobacterium sp.
TGTTGGTGACAAAATTGTAGTTTCAATTAAAGATGCAACTCCAAACGGAAACGTTAAAAAAGGAGCGGTATCAACTGCAGTAGTTGTACGTACCAAAAAAGAAGTGAGAAGAGCTGATGGATCTTACATCCGTTTTGACGATAACGCATGTGTATTGTTAAACGCTGCAGGAGAAATGAGGGGAACTCGTGTTTTTGGTCCGGTTGCCAGAGAACTTCGTGAAAAACAATTCATGAAAATTGTATCATTAGCACCTGAAGTGCTTTAATTCTTATACAAATGATAAAGCTAAAAATTAAATCAGGAGATATCGTAAGAGTTATTGCTGGAGACCACAAAGGTTCTGAAGGTAAAGTTCTTAGAGTTCTTCGTGAGAAAAACAAAGCGGTTGTTGAAGGAGTTAACATGGTTTCGAAACATACAAAACCAAGTGCTAAAAACCCTCAAGGAGGAATCGTTAAGAAAGAAGCTCCTATTCATGTGTCTAACTTGTCTTTAATTGACCCAAAGTCAAAAGAAGTGACTAAAGTTGGTTTCAAACAAGAAGGAGACAAGAAAGTGAGATTTTCAAAAAAATCTAATCAAGTACTATAGTTATGGCATATATTCCTAGACTAAAAGAAGAATATAAGAGTAGAGTTATTGCTGCTCTTACAGAAGAGTTCGGTTACAAAAATGTAATGCAAGTTCCTAAACTTGAAAAAATTGTTGTAAGCCGTGGAGTTGGTGCAGCTGTATCTGATAAAAAATTAGTAGATTACGCTGTTGAAGAATTAACAAAAATTACTGGGCAAAAAGCAGTTGCTACTATTTCTAAAAAAGACGTTGCGTCTTTCAAATTAAGAAAAGGTATGCCAATTGGTGCTAAAGTAACGTTACGTGGAGAAAGAATGTATGAATTCTTAGATAGATTGATTACTTCATCTTTACCACGTGTAAGAGACTTCAGCGGAATCAAATCAACTGGATTTGATGGTAGAGGAAACTACAATTTAGGAGTGTTAGAACAAATCATTTTCCCAGAAATTGATATTGATAAAGTAAATAAAATTGCTGGTTTTGATATTACTTTTGTAACTTCTGCTGAAACAGACAAAGAAGCAAAAGCATTATTAGTGGAATTAGGATTACCTTTTAAAAAGAATTAAGACATGGCTAAAGAATCAATGAAAGCCCGTGAGGTGAAAAGAATTGCATTAGTAGAAAAGTATGCTGAGAAAAGAAAAGCTTTAAAAGAAGCTGGAGATTTCGAAGGTTTACAAAAATTACCAAAAAATTCTTGTCCAGTTAGAGTACATAATCGTTGTAAATTAACAGGTAGACCAAGAGGGTATATGCGTCAGTTTGGTATTTCTCGTGTAACATTCCGTGAAATGGCAAATCAAGGATTAATTCCAGGTGTTAAAAAAGCATCTTGGTAATTCCAAAAAAAGTTATTACTTTTGCAATCCAAAAAATAAGTTTAATTGGTTAAAGGTTCAATCCGCTGAGGGCGGATTGAAAACCATAACCGCAAATCTATACATATGTATACAGATCCAATTGCCGATTATCTAACGCGTGTTAGAAATGCAGTAAGAGCCAACCATAAAGTGGTTGAAATTCCTGCTTCTAATATGAAGAAAGAGATCACAAAGATTTTATTCGATCAAGGATATATCTTAAGTTACAAATTTGATGATTCTACTGTTCAAGGTACAATCAAAATTGCACTTAAATATGATAAAGACACGAAAGAGTCAGTTATCAAAGATATCCAAAGAATTAGTAAACCAGGTTTACGTAAATATGCTGGTTCATCAGACTTGCCAAGAATCTTAAATGGTTTAGGTATTGCTATTGTTTCTACATCAAAAGGATTGATGACAGGAAAACAAGCTAAGCAATTAAATGTTGGTGGCGAAGTTGTTTGTTACGTATATTAATAAAAAGACGAGACAATGTCAAGAATAGGTAAAAATCCAATTGCAATTCCAGCTGGAGTAACTGTAGAAGTTAAAGATGCTGTAATTACAGTAAAAGGAAAATTAGGCGAGCTTACTCAAGAATTTTCTGATGTAACCGTTAAAATCGAAGATAACCAAGTTATCGTTGAACGTTCATCAGATCACAAAGATGAGAGAGCGAAACACGGACTTTATCGTGCATTAATCAACAATATGATTGTTGGTGTTTCTGAAGGCTTTACAAAACAATTAGAATTAGTTGGAGTAGGATACAGAGCTTCTAATCAAGGTCAAAAACTTGATTTAGCTTTAGGATTCTCTCATAACATCGTTTTAGATGTTGTAAGTGAAGTTGTTGTTGAAACAATTTCAGAAAAAGGTAAAAATCCGATAGTAAAATTATCATCATTCGACAAACAATTATTAGGTCAAGTAGCTGCGAAGATCAGAGGTTTCCGCAAACCTGAACCATATAAAGGAAAAGGAGTTAAGTTTGTAGGAGAAGAACTAAGAAGAAAAGCAGGTAAATCAGCTTAAAAATTAAGACTATGTCATTAACGAAATCTGAAAGAAGACAAAGAATTAAGTTCAGAATCAGAAAGATTGTAAGCGGAACTGCTGCTCAACCAAGACTTTCTGTATTCAGAAGTAATAAAGAAATCTATGCGCAAATCATAGACGACGTAAACGGTACAACTTTAGTTGCTGCTTCATCGAGAGATAAAGAAGTAGCTCAAGGAACTGCTGTTGAAACTGCAAAAGCAGTTGGTAAATTAGTTGCTGAAAAAGCACTTAAAGCAGGTATTTCAACAATCTCTTTTGATAGAGGTGGGTATTTATACCATGGACGTGTGAAATCATTAGCTGAAGGAGCTAGAGAAGCTGGACTTAAATTCTAAGAAATTATGTATCATAATTATAAAAACGTAGAGATTGTAAAACCAGGAGGTCTTGAATTAAAAGACCGTTTGGTGAGTGTAAATCGTGTTACTAAAGTTACTAAAGGAGGTAGAGCATTTGGTTTCTCTGCTATCGTAGTAGTTGGTGATGAAAACGGTGTAGTTGGTCATGGATTAGGAAAATCTAAAGATGTTTCTGAAGCAATCGCTAAAGCGGTGGAAGATGCTAAGAAAAACTTAGTTAGAATTCCTTTACAAGGACAATCTGTTCCTCATGAGCAAAAAGGTAAATTTGGTGGTGCTAGAGTATTTTTAATGCCAGCTTCACACGGTACTGGAGTTATTGCTGGTGGTGCTGTTCGTGCGGTATTAGAATCTGTAGGTGTTCACGATGTATTATCTAAATCACAAGGTTCTTCAAACCCTCATAACGTAGTAAAAGCAACTTTTGATGCTTTATTACAAATGAGAAGCGCTTTAACGGTAGCTAAACAAAGAGGAGTATCTTTAGAAAAAGTATTCAAAGGTTAATCAACAGGAAATCATGGCAAAATTAATAGTAAAACAAGTAAGAAGTAAAATCAATTGTCCTCTTGATCAAAAGAGAACTTTGGAAGCTTTAGGTCTTCGTAAAATGGGACAAGTTGTTGAGCATGATGCAAATCCTGCTATCCTTGGAATGGTAAATAAAGTTAAACACTTAGTTTCTGTTGAAGAAACTAAATAACACTATACAGTTATGAATTTAAGTAACTTACAACCAGCTGAAGGTTCAGTTCACAACCAAAATAAAAGAGTAGGTAGAGGAGAAGGTTCTGGTAAAGGTGGTACCGCTGCACGTGGACACAAAGGAGCTAAGTCTCGTTCTGGATACTCTAAGAAAATTGGTTTTGAAGGTGGTCAAATGCCACTTCAAAGACGTGTTCCTAAGTTTGGTTTCAAGAACATCAATAGAGTAGAATATCAAGGTATTAATCTTGATTCGTTACAATTATTAGTAGATAACGGTGTAGTAACTGATACAGTAGATTTTACTGTATTTGTAGATACTCGTTTAGCTACAAAAAATAGCTTAGTAAAGATTTTAGGAAGAGGTGAGCTAAAAACAAAACTTAAAGTAAGTGCTCACAAATTTACTGCATCTGCAAAAGCGGCTATCGAGGCTGCTGGTGGAGAAGCTGTAACTTTATAATCCTTTAGTAAAATGAAGAAATTTATAGATTCATTCATCAACGTTTGGAAAATCGAAGAGTTAAAAAATCGTATTTTATTAACTCTTGGATTATTATTAGTGTACCGTTTTGGTGCGCAAGTTACCCTTCCGGGGATTGATGCTACTAAATTGACAAATCTTACAAACCAAACTGATGAAGGTATCGGATGGTTAATTAATGTATTTACAGGAGGTGCGTTTTCGCAAGCTTCTGTATTTGCATTGGGTATCATGCCATACATATCAGCTTCTATCGTAGTTCAATTAATGGGAATTGCGGTGCCATATTTACAAAAATTACAAAAAGACGGTGAAAGTGGTAGAAAGAAAATTAACCAAATTACAAGATGGTTAACAATCTTAATTACTTTAGTTCAAGGTCCTGGTTATATCTATAACTTGTACAGAACTTTACCAGGTGAAGCATTTATGTTAACTGGACCAACCTTCATCTTCTCTTCAGTACTAATTTTAGTTACTGGAACTATTTTTGCAATGTGGTTAGGAGAAAAAATTACTGATAAAGGTATTGGTAATGGTATCTCTTTATTGATAATGGTAGGTATTATTGCAAGAATGCCACAAGCATTTATTCAAGAGTTTTCATCTAGAACTTCTCAAGCAAACGGAGGTATTATGATGATTGTAATCGAATTAATTCTTTGGTTCTTAGTAATAATTGCATGTATTTTATTAGTAATGGCTGTAAGAAAAATTCCAGTACAGTATGCAAGACGTACAGTTTCTGGGGATTTTGAAGAAGACATGATGGGTGGTAACAGACAGTTTATCCCATTAAAACTAAATGCATCAGGTGTTATGCCGATCATTTTTGCGCAAGCTATTATGTTTATTCCTGCTGCTGTTTCTGGTTTGGCTAAAGAATCAGATACTGCACTTTCTATTGCAGGAATGTTCAACGATCCATTCGGTTTAGTATATAATATAGTTTTTGCTTTGTTAATCGTAATTTTTACGTACTTTTACACCGCAATTACTGTACCAACTAACAAGATGGCAGATGATTTAAAAAGAAGCGGGGGTTTTATACCAGGTGTTAAGCCAGGTGTTGAAACCGGAGATTACCTAGATAAAATTATGTCATTAATCACTTTTCCAGGATCATTATTTCTTGCTTTAGTAGCTGTGTTCCCAGCTGTTGCAGTAAGTTTACTTGGAGTTCAAGGTGCTTGGGGGTATTTTTATGGTGGTACTTCTTTATTAATTATGGTTGGAGTTGCAATAGATACTATTCAGCAAATAAATTCTTATTTATTGAATAAACACTATGATGGTTTGATGAAAAGTGGTAAAAATAGAAAAGCAGTAGCTTAATTTTTTATGGCAAAACAATCAGCAATAGAACAAGACGGAACAATTATTGAAGCATTATCAAATGCTATGTTTCGTGTAGAGTTAGAAAACGGACACATTGTAATTGCTCATATCTCTGGGAAAATGCGTATGCATTACATTAAATTGTTACCAGGCGACAAGGTTAAACTTGAAATGAGCCCTTATGATTTGTCTAAAGCAAGAATTACTTATAGATACTAAAGCTATTAAAATGAAAGTAAGAGCATCAGTTAAAAAGAGAAGTGCCGAGTGCATTATTGTACGTAGAAAAGGAAGATTATACGTTATTAACAAAAAGAATCCTAGATTTAAACAAAGACAAGGATAATTATGGCAAGAATTGCAGGGGTAGATATACCTAAACAAAAAAGAGGAATCATTGCTTTAACATACATATTTGGTATTGGTAGAAGCAGAGCTAAAGATATTTTAGCTAAAGCTCAAGTGAGCGAAGACAAGAAAGTTCAAGATTGGAATGATGACGAGATCGGAGCAATTCGTGAAGCGGTATCTTATTTCAAAATTGAAGGAGAATTGCGTTCAGAAGTTCAATTAAACATCAAACGTTTAATGGATATCGGATGTCAAAGAGGAATTCGTCACAGAGCTGGACTTCCATTAAGAGGTCAAAGAACTAAAAACAACTCTAGAACTAGAAAAGGTAAGAGAAAAACTGTTGCTAACAAGAAAAAAGCAACTAAATAATAAGTAATAATATGGCTAAAGCAACAGCAAAAAAACGTAAAGTTATCGTTGAATCTTCGGGAGAAGCACATATTAATGCTACTTTTAACAACATCATCATCTCGTTAACAAACAAGAAAGGTGAAGTTATTTCTTGGTCTTCAGCTGGTAAAATGGGCTTTAGAGGTTCTAAAAAGAATACTCCTTATGCAGCTCAAATGGCAGCAGAAGATTGTAGTAAAGTAGCTCTTGAAGCTGGACTTAAAAAAGTGAAAGTTTATGTGAAAGGTCCAGGAAATGGTAGAGAATCTGCTATTAGATCAATCCATAATTCAGGTGTAGAAGTTACAGAAATCATTGATGTAACTCCAATGCCTCACAACGGATGTCGTCCTCCGAAAAGAAGAAGAGTATAATTTAAGTATAACACGGGTAGGTTTAAAATTATCGAAGGATATAGACCTGAATTCATAATTCCTACCTTTTTTAATTTTTTAAAATGGCAAGATATACTGGTCCAAAAACAAAAATTGCTCGTAAATTTGGCGAAGCAATCTTCGGAGATGATAAAGCCTTCGAAAAAAGAAATTACCCTCCAGGGCAACATGGTTTAGCTAAAAAGAGAGGTAAAAAATCTGAATATGCTGTTCAGTTAATGGAAAAGCAAAAAGCTAAATATACTTACGGTATTTTAGAAAAACAATTCAGAAACTTATTCAAAAAAGCATCTGCTGCTTCTGGAGTAACAGGTGAAATCTTATTACAATTATGTGAAGCTCGTTTAGATAACGTAGTTTACAGAATGGGTGTAGCTCCTTCTCGTAGAGCAGCTCGTCAAATTGTATCTCACAGACATATCACTGTTAACGGTGAACTTGTTAATGTACCTTCTTACCACTTAAAAGCTGGTGATAAAGTTGCTGTACGTGAAAAATCAAAATCTCTTGAAGCTATCGAGCGTTCTTTAGCAAGTTCTTCTCAAGTTTATGAGTGGATTACATGGAATAATGATACTAAAGAAGGTACTTTTGTTTCTGTACCTCAAAGACTTCAGATTCCAGAAAATATTAAAGAACAACTAATCGTTGAGTTGTATAACAAATAATAATTGACTTTAGTCGAAAGTATGGCAATATTTAATTTTCAAAAGCCCGATAAAGTTATCATGATCGATTCTACGGATTTCGAAGGTAAATTTGAATTTAGACCTTTGGAACCTGGTTACGGATTGACTGTTGGTAATGCACTTAGAAGAGTTTTGCTTTCTTCTCTTGAAGGATATGCAATTACATCAGTAAGAATTGAAGGTGTAGAACATGAGTTCTCTACCATCTCTGGTGTGGTTGAAGATGTAACAGAAATTATCTTAAATCTTAAACAAGTACGTTTCAAACGTCAAATTGAAGATATCGATAACGAATCTGTTTCTATCGCTCTTTCTGGAAAAGATAAAATTACTGCAGGTGATTTTCAAAAATTCATCTCTGGTTTTCAAGTTTTAAATCCAGATTTAGTTATCTGTAATTTAGACAGCAAAACATCTATCAACATGGAACTTTCTATCGAAAAAGGTAGAGGATATGTTCCAGCTGAAGAGAACAAAAAATCAAACGCTCCAATAGGAACTATTTTTACGGATTCTATTTACACACCAGTAAAGAACGTAAAATATTCTATTGAGAATTTCCGTGTGGAACAAAAAACAGATTACGAAAAATTAGTTTTTGAAATCATTACAGATGGTTCTATCCATCCTAAAGATGCATTAACTGAGGCAGCTAAGACGTTAATCCACCACTTTATGTTGTTCTCTGATGAAAGAATTACTCTTGAGGCAGATGAAATTGCTCAAACTGAGTCTTATGACGAAGAATCTCTTCACATGAGACAGTTATTGAAAACTAAATTAGTTGATATGGACTTATCTGTTAGAGCATTAAATTGTTTAAAAGCGGCTGAAGTTGATACATTAGGTGATTTAGTTTCTTTCAACAAGAACGACTTAATGAAGTTCCGTAATTTTGGTAAAAAATCATTAACTGAATTAGATGAGTTAGTGGCAAATAAAAACCTTACTTTCGGTATGGATTTAGCTAAATACAAGTTAGATAAAGAATAATTGCTTCATATTTTGCGCTCCTATAAAGGATTGATGCAAGATGAAGATAAACAAAAGACGTCATGAGACACGGAAAAAAATTCAATCATTTAAGTAGACAAAAAGGACATAGAGCTGCAATGTTAGCTAACATGGCTTGTTCTTTAATCGAACATAAACGTATCAACACTACTGTTGCTAAAGCGAAAGCTTTAAAACAATTTGTTGAACCATTAGTTACAAAATCAAAAGAAGATACTACTCACAACCGTCGTATTTGTTTTTCTTACTTAAGAAACAAATATGCAGTTACAGAACTTTTCAGAGAAGTTGCTGCTAAAGTAGGTGACCGTCCAGGAGGATACACTCGTATCATCAAGTTAGGAAACCGTTTAGGAGATAACGCTGATATGGCAATGATTGAGTTAGTAGATTTCAACACATTGTACAATGGTGGTAAAAAAGAAGTTAAGAAAACGACTCGTCGTGGAAAAGCTAAAAAAGCTGAAGGTACTCCTGAAGCTCCAGCAGCTGAAACTTCTGAAAATACTGAAGCTACAGAATAATCATGAAACCATTCATGTAAAAATAATAAGGATAGACTTTTTTAAGTTTATCCTTTTTTTTTGGTTTTACGAATCAAACAGTTGAAAAAAACAACTTTTATAACTAAATTTGCACCCACAACAACACAACGCAATGAAATACAACAATCGTTCTAAAGCCGTTTTACTTCTTAAAGACGGCACTATTTTTCACGGAAAATCAATCGGAATTGAAGGTGTTACTTTTGGTGAAGTCGCTTTTAATACGGGAACAACAGGTTATCAAGAAATTTTTACAGATCCTTCTTACTTCGGGCAAATCATGGTTACCACCAATGCGCACATTGGAAATTATGGTGTAAACGAGAAAGAAGTGGAATCAGATTCAGTGAAAATTTCAGGATTGGTTTGTAAAAACTTCAGCTTTAATTATTCACGCGAAGATGCTACCGAAAGTTTGTTTGATTATTTAAGCAAACAAAATCTTATCGTAATTTCGGATGTAGATACTAGAGCATTAGTAAGTTATATTAGAGATAATGGTGCTATGAATGCGGTTATTTGTACAGATGGAACTCCAATTGAAGAATTAAAAGAAAGATTAGCACAAGTTCCAGATATGAATGGTTTGGAATTGGCTTCTAAAGTTTCGACAAAAGAGCCTTATTTCTTTGGTGAAGAATCGGCAAAATATAAAATTTCGGCCTTAGATTTGGGAATCAAAACTAATATTCTTAGAAATTTAGCTAAGAGAGATTGTTATATCAAAGTTTTCCCATACAACGCTTCTTTTGAAGATTTGAAAACATTCAATCCAGATGGTTATTTCTTATCAAACGGACCTGGTGATCCAGAGCCTTTAGAAACCGCTCAAGAAGTGGCAAAACAAATTTTAAACGAAAATAAGCCATTATTCGGAATTTGTTTAGGACATCAAATCATTGGTTTGGCAAACGGAATTTCAACCTACAAAATGTTCAATGGTCACCGTGGAATTAATCACCCAGTTAAAAATGTAATTACAGGAAAAGGTGAAATTACCTCTCAAAATCACGGTTTTGCTATCGTGAGAGAAGAATTAGACAAACATCCAGATTTCGAATTAACACATGAACATTTGAATGATGGAACTGTAGCTGGAATGCGAATGAAATCAAAAAACTGTTTCTCAGTGCAATATCACCCAGAAGCAAGTCCAGGACCACACGATTCTAGTTATTTATTTGACCAATTTATCGAAAACATAAAAACTGCAAGCAACTAAAACGTTATCGTTTATAAGTTTTTTGAGTTTTTCAATATCATTATAGTTTAAATTATAAATTTGTTATTATTCACAAGA
>NZ_JAKLJH010000100.1 GCF_023151265.1 Flavobacterium sp.
CTTTGTTTTCCTTTTTAAGAATTTTCTCTCTCCATTTTAATTCGTCTTCTGGAGTTAGTTTGCCTTTTCTTCTAAGTTTTTCAAATTTTTCTTTATCTTTTTCTAAATCTTTTTTGTTGTTATCAATTTTAGATTTAGCTTTTTCGATATTGTTTTTAGCTTTTTCCCTTTGGGCTACCGCTTTTTCAGCTTGTTTTAGTTCCTTTTCAGCTTTTTTCTGAGCTTTTTCTGCTTCTTTTTTTGCTTTTTCTGCCTCTTTTAGAGCTTTTTGACGCTCTTTTTCTGCCTTTTGTTGCTCTTTAATTATTTTTTCTTCTGCTTTGATTCTTTCTTTTTCGGCTTTTTGTTGTTCAAGAAGCATTTTCTCTTGCTTTACTTTTACACTGTCAATTACAGTTTCTTGGGCTAATGTGGCTTGTAAACTAAATAAACCTACTAAAATTAAAAATTTAATTTTCATGATTTTGGATTTTAAAATTATCTTTACAAATGTAACAAAATTCAAGCCAAAGTATGAATAGATTTATTTATCTCCTTATAATTGTTTCCTTATTTTCGTGTAGAGAGTTTAATGATATTAATGAAAAAAATATTAATGTTAATCAGAACCTAAATCAGAATAATGCTCTTTCGGATAATTTTGATTTTTTGCCAACTTCAACCACAAGTGATGTTTACAATCGCAATTCGTATTCTTTTTCATATTCTGAAGAGCATGAACAAAGTGAATGGGTTGCCTATTATTTAGATAACGATGATATAGCAAATACTAATTTTGAACGACCTTTTTTTGAACAAGATCCAATAGTAAAAACAGAATCTGCTGATTGGAGAAATTATAAAAAGTCAGGTTATGATAAAGGTCATTTGTGTCCAGCGGGAGATAGAAAAAAATCATTTGATGATTATACAGAAACTTTTTTTACTTCTAATATTAGTCCGCAAGAACATGAGTTTAATTCGGGTGTTTGGAATCGTTTAGAGGAAAAAGTAAGATATTGGGCAACAAAAAATGATGGATTATATGTAGTAACAGGCGGTGTTTTGAGTGATAATTTAGAAACTATTGGTAAAGAAAGTGTTTCAGTACCTAAATATTTCTACAAAGTACTATTGTCTAAAGATGGTTCTAAAATGATTGGTTTTCTTGTTCCTCATGAAAATTCGAAGCAGCCTTTATATGAGTTTGTCGTTTCTGTTGACGAAATAGAAAAGATGACAGGTATTGATTTTTATCCTAATTTAGAAGATGAAATCGAAAATCAATTAGAATCGAAATCAGATTATAAGGATTGGAGTTTTTAATTACCATTCATTAACTTTATTGGCATCTAGCTTTATAAAAATAAAAAGTAAAATGGTAAATGCCCATAAACTCGAGCCTCCGTAAGAGAAAAAGGGTAGAGGTACTCCAATTGTTGGGAATAATTTAATCAACATGGCAATATTTACAAAGAAATGCGTAAACAGATAAGTTGCTACGCAATATCCATAAACCCTACTGAATTTAGTTTTTTGGTTTTCTGCTAAATAAATTATTCTTAAAAATAAAGCAACGAATAGTAAGATAACAACGGTGCTTCCTATAAAACCCCATTCTTCACCTACAGTTGTAAAAATGTAATCGGTATGTTGTTCAGGAACGAAGCCACCTTTTGTTTGAGTTCCTTCTAAATATCCTTTACCTATTAAACCACCAGAACCTATGGCAATCATCGACTGATTTAGGTTGTAACCTTCTCGTTTCATATCGACATCATCACCAATTAAAACGTTTATACGGTCTTTTTGATGCGGTTCTAAAACACTATCATATACATAACTTACCGAGAAAGCAAATCCCGCCATTACTAAGTAAAGTAATCCGTAAACAATAGGGTTTCTAGAAATTTTTCTATTAAATATGTAATGAATTACCATTATTACAAATACAATTCCAATTAAATAAATGGGTTGAATTACTAATGATAGAAAGAACAATGCAATGGCAATTATACCCGAAAAAAAGTACCAACTTGGCAATCCTTCACGATTTAAAACAAAGATTAGTGATATGAAAATCATGGCACTACCAGCATCGGGTTGCATTAGGATTAACAAAACAGGTATAAAAACGATTGCTAAACCAATTATTTGATGTTTAGTGTATTTTAAGTTAATTTGGGAGTAACTTAAATATTTTGCCAATAATAAAGCAGTCGCTGTTTTAACAAATTCGGAAGGTTGAAATCCAAATCCTCCAAATTGATACCAGTTGGTTTGACCTTTCTTGGTAACTCCAAAAACAAATAAACCGAGTAATAGTATGATTCCAATGCCATAGAATACAAATGAAAGGCGTTCAAAAATCTTGGCATCACTGAATAAAATTATCAGTATCAAAGGAATGGTTAACCCAATAAAAAGCATTTGACGACCATAGATTTGTGAAATATCAAAAATAGAAGTTTCTTCTAATGGTAATGATGCGGAATAAATAGTCATCCAGCCCATTATTACTAAAGCTATGTAAAGTAATATGCTGATGTAATCGATTCTATTTCCTACGCTTTGATTTTTCATTTAGTTTTCCTCTTCTTCTTTTTTGGCTTCGCTAATTTCTACATTAATTTTGTTTAATGAATCTTGAACTCTTGTTGGATCTACTTTTCTCTGGAAAATAATGTTTTCAATTTTTCTGTATTCGTCTTCAATGCTTCCGTTAAGCATTCTATCTTCTAAATCTTTTCGACTAATTTTTCCGTTTAAATATTTTTCAATCATTAAGGTCGCAATTGGTCCAGCCCAACGACTTCCCCAATAGCCATTTTCAATAAAAACAGCTAAAGCAATTTTTGGATTTTCTCTTGGAGCAAAAGCCACAAAAATAGAGTGATCTTTTAATTGGTAGGTTTTTCCGGCAACTCTAATTTTATTTTCGGCTGTTCCTGTTTTACCACAAATTTTTATTCCTTCTACTCTTAATCCGGAAGCGGTACCAAAATTATACACATCTTCCATTCCTTGAATTATAGGTTCAAAATATTGCTTATCAATTGTTGTATAATGCTTTGTTGTGTATTTTTTATCTAAATTTTGACCTTTGATTTTCTTAACTATATGAGGTGTAAAGTAATATCCTTCGTTTGCAACAGCAGCCATCATGTTAGCTAATTGAATTGGTGATGTTAAAACTTCTCCTTGACCAATTGAATTTGAAATTATATACGAACTTCTAATTTTAGCACCATTATAAACTCTTTTGTAAAGTTTAGAATCTGGAACTAAACCTTTTGTTCCAATAGGCATATCAGTACCTAAGAACTGACCCAAACCAAAACTTTTTACGTGGTTCGCCCAATTGTCAACACTATAATAAGAATCTTTATATTTTTCTATAGTTCTTTTGTAAGTATGACCAAAATAACTGTTGCACGATTTATAGGTTCCGTTATTTAATTGTAAGGTGTGAAGACCACAGTGGCATTTCATGAAACGACCAAAATTTGCTCCATGATTACAATAAAAGGTAGTTTGTTCGTCAATAACTTCTTCTTGTAATCCAATTAATCCAGTTACAATTTTAAATGGTGAACCTGGAGGATATGTGGCTTGAAGACTTCTATCATACAATGGTTTTGAAATCGAATCGTTGTATAAAGCAGTGAAGTTTTTAGAACGTTGTCTACCTACTAAAAGCGCAGGATCGTATGTTGGGGCAGAAACCAAGGCTAAAATTTCTCCAGTTTTAGGTTCAATTGCAACAATTCCACCTCTTTTATTAATCATTAACTCTGTGCCATATTGTTGAAGCGCGTGGTCTATGGTTAGGGTAAGGTCTTTACCTTGTTGAGCAATGGTATCAAACTTTCCTTCTTTGTATGGGCCAATAATTTTGTTGTGTTTATCACGAAGTAAATATTTCACTCCTTTTACACCTCTTAAAATTTCTTCATATTGTTGTTCAACCCCTTGTTTTCCAATCAAATCACCACTGTTGTAGTATTTGTTTTTTTTCAGAATGGCTTCGTTTACTTGTGTTATGAATCCAAAAATATTGGCACCTTCTTTAACTTGATAATCGCGTAAAGAACGTTTCTGCGTATAAAAACCTTCAAATTTTCTTTCTTTTTCCTGAAATGCCGCGTATTCTGCCTTATTTAATTGCGATAAGAAAACTGAGGGTAACATTGGGCTGTACACTCTTGCTTTTTCTACTTTTTTGATAAAATCGGCTTTAGTGATGTGTAAAAGTGAACAAAATTCGGTAGTATCGATGTCTTTAATTTCTCTTGGTACCACCATGATATCATACGATGGTTGGTTGGCAACTAATAATTTACCATTTCTATCATATATGTAACCTCGCTCCGGAAAATCAAATACTTTTTTAATGGCATTGTTTTCGGATTGTAGTTTTAAATTTTCATCAATTACCTGAAGGTAAAATATTCGAGCAATCAGGATAACCGAAGTAATTATAATTACGGCGGGTAATAAAGCTTTTCTCATCGCTTACTTGGCTTAATTATATTTAGAATTAGTAAACATATAGTAAACGTAAAAATAGTACTGAAAAGTGTATGCGTCAATATCGTAAATAATAAATCGAATCTAAAATATTCAAAAAAGAATAAGGTAAAATGATGAATAAAAATGGCTAATAGCAATAAAGTAATGCGTTCTGGCGAAATTTTATCAGCAATTTTTACCGTTTGATATTCGTAACTTAATCCAAATGCAAATTTAAAAAGCGATGGTCTTAAGTAAGCCAAAACTAAAGAAGCCATCGTGTGAATTCCGCCCGAATTACAAAACATATCCAAAAGAATTCCCATTGCAAAACTTCCTAAAAGTAAAACACTTTTATTGCTATTAACTGGATATAATAAAATAAACAAAACATACGGATACGGGTTTAAATACCCAAACATATTAATATTATTAAATATTAAAAGCTGTAAGAGTAAAAAAACTACAAATCGGATGCTATTTAAAACGCTATTGTTCACTTATTTTTTTGGTGCTGTGGTTGCTGTTTCGAGTTGTCTTTTTTCTTTTTTTCTTTTGTTTTCAATCACATAAACATAGCCTAGAGATGTCATGTCATTAAACAAACGAATATTTATTGTGTAATAATTTGTCTTCTTATCAATAAAGATTTTATCAATTTTTCCAATCGGTATGTTCTCAGGGAAAATATCTGAATTACCACCTGTTACAATAGAATCTCCATGTCTTAATGAGGCTAATCGAGGAACGTCAATTAGTTGGGCAAAACCTACATTTCTTCCATCCCAAATTAACGAACCAAAATGGTTTGAATTCTTAATTTTAGCATTAATCTTCGATTTAGTATTCAAAACACTTTGAATGGTAGAATAATTTGGAGATGTTTTTTCTATAATTCCAACAATTCCTTTATCATTAACCACTCCCATGTCTACTTCAATTTTTGAATTCTTTCCTGAGTTAATGGTAATGTAGTTTTCTCTTGTATTGAAGCTGTTTTTTACCACTTTTGCTACCACAACATTGTAATTGTTGAGGTCGTTTCTAAATAATGTTTTAGAAGTTAAAATGGTGTCTTTTTTGTTAAAAAGCAATTCCTTAAGTAAAGCATTTTCAGAAGCTAAATCTTTATTTTTTTGCTTTAAACTAAAATATTCATTTACCTCATTCACTTTTTCATAGTATGCACCAGTAACAGCGTTAGCCGAATTTACATACTCGCTTCGGTGATAGGAGTGCGATTTTACAACCAAAGAAAATGAGATGCCCAAAAGCAGCAAAAACAGCAAACGATGGCTGTTTTTTATGATAAAATTAATTATTTGCTGCATGGACTATTTTTTATTTAATCAGGATTCCTTTGTATTTGTTGATATTCTTTAAGGTCATTCCCGTTCCTCTTACAACGGCTCTTAAAGGATCTTCTGCGATGTAAACAGGTAAATCTGTTTTCATTGAAATTCGTTTGTCTAAACCTCTTAGCATCGAACCTCCACCTGCTAGGTAAATACCTGTGTTGTAAATATCGGCAGATAATTCAGGTGGCGTTTGTGATAAGGTTTCCATAACTGCATCTTCAATACGTTGAATCGATTTGTCTAATGCTTTTGCAATTTCTCTATACGATACATCAACACGTTTTGGTTTTCCGGTTAATAAGTCTCTTCCGTCAACTGCCATATCTTCTGGTGGGCTGTCTAAATCTTCAGTAGCTGCACCAATTTGAATTTTTACTTTTTCAGCGGTAGTTTCTCCAACAAATAAATTGTGTTGCGTTCTCATGTAGTAAATGATGTCATTTGTGAAAACGTCTCCGGCAATTTTAACCGATTTATCACAAACAATTCCGCCTAAAGCGATAACTGCAATTTCTGTTGTACCACCTCCGATATCTACAATCATGTTTCCTTTTGGTTGCATAATATCTAAACCGATACCAATTGCTGCTGCCATAGGTTCATGAATCAAATATACTTCTTTACCATTAACACGCTCAGCCGATTCTTTTACCGCACGCATTTCCACTTCTGTAATTCCCGAAGGAATACAAATTACCATACGAAGCGCTGGCGTAAACAATTTCTTTTTTAACGCAGGAATACTTTTGATGAACATTTTTATCATCTGCTCAGAAGCATCAAAATCAGCAATAACCCCATCTTTCAAAGGACGAATGGTCTTGATGTTTTCATGAGTTTTACCTTGCATCATGTTGGCCTCTTTACCTACAGCAATAATTTTGCCAGTAATTCGGTCTCTTGCAACGATAGATGGACTGTCAATCACGACTTTATCGTTGTGAATGATTAGAGTATTTGCGGTACCAAGGTCGATTGCGATATCCTCGGTCATGAAATCAAAAAATCCCATAAGTTTGATAAGGGTTTAGCGTTTTTTTGTATAATAGTATTCAACTCGCAAAATTATAAAAATAATCTGGAATAAATACAAATAAAAAGCGCATTAAAATATTTTTTTTAATGCGCTTCCAAAATATGTTTTGTAAGTGAAATTTTAATGTTTGAAATGACGAATTCCAGTGAACACCATTGCCATGTTATTATCGTTGCAATAGTTGATGCTTAATTCGTCTTTTATTGAACCTCCTGGTTGAATTACCGCAGTAATTCCAGCTTTGTTTGCGATTTCAACACAGTCTGGGAATGGGAAGAAAGCGTCACTTGCCATAACTGCACCGGTTAAATCAAATTCGAATGAAGTTGCTTTTTCAATAGCATGACGTAAAGCATCTACTCTTGAAGTTTGTCCCGTACCAGAAGCACATAATTGTTTGTTTTTTGCAAATACAATTGTGTTTGATTTTGTGTGTTTACAAATTTTTGAAGCGAACAATAAATCTTCTATTTCTTCTGCTGTTGGAGCAACATTTGTAACCGTTTTTAAATGGTCTTTAGAATCCGTTACGTTGTCTTTATCCTGAACTAAAACTCCGTTTAAGCATGTGCGAACAGTCGTTTCTGGCAAAGCTACTTCGTTTTGGATTAAGATGATTCTGTTTTTCTTTTCTTCTAAAATATCAATTGCTTCTTGGTCATAAGACGGAGCAATTACTACTTCGCAGAACAATTGGTTAATTTCATTCGCTGTAGCCACATCAATTTTTCCATTCGCAATTAAAACACCTCCAAAAGCCGAAGTTGGGTCACCTGCTAAAGCATCTAAATATGCTTCTTTCATTGTGTTTCTTGTAGCTAAACCACAAGCGTTGTTGTGTTTTAAAATCGCAAAAGTTGGATTGTCGTTTTTGAATTCGTTCATTAAATTCACAGCCGCATCAACATCTAATAAATTGTTGTATGACAATTCTTTTCCGTGAACTTTGGTAAACATTTTGTCGAAATCACCATAGAAAAATCCTTTTTGATGTGGATTTTCACCATAACGCAATACATTTCCGTTTTGCTCGCTGATTTTTAAAACTGGTTCTTCAAAAACTTGGTTGAAGTAGTTAAAAATCGCCGAATCATAATGTGAAGAAACATTAAAAGCTCTTGAAGCTAATAATTTTCTGTTTTCTAATGTTGTAGCTCCGTTGTTTTCGGTATAGAAATTCAAAAATGATGCATATTGCTCAACTGAAGGAACTATTACCGTGTCTTTGAAGTTTTTAGCAGCTGCTCTGATTAACGAAATTCCACCGATGTCGATTTTTTCGATAATATCTTGTTCGCTAGCGCCAGAAGCAACGGTTTTTTCAAACGGATACAAATCCACAATCACTAAATCGATTTGAGGAATGTTGAATTCTTTCATTTGCTCCACATCACCAGCATGATCTTGACGGTTTAAAATACCACCGAAGATTTTTGGATGTAAGGTTTTTACTCTTCCGCCTAAAATTTCAGGGAAAGCTGTAATATCTTCTACAGCGACAACAGGAATGCCTAAATCTTTAATAAAAGTTTCGGTTCCGCCGGTAGAATAAATGGTTACATTGTTTTGGTGAAGGGCTTTAACAATAGGTTCTAAACCGTTTTTGTCAAATACAGAAATCAATGCCGAAGCAATTTTTTTTGTTGTGTTCATGGTGTTGTGTTGTTGTATCTGAATAAGTCTCAGATAAGTGTTGTTGTTTTATTCCGCTACGCTCCATACAGTTCGGCTCGCCTCGGGTTCGTGGTGCAAAAGTAGTTATACTTCTTAAAATAGTCAAACTTTATTGGAAGGGATTTTTTTAAAAAAAGAAAACCACTAAAAAAGTGGTTTCTTAATTTATTTTTGAAAATATTGCATTGTGAAATCAAGGAGTTGTTTCTTAATAGCAACAATACTATCAATCCCATTAACTTCGTATTTCAATCCATTAAGTTCAATGAAGTATTTGTTTTTTGAGCATGTTATTTTACAAATAATTTTTTTGTTGTTGTCATCAACTAAAATATTAAAACTATTTTTTTGATCTCTGTATGAAATTCTATCAGAATCAATTTCTTTTTTATGAATAAGAATTGTTTTTATCGCATGGTAGATTTTTAATTCTTCTGCAGTAGTTATGACAACATTGCCATTTTTAGATTCTTCTTCAATTACTTTTGGTAGAGCATTTTGAATTGAATTTGAGTTTATTAAGCTTCTCAATTTACTTTTTACAGTGTCTGTCATTCTTTTACCTTGCATTCTATTAAAAATTGCTTTGATAAAGTCGTCAGATGGATCTGATAATTCAGTTGCGAAAGCTTCATTGAAACCTTGTAAAAAGTAAAATTCTGAAGCTTCTTCTAATAATTCCTTAATATCAATATTGTTTCTGTGGAATTTCGAAAGATTTTCAAAAAGCGAATCATTTAATTCTGAAAAATCTAATACAAGGAATGGTGTTACGTTAAGATTTGTTTCTTTGTTAGATTCGTCAGGACAATAAAATCTCCATTCTATTCCATTTGTTAAAATTCCAAGTTTTGAACTTGGTGTGTTAATGAAATAACCATTTAATTGAGATGCTTCTTTATCGGTTAAATTTTTTCCATATTTCTTACATTCAACTAAGATTTCTGGATTTTTACCTTTTATAATTAATCCAATATCTGCCTTGTCGTTTTTTTGTCCCCAACCAGCATTTATCTCTGTTAACATATCATCTAGTCTGCTGTAGCCTAATATTTCGATGATTGGTTCAATAAGATATTGCCTTGTTTGAGCTTCATTTGTACATTTTTCTTCAAGTTTTGAAAAATCAAATTTAGTTAGTGATTTTTTAATGACTGTAACAAATTGTTTATTGATTGGCATACTGAAATTTTTTATAGTTGATACCAAAGTTAATTATTTTTTTAAATAAGAAAATAAGTATTTCCGTAAAATTGAAATAAAATTCTTATTGAATATAAATAAATTCCCTCCAACTGTAACATTTTCCCTCATTGCTCTACTTATTAGTAATAGCTCAGTATTATGCTTTTATATTTACGATTACTTTCAGAAAGTTTCAGTTTTGCCATCAATGCGTTGC
>NZ_JAKLJH010000101.1 GCF_023151265.1 Flavobacterium sp.
AAATGAAACTTCACCAAACTCACATGAGCCCAATCGGAATTTGGAATTTCTTTTTCCAATTGTTTTGCGACTTCAAAGGCTTTGTCTTCTTGATTGAAACTTGAATACAAAACAATCAAATCGATGTAATTTTGTTCCTCTTTTGGATTCTTTTTAATCGCTCCTTCTAACTGTTCTTTTTGTGGTTTTGTATAGGCGTTTGATTCTTGAATCTTCAATTTATAGTATTCCATTGTGCTGGTCAACTTGGATTTTGATTCCATGTCTTTCAACAACTCTAACGCTTTTCCATGTTGGTTGGTGTTCATGTAAAGTGAAACTAAATCTTCTCTCATGTTACCATCAAACTCAATTAATTTTTCTACAATCGGAATCGATTTTTGATAATCTTTCGTTTGATAATACACGTCGTATAATCCGTTCCAATACCAACGTTGTTTGTTGTCTAACTCAACTGCTTTTTTGAAAGCATTTTCCGCATCAACATAATTTTTAAGGCTCAAATAATTTTTACCCAGTTCATATTGAAAAGATGCATTTTTAGGTTCTTTTTCAATACATTTTTGAATCGCCACAATCGCTTTATCGTAATTTTCGATGCCACGTTGTTTCAAGGCTTCGTAAAAATTATTTTCCAATTGGTCATCCACCAAAGCAATTGCATCGGGATTATCTTGCGCGAACAAGTGATTCCCAAAACTAAAAAGCAGGAACGCCAAAAAAGCTATGTGTTTTTTCTTTATCATCTATTCTAAAACCGAATAATCTCCGATACTAATACTTGTAAAATTGCCATCAAAACTAGCATGATTTCCTATCATCGCGTTATCTAAATTGGCATTTTTAATATGTGCGTGAGTTTGAATCAAACTGTTTTTTATAGTAGAATCAATCACGTGACATCCTTTCCCTAAAGAAACATTTGGACCTACGGTTGCATTAATCAAAACCACATCTTCTCCAATATAACATGGCGGAATGATAGTTGAATTCTCTAATTTCACATCATAATCAACTAAATGTTCACCATCGTTATGTAAAAAACCTAACATTCTTGAATTGGTTTCAACGGTAACGTCTTTATTTCCGCAATCCATCCATTCGTCAACTTTACCTGGTACAAATTTCATGCCTTTTGCCATCATTTGTTTAATACCATCGTTAATTTGGTATTCGCCACCATGGATAATGTTGTTGTCTAACACCGATTGCAATTCGTTTTTCAACACCGCAATATCTTTAAAATAGTAAATTCCGATTACGGCTAAATCCGATACGAATTCTTTTGGTTTCTCTACCAATTCAATGATTTCTCCGTTAGCATTCAAGTTTACCACACCAAAAGCTTCTGGTTGGTCGACTTGTTTTACCCAAATTACGCTATCCGCAGTTGTATCTAAATCAAAATCCGCACGAATTAACGTATCAGCATAAGCAATAACCGCTGGTCCAGATAAAGAATCTTTAGCACACATAATTGCGTGACCTGTTCCTAATGCTTCGTTTTGATAGTAAATCGTTCCTCTTGCGCCTAACTTTTGAGCAATGGTAATTAAATCTTCTTCTACTTTTTTACCAAAACTTTCATGAATAATAAACGCTACTTCGTCTATTTTCTGATTTAAAACACCCGCAATATCTTCCACTAATCGGTGAACGATTGGTTTTCCTGCTACTGGAATTAATGGTTTTGGAACAGTTAATGTATGTGGGCGAAGGCGTGAACCACGACCAGCCATTGGTACGATTATTTTCATGTTAGCCCCCTAACCCCCGAAGGGGGAATTCCTATTAGGGGTCAATAGGATTTTATTAATTAATTCAATTTATATATAACTATTTACACAATTTTGTCAATTCCCCCTTTGGGGGTTAGGGGGCTTTACTTCACTCCAGTGCTACCAAAACCGCCTTCACCTCTAGAAGTTTCTGATAATTCGGTTACTTCAATCCATTCGGCGCGTTCGTGTTTTGCGATGATTAATTGGGCGATGCGTTCTCCGTTTTCGATTATGAAATCTTCATTTGATAAATTTACTAAAATCACACCAATTTCTCCACGATAATCGGCATCAACTGTTCCTGGTGAATTTAAAACGGTGATTCCTTTTTTAGCTGCCAAACCACTTCTTGGTCTAACTTGTGCTTCAAAACCAATTGGTAATTCAATGAAAAGTCCTGTTTTTACGATAGTTCTTTCTAATGATTTTAGAGTGATAGGTTCTGAAATATTCGCGCGTAAATCCATTCCTGCCGAAGCGATGGTTTCATAGTTAGGTAACTCGTGATTGGATTTATTGATGATTTTGATTTGCATATTATTTTCTTCTGATAATCGTTAAAATGGTTTCTTTTTCGTTTCGGTACACAAAGTAAGCAAAAAACAAGATAGCTGCAATTCCGAAGACGTAAGTTTCACGTAAAATTGGCACATAAAATGAAATTCCCGAAAGCACGACCGCTAATCCCAAATAAGTGAAAATCGATTTTTTATCATACGGAATTGGATATTTCTTTTGTCCCATGTAGTACGAAATAAACATCATAGTTCCGTAAGCCAAAATGGTAGCAATTGCCGAACCCATGTAACTTATCATTGGAATTAAAAGCAAGTTTAAAACTAAAGTTACTATTGCTCCTACAATTGAAATGTAAGCTCCAATTCGGGTTTTATCGATTAATTTGTACCAAACGGACAAGTTGGTATAAATTCCTAAAAAGAAGTTGGCTAAAACAATTAGCGGAACTATATTCATTGCATCCCAATAAATGTCTTTTGGTACTAAAATTAATTTTAAAATATCCGCAAAAACGATAACGCCTAAGCAAATAAACGAACCGAAAATGACAAAATATTTAGTAATCGTAGCGTAGGTTTGAGGCGCATTTTCATTCTTAGCGTGACTAAAGAAAAAGGGTTCAATTCCTAAAGAATAAGCTGTGCGGAACAACACCATAAACATTCCGATTTTATAACAAGCGGAATAGGCTCCAATATCTGCCATGTCAACACCCATCCAATCTAATAAAATTTTATCGAAATGTTCGTTGATGGCAAATGCAATTCCAGCTACTAAAATGGGTAAACCGTATTGCATCATTTTTTTCCACAAATCGGTATCAAATTGCCATTTGATTTTGAAATAATCGGGTAAAACGAATAGTAATGTTACTAAACTTGCGATTAAACTTGAAACGAAAATATAACCAATTTGAAAATCATCATGATAGATGGTTTGTATGAATGCATTAGAAGATTCGTTTGCGATATCGGGTAGAAAAATCAAGAAGAAAACGTTGCATAGCAAATTAATCAAGACATTTGAAATCTTAATTATGGCATATTTAATCGGGCGACCTTCTGCTCTAATTTTAGAAAACGGAATAATCGCCAAAGCATCTAAAGCTAAAATCCAAATGGTAAAAACGACATATTCTACATTAATTTCTGACCAAAGCGCTAAATCTTTTCGGAATAAAAGAAACAAAACTAAAAACCCTATCGTTGACCAAAAGAGCGAAATAGTGGAAGTTGAAATTACTTTACTTTTATCGTTTTCGGAATTATAAAATCGGAAAAAAGCGGTTTCCATTCCGTAAGATAAGATTACATTGAAAAAAACCAAATAAGAGAAAATAACGGAAACTTCACCCATTTTTTCTTTATCGGTAAGATAATAAACAAAAATTGGATTCAGAATAAAGCTGATAATTCTTGGCAAAACGGTTGCTATGCCATAAATCGCCGTTTGTTTAAAAAGACTTTTGTAAAGACTCAATTTCCTTTAGTTTTAGAATAACAAATGTAATTAAAACTTTGGTTTTGCCGAAGGATAAAGCAACATTGGTTTTTCTTTAACTTCTTTAATGGTTTGACGGATTTCTTTTCCGTTTTTTAAGAAGATTAAAATGGCTTCGTTTTCGGCTAAGGTTAAGGCATTTTTGGGACTGGTGTAAATTTGGGAATCATCACCATCAAATTTTTGTTGATTGCCTTCGGTTTTTATTCTTGCAATGAAATGCAATGCATCTTGCTTTTCAAAAGGCACTTCATAACCTCTGAAAATTACTTTTTTTAGTTCGATTTCTTCGCTTAATTCGGCTTTTAAATCTACATAAAAGTTGATACCACTTCCACCACCACGAACACCAGCTACCCAAGTTTCATACGATGCCGATAAATTATTTTCTTGTACAATTGTTTCTGTTGAATTGCAAGAGATTAATGTTGTGGCAATGAATAGATATAAAATATACTGAATCATGATAAATTTCGTTTTGATAAAGTTACTGAAATTATTATTGCAAAAAACAGTCCAAAACTATTGTTTCGGATAATATTTTAATACTTTCGCAAGACTATTTGTAAGATTATGACACGATATTTATTTGTATTCCTTTTTATTATTGCAAACGCTTTTTCTCAACAAAAAATCGAAACTAAAAAAGTTTCCTCAACGCTTTCAAAACACGGAATTACCATACAAGATGATTATGCTTGGTTAGAAAAAACTTCAGACAAAGAAGTAGCCGATTGGGTAACTTTACAAAATAATGTTAGTGAAGAAAAACTAAAAGAATTGGTTAAAAATTATAACTTTTCGTTCAAAATAAAAGATTATGATTATTTGTCTACCAATGGATTGCCAAGTAAAAAAGGAAAGTTTTTTTATAATTTTTATCGAATAGAAAAGAACAAACCAAGTGTTTTATATTACCGAGAAAATTTAAACGACCTTGCTAAACCTTTGGTTGATCCGTTTGATGTTTACAAAGATGCAAATGTGGTTTTATCTGGATTTTTTCCTTCAAAAAACGCTAGATATTTGGCTTTTAAAATTAGTCCGAATGGAAGCGATAGACAAGAAATTAAATTCAAAGACTTTGCCAACAAAAAATATCTTGACGATGTTTTAACGGATATTAAATTTTCAAATGTTGCTTGGAATAATGATAAAGGAATTTTCTACAAGAAAAACTCAAACAAAGAATTCTTTGAAAAAGATTCCACCTATCAACTGTATTATCATAAAATTGGAGACATTCAAAGTAAAGACCAATTGGTTTTTGATACTTCAAACTCAAAAGCTAATTTTAATTTTTTCGTTAAACAAAATAAATTATTTGTTGTTGAAACAAGTGAAGATGAAACTACGAAAAACTATTATTACACTACAATTGAAAATGAACAATTTCAATTTAAAAACTTCATAAAAGACGATAAAACTAATCTTGAACTATTAAACATCATTAACGATAAATTCTACTTTTCCGATGAAAAATATCCTTGGGGAAATGTAAGTTATTTTGATATAAACAATCGAACAGAGAATACCGTTTTAATTCCTCAAGTATATTCACATTTACTAATTGACGCCACTTTTTTAGAAAATTATATTATTTGCAAGTATAACAATATGGGCAAATATTACATGTCTATTTACGATTATACTGGGAAATTTATAAGAAAATTTGAAGCGCCACACAATATGGATTTTCAAATTAGATTTTATGACGAAAAAACAAATGACCTTTTCGTTACGTTTTATTCATACACCATTTCATCATTAAATTACAAGTTAAATATTACTACAGGAGCGAATGATATTTATTTTAATGATTTTATTCAGCCAAAACCAACTTTATTCCCTTTTAACTATTTTGAAACCAAAACAATTACTTATAAAAGCAGAGACAATAAAGATATTCCAATCGTTATAATTCATAAAAAAGGAATTGAGCTTAATGGAAACAACCCTACTTTATTAAGAGCTTATGGCGGTTTTGGGAGTGTTAGCAGTCCAAATTATGACACCGGATTATTACATTTTATGGAAAAAGGAGGCGTTTATGCCTTTGCGAAAGTTAGAGGTGGTGGCGAAAAAGGAAAAAACTGGCACAGAGAAGGTAAAGGTTTGAAGAAAATCAATTCGATTAACGATTTTGTCGATGCAGCTGAGTTTTTAATTCGAGAAAATTATACCAATCCAAATAAATTAGCTATTAATGGTGGTTCTCATGGCGGATTAGTTGTGGGTGCTGCCATGACACAACGCCCTGATTTATTCAAAGTCGTTATTTCTGAAATGGGAAGATTAGACATGGCTTCGCTTGATAAATACACTTCTGGAATTCATCATTTTGACGAATATGGAAATCCAAACAACAAAGAAGAATTACAATCTATGCTTTCATATTCGCCTTATCACACGATTAAAGAAGACGTGAATTATCCAACTTGCTTAATTATTACTTCCGAAAACGATGATAGAGTGCCACCTTTTCAATCGTATAAATTTGCAGCAAGATTACAAAATAGAACCGCACAGAAAAATCCAATTTATTTGAAAGTAAATAAAGTTGCTGGTCATTCAGGTAATATTTCGAGCTACGAGAAAAGAGTAAAACAAGAAAGTGAATTCTACAGTTTTATTTGGGAATACTTGAATAATTAGGGTAAGCTGAAAAATGTTTACAAGCAAACAAAAAATATTCTTTTTTAAAAAAGCCACGGATTCCACAAATTTTCACGGATTTTCGATAATCATCAAAGAAAATCTGTGAAAACCCATTAATCTGTGGCAAAATTAAATTTTGTTGTTTTAATTGAAAAAACTTGAATAATTAATCTTTCAAATATTTCACAAAATGAAATCCTTTTGGAACAAATCCGTGATTCATGTAGAATTTTTGGGCTCCAAAATTGGTCGTATACGCATCTAAGGCAATCATATTACAGTTTTCATCGATGGCTTTTTGATTGAGATATTCGGTCATGATACTGCCAATTCCTTTTGAACGAAAATCTTCGTGTACCACCACATTATCCATTTCTAGATATTTACCGCTCCACAATTTAGTTCCAATCCAAAACCCAGCTAAACCCATCGTGATTCCGTTTTCTACTACGATGAGTTGTTTGTAATTGTGCGGAATCATTTTGTCTAGCAAATTTCCATAAATTTCTGGCGTATAATCAGGATACAATTGTTGTAAGATAGGCAATTGCTCTAACATTTCGGCTTTCTTTCCTAATTCGATTAACTGTGGCATTTTATTTTTGTAATAGATTTTCGTTGAATAAATTTAAAATTCTTCGGTATTCGTCTACCCAAGAATACGTTTCAGTAAAACCATGCGCTTCTACTGGAAATACAGCTAAATCCCAGTCTTTTTTACCTAATTCGATGAAACGTTGCGTCAATCGAACTATGTCTTGGAATTGCACGTTGTCGTCTACCATTCCGTGTAACATTAGTAATTTGTCTTGTAAATTATTCGCAAAATAAATCGGAGAACTTTTCTTGTACGCTTCAGGATCGGTTTCTGGAAAGTTCAAAATATTTGAAGTATAACCATGATTGTAATGCGCCCAATCGGTTACCGAACGCAACGCGGCTCCTGCTTTGAATTCGCCTGGTTCGGTTAGCAATGCCATTAACGTGATGAATCCACCATACGAACCACCGTAAATTCCTACTCGGTTAGCGTCAATTTCTAAATTTTCAACCAAATATTTCTTTCCATCCAATTGGTCGGATAAATCTTTTCCACCCATGTGCCGGTAGATTCCCGTTCTGAAATCACGACCATAACCATCGCTAGCTCTGTAATCGATGTCTAAAACGGTGTAACCTAAATCGGTTAACATGTTGTGAAACATATATTCTCTGTGGTAGGTGCTCCAATAATTGTGCGCATTTTGCAAATATCCTGCTCCATGAACAAAAATAACTGCGGCTTTGTTTTTGTTTTCCGTTTTTGGTTGGTACAAACGAGCGTAAACATTAGTTCCGTCTTCGGCTTTAAAGGTGATGACTTCTGGTGTTTTCCAATTGTATTTTTTGAATTCTGGCGTAGTGGAGAACGTGATTTGTTTCAAATTGGAATTCGGTTTGTTAGTTCCCACAAACAATTCCCAAGGTTTGTTTTTATACGAATAACGTACTAAAAGTGTTTTTTCATCTTGAGATAATTCTACTTCGTAATTACCATCATTCGTTAAAATTCCAGTCATTTTTTTAGAAGCGATGTCCAATTTGTAAAAACTTCTGTTACCTGGATGTGTTGTTGTGGTGGTGATGTAAAATGATTTTTTATCGTTGGATAATTTCACTTCACGAACTTCCCAATTTCCTTTTGTTAACGCTTCTTTTTTCTTGGTTTTCAAATTATACGTGTACAAATGCGAAAAACCAGTAGCTTCCGATTGAAAATAAAAAGTCGAATTATCAATAAAACCCAAAGTTCCGCCACTGAAACTATAGCCTGGAATTCCAGGTCCGCCAATCCATGCTTCATCGTGTTGGTGGTCTAATTCCGTGATTTTTCCTGAAACTAAATCCAATTGTACAATCCAACGATGTTTGTTGTCTTGACTTCTGATTTCTAAAACGGCATTTTTTCCGTCTTTGCTATACACTGGACTTTGCATTACTACTGGAATATCATATTCCGATTCGCCTTTTAAATCCTCATATTCTTGATAGTATTTTGGGGCTTCTTTGATGCCTGATAAATTAGAAAACGAAACGAAATACGTAGTATCTTTTTCTACATTGAAAATTCCGAATTTGTGCTTACTGAAATTATCAATCGAAACTTTTGCTCTTGCTTTTTCTTGACGTGTAAAACCATCATCAGTAATAAAATTTTCAACGTTTGTTGATGGCTGATTTGGATAATCTGAAAGTCTGAACGTTACAAATTTCCCATCTGGCGACGCTTTTACTTGTTCTAAAGACGATTTGTCGTAATAGATTTCTTTTGGAAATTTCTCTTTTTTGGATTTAGATTTTTCCTCGTACCATTTCGAAGATGCTTCTTCATCACGAACAAATTGAAATAATTCCTTTTGTTGGTTTTTTAAGAATGAATCTTCTTCTTTTGATGCTTTATTTTCTTTTCCTGTTCTGAAATTAGTCAATTGAACAATCGAAAAATCTTTGGTATTGAATTGATATACATTTCTATTTTGCTGAAAGAAAATCACATCAGCATTCGTACTTCTTTCTACCGAGTTAATCCTATCGGCTAATTGAATTACTTTTTTGGTCTTTTTTGTGGATTTGGTATACGAATACAAAACCCCTTGATTGGTATAATACACCACATCGTAATCTTTTTGGTTTGCCATGAAATCCAAATCGTAAATAGGATTTGAAGTCGTTACTTTTTGTGGTGATTTTAAGGTAGCATTCCAGAAATACGTGCTGTTTCCTATTTCGTTATTAGGATTCCAATCAAATAAAACGGTTTGCCCATCAATAGACCAACGGTGATTATCAGGTTGGTGCCCGATGAATTCATTTCCTTTCATGATGTCTTCTAAACGAAGATTTTGTGCCGAAGCCAAAAAGGTAAAAAATAATAGAACGAAAGACGTATATTTTTTCATTGGTGAGTTGTTATTCTTACAAATATACCAATAAAAGTAAATGAGGGAAAAAAGGTTTTGTTAAATGAATTTTAGGTTTTGAGAATTCATTTGTGGACACGGAATGTAATTCTAAGGTATCAGGAATTTATTCCGTTTAATTTTTAATAATTCTTATCAAAAAAAATCTAATTGCTAAGTATAATATAAGAATAGAAATAAATATAACCCACTGATTTGATTCCTTTAAAATATTAAAATTGAATGTAGTGATAAATACTATATTAGTTAGAATTAACACAATAATTACTAATAACATTGCCAAAACACTAATTGAAGCTGAATCAGATGTATGTTTATCTGAACCTAGTCTATCATAAAAAAAAGCATGTATACTTTTATAGAAATATCTTATTATTTTCATAGAAT
>NZ_JAKLJH010000102.1 GCF_023151265.1 Flavobacterium sp.
AAAAAGTAACTGTTTTTAATGACTATTTTACTCTAAAATTTAGGTGGTCAATTTGGACTGGAATTGAGTGGTCAGTTTGCACCGAAATCGATGGTCAATTTAGACTGGAAAGTGGTGGTCAATTTGACCGTTTTTTCCAGCTTGTGAATTGGCATTAGTAGCGTATATTTGATAAGGTGCATTATCACCTGCCTCTTGCCAACTATTCAAATACGCTACAGGTTGGTTAATAAAATGACCTGCAAATTTTTGAGTGTTAGCAAAGTTGAAGTTTTGTTGCTTCACAAACTGAAATAAGAAATCCAGCTGAAATCCTTTATAAGTGAATACATTTTGTAAACCACCATAAAAATCAGGATTAAAATCTTTGACTACCTGACGGTCATATTCATATGAAATCACACCATCCCCATTAAAATCGGTAAACTGATACAATCCTGTAACTGGGTCTACCCCTGTAAATTGAAACAATTTTTGAATGGTTGTAGGTTGTCCAATTACATACTGATTGCGATAAGCTGAAGTTTCTAATCCTGGAAAAGAAAGTAATTTATTACCCGCTTTAGTAATATTGAAATTAGAAACCCATGAGAAATTAGTACTTTTTATATTTTCAGTTCGCAAGGTAAACTCTAAACCTTTATTTTCAACGGTAGCATTTAAATTGGTTTGTATAGAAGGAAAACCTGTAGTTCCTGGAAGTGGTAAACCTACCAATTGATTAGAAGAACGGTTTCTATAAGTTGAAGCACTAAACAGGATACGGTCATTTAAAAACCCTAGCTCCAAAGCGACTTCTAATTTTTTATTAGATTCCCAACCAAAATTGGTGTTATATAAGCGAGAAGGCTGTAATCCTATGATTCCACCATAACTAATTCCAGAGGAAGAATAAGTATCTAAATATTGGTAATCACCTATTTGATCGCTACCTGTTATACCATAACTCGCTCTCAATTTTCCGAAACTCAGAAAACGTTCTGTGCTCTTTAAAAAATCTTCTTTATGAAACAACCAAGCCGCACCAAGAGCTCCAAAAGTTGAAAACTGATTCCCTGATGCAAAACGACTGGAACCGTCTCTTCTTGCGGTAAGATTTAATATGTATTTTTTTGCATAATTATAATTAGCTCTTCCAAAAAAAGCCTGGTACTTATAATCAATTTCCTCATTGTTTCTAATTAAAACTTGTGAAGCAGCAGACAAATCATACAACAAACTATTGCTTGAAAAACCTGTGGCATACGCCAATTGCTTTTTACTCGTTTGACTCTGGAAAGTAGCTCCCATTAATACATCCACTGAAGCATTTTCAAACTCTTTATTCCATGACAATTGGGGTTCCATAATCCAAGAACGTCTTCGTAAATTATTTACATAAATAGAAGAATATTGACTACTTAAGTTAAAGGATGGGTTGTAAGTAGTAGAAGGAGTCGAACGACTATCCTCGTTGCTCAAATCAGAAACTCCAAAACTTGATTTTAAAACCAAATTATCGGCTAATTTATATGACATTACGGTATTTGCAATTAAATCCGTTGTAAAAGTCAAACATTTTCTCACATTATTAGAAAGTGGATTTGTCCACGTATTGTTTTCCCAATTTAAATTTCCATTTGCATCATAAAGTGCGGGAGCATTAGGAGCTAATTGACGAGATAATGTAACATAATCAATCCAAGGTAAATCATTATTTTGTACCATATAACTACCCGAAAATTGAACGGAAAACTTATTATCATCAGAACGATGGTTTAAATTAACACGAGCACCACCGCGTTTATATAAAAAGTCGCCTGGAAAAACACTAGTTTCTGTTCGGTAGTTGCCACTTACTAAAAAATTGGTTTGTTGATTACCACCCGTAATATTAGCTTGAATCGTATTCACTTCAGACGTACCCCCGATTAAAACTTTCTGCCAATCCGTATATCGGTTCTGGTCCCAAGTACCGTTTACATCATAAGCATTTGCAGGATAGGTTGTAATACCATCATTAGCATAAGCTTTTCTTCTCATGGTTAAATATTGTTCGGTATTCATCAAGTCCATCATTTTGGTTACTGAACCCACAGCGGTACTAGTGGTAATGCTAACAGATGTTTTACCTGATTTCCCTTTTTTGGTAGTAATAAGCACTACCCCATTAGCTCCTCGAGAACCATATATGGCAGTAGCATCGGCATCTTTTAACACCTCTATGCTTTCAATATCATTGGGATTAATACTAGCAAGCGGATTTCCATTACCTATTGTTGAGGTTGAAGTTTGTAAATCACTAATAGCATCCGTACTATAAGGAACGCCATCAATAATATAAAGCGGATTATTTGCATCTTCTCGTAAACTATTGACACCTCTGATGTTTATTTTAAATCCGCCGCCTGCTATACCTGTTTCTTGTACGATGTTCACCCCTGCCATACGTCCTTGCATAGTAGCTAAAATGTTGGGTACAGGCTGGGTTTCAATATCTTTTGAGGTAACTCTTGCTATACTACCTGTACGCTCTTTGTCTTTTACTGTATAATAACCCGCATTTACAATCACTTCTTTAAGTGTTGTTGTATCTTCTTGTAGATTAATTTTAATTATAGTTCTGTTATTAATGGGTACTTCTTGTGTTTGATATCCTAAATAAGAGAATAGTAAGATATCAGTAGGTTGGGCCGAAATTTGAAAGTTACCATCAATATCGGTTAACGTTCCGGTTGTTGTTCCTTTGATAATAACGGTAACACCCGAAAGCGTACCCACATTATCGGAAACAGTTCCTTTGATAACCGTATTTTGTGCTTGTAGTATAGCTGTTGAAAAAACAGCTAATGTGAGAATAAGTTTGGGCAATAGTTGTGATGCCCAATACCTAAAGAATGCATTTTTATTCATACTTTTGTTTTGGTTAAATGAAACATTGGTTTTGTTTGCTTTAGTCCTCTAGCTAGTTTGCCGACGGTTTAGGGGACTTTTTTGTTAGCCACAAATGGCACTGATTATCATGATTGAATTCATGTAATCATTTGACATACTGTTTTGTTTTACATCATAGGCATTGTTTTTTAAGGTTTCTAAGTTGAGAAGTGAAACTGCCGTTGCTTAAAATATTACAGCGCAGGCAGTGCCCTTCCAAACTAACTAAATTGTTAATATGAGTGATTTTCGAAACTTTGTAATACAAGCAGTGCTAAGAATGAATGTTGAGAGGTGACTTTTAGGTATAAAAAAAGGCATGGAACTCAACAAATCCGCTTTCAAGGTACTGGTATACCGAACACACGAATAAGTGAGCCCACGCCCATAGACGTGAGCATCTTACTTATCATCTCGTGTGTTTAAAAATTACCAGTTTTTGAAAACGAGATTCTAAGCGAATGCTTCAATGTTTTTTGAAGAATCGCAAATATATTAATTCATTTACAAATATATAAATATAATTCAAATTATGGTACATATACCATTGATTTTTAATCATAATTAGTTGCTATTTGTATAAATGCTAGTAATACCAAGATAATTGACAAAAATAGAACTATATATAATTGATAAAATCAAGACTATGAGAAAAGAACATGGTCTTACACAATTAGAACTTTCTCAAAAATTAGAGATGAGTGATAGTTTTATATCTCATGTTGAAGCACCATCAAAAAGAGCAAAATATAATATTAATCATTTAAATAAAATTGCAGAAATATTTAATTGCTCTCCTAAGGACTTTTGGCCAGATAAACCACTTTAAAAAAATTTAGATTTGATGTCTAAATATAGATTTAGATAAGGATTAAAAATTTTATTTAAGATTAAAAAAAATATAAAATTTAAAATGTCTGTTAATAGACTTTTGAAAATGAATACAACCAAGAACTTTTAGTATATGGGATTGATAGATATATCACAATGGCCTTCTGGCGATCAAAGATTCGTTCCTATTGGAAAGAGAATCAAAAAAGTGGTATTTCATCCAGAAACTTACGATTTGTTTTATTTTAAAGAACCAAAAGAAAAATATCCATGGGAATTTTGGAATGAAATTATTGCATTTGAAATTGGAAAAAAGTTAGGTTTTAATGTTTTAAAATATGAAGTTGCTACTTTAGACGGTATAGGCGGATGTCTTTCAAAATCAATGACAAAAGATTTTACTGAAGAATTAATTCATGGACAACAAGTACTTCTAAGAATTTATCCCGAGTTTGAAACAAAAAGAGGAACTGATCATACTTTTCAACTTGTTGAAAGTTTCTTTAAATCTTTAAAAAAAGAGGAAGAAAAATTGATTATCAATGATTTCATCAATATGTTAGTTTTTGATTCAGTTATAGGAAATAGGGATAGGCATCAACAAAATTGGGCAATCATAAGAGAAATCAAAATACAAATAAGACCAAATAAATACTTTGGGTTAAAAAAAGATACAAACTCACCCATTATAACAAGAACTGTTCGATTTTCACCACTTTTTGATAATGGCAATTGTTTAGCTTATAATATTATTGAAGAAAATTTAGATAGTTTTATCAATGATGATACTAAATTAGAAAAGTACTTATTTGGAGAGAAAGCTGTATCTCATCTAAAATGGTTTGGTGCTGCAATGCCACATATAGAATTACTAAAACATATAGCAAAAATCTATCCAGATGCAGTAATTAATTCTATAAAAAAAGTTGATGAAAATTTTAACGAAAATATAATCAACGATATTGTATTAAACATAGATAATGGTATTATCTTTGCAGATGAAAAATATTTCCTTTCACCAAAAAGAAAGGAATTAATAAGTAAATTAATAACAATCAGAACAAAAAGACTTTTACAGGAATTCTTGTAATATGATATTAAAAAAAATCTATTTAAGTTGGAGACCAGGCAAAGGAGATGGTCGATTTTTAGTAGGTGTCTTTTCAAGAGAAAATTCATCAGGGGACGATATTGTATTTAAATATCAAGCTGATGAAGTCAAGAAAGCTAGTGGTAAAGGATTTTATAATTATCCCGAGTTTCCAGACTTTGACAAAGAGTATCGTACCAATCTTAAAACAGCTTTATCTTTGAGATTGATGCCAAAAACTAGAGCAGATAGAAATAATTATTTATCTTTTTGGAAAGCTAATATTGATGGTTTAGATTGGTTTGACGAATTAGGGTTTACACAAGGTGAGTTAGCTACTGATACCTTTGAATTTTTAGCAGAATATCCAAAAAAATATAACGGTATAGGAATCCATTTTGTATCAAACATTGCAGCTCTATCACATTTGAATTTAGCCAATGATTGTGTTAACATAGGAGATAAATTAAGATTTGAACTTGAACCAGAAAATCAAGCCGATAAATCAGCTGTAAAGATTTTCAAAAATTCTGAATTTATAGGTTATGTTAAAAGAGGTCATAATTTATTCTTTCATAAAGTCAAAAATGAAGAAATTGACATAAAGGTAACGAATCTCGAGAAAAACGGAAAAATGAAACAAATATATTTTTCAGTAAGAGTAATATAACTTTAATATAATTAACACAAAAAGATGCTTAGGCATCTTTTTGTGTTTTACAACAACAAACATTTCCATATACTATCTCATTTCTTTTTGCATAATTAAATTCCAAAAATGCATACTTGAAAAAAATTAAGTTCCCTAATTTAACCTAGATTTTAAATGAAATAGTATGAAATGGTGGGAATTAATAGGCTTATTTATTGCTTGGTTAGTTGGTCTTTACTTTAGAGGTAAGATGTATGAAGGTAGTAATGGATTTAGAAAGAGAAACAAAAATTAAAATGTATTTCTTAATTGTCTAAACATTAGATAAAAAAGCAAGTACTATTCAGAACTTGCTTTTTTGTTAGTTTGAAAATTGAATTTTGCTTTTAACACTTGCATATCCTCACTAATTTTCTTGTCTAAAATTTTAGCGTAATGCTGTATTTCATATACTAATTTTAAAATCAATAATTTAAATTCAACCCGAATCCGAATCCCATATCGCTATCATAATGAGTTCTTAGGCTGAGATTTCGTTTTAGAATATATCGTGCTTCTAGCATGTATTCGGTATCAGTATTGACCATGAACCCCATTCGTAATCGTTTGGAAACAGGGATATCTTCTCGCATTAATTGTAATCTTAGATTTCCGTCTTGAAACACTTCAGCTTGGAATTGTACAAGCATGGGTAAAGTGTATGCAAAACCGGCACTGAAAACAGCTCTGTGGTCTTTGGTGTTTTTTTGTCCGAAAATGTTTTTTTCTATCTCACCTTCCATGTTGCGGTAACGCCAATCGAAACCTACAAAAGGCATGAACCATTGCATTTTCCCAATATATTTTCCTAAATGGAATTCTGCTTCATAACCATGCATGTCGTTGTATCCTAAACGCCATTCTGCTCCTAAACTCCAACGAGTATTTTGTACCATTGCCATACCATCGTTACCATTGGTAGCAAAATCGTTTTCAGCCATAAAGTGAAAAGCTCTGTCATCAGCAAATAATTTGCGTTGGGCTAATTTTGGATTAGGAATTAATGGATTGCGTTCTTGATTTTCATAGGTGAAAATTCTGCCCATTCCCGCCATCATGTGGTACAAAATGTGACAATGAAAAAACCAATCGCCTTCTACATTGGCATTGAATTCAATTACGTTGGTTTCCATTGGCATAATATCCATAACATTTTTTAAAGGAGCATAATCGCCCTGTCCGTTAATGATTCTAAAATCATGTCCGTGCAAATGCATGGGATGGCGCATCATGGAACCGTTGTAGAGCGTAATTCTAACATTTTCGCCTTTCTTAATTAAAATTTTATCGGTTTCTGAAATCACTTTATTGTCCATACTCCACACATAACGGTTCATGTTTCCCGTAAGTTCAAAACGAAGTTCTTTTACTGGTGCATCTTTTGGTAATGTTGTTTTTTCGGTAGCTTTAAGCATGGCGTAATTCAATGTGGTGATGTTCGCCAATGCATTAGCATCATACTTATTATGTTTTGAATGTTCTTGATGGCTTGCTGCCTTTGGTGTTTGTTCTTTCTTTTTATTATCAGCTTCTCCAGTAATTTCGGGATACATAACTACGTTCATATCCATTTGATTTAACGACATGCTCATTCCCATATCGTCTAACTCACCGTTCATTTTCATCATGTCGTTCATCATCTTCATCCCTTCAAAATATTTTAATTTTGGCAAGGGTGAAATCAATTGTTTGATACCATTTCCAATGTAAAGGGAAGCCGATTTTGTTCTGTCTTCGGCAGTTGCTAAAAACTCATACGACGTATTATCGGCTGGAATTGTGACAATCACATCATAGGTTTCTGAAACAGCAATTAGTAATCGATCTACTTCAACAGGTTCTACATCATTACCATCACTAGCTACAACCGTAATTTTTCCACCTGCATAGGTCAACCAAAAATAAGAGGAAGCACCTCCATTAGCAATACGAAGTCGGACTTTATCTCCTCCTTTGAACTGAGTTAATTGACTTTCGTTTATTCCGTTGATTAGAAACTTTTCGTAATAAACATCGCTCACATCCATGGCATTCATACGTTTCCACTCGTTACCCAATTTGGTTTTGAAATGTCCTTGCTTGATAGCTTCACTATAACTTTGTGTTGAGCCTTTTTTTATGGCAAACCAATCGGAAGCGTTGTGTAACATTCGGTGAACGTTTTCGGGTTTTAAATCGGTCCATTCGCTTAAAATTAAAGGAACAGTTGGTAAATCATCGATACCTTTTCTAAAAGTAGGATCGTTTTCTTTTTTATTCATAATGAACATACCATACATTCCGATTTGTTCTTGTAATCCTGAGTGTGAATGATACCAATGCGTTCCGTTTTGGATGATGGGAAATGTATATTTATGCGTTGTGCCAGGTTGAATGGGCATTTGGGTTAAATTCGGTACTCCATCTTCTTTGTTAGGTAAAAATAATCCGTGCCAATGCAACGAAGTAGTTTCATTTAATTCGTTATGGACATATATTTCGGCAATATCGCCTTCTGTAAAAGTTAAGGTTGGCATTGGAATTTGACCGTTCACCGCAATAGCTCTTTTTTCAGTTCCAGAATAGTTGACAATTGTATCGCGAACGTATAAATCATAACGCACTATTTTTTGAGCGAATAAGATTTGTGATACAAAAAGTAATAGTACTATTTGCAACATTTTTTTTGAAAAAATATTTTGTAAATCCATATCTGATATTTTCATTTTAGTTATTGCAAATTTTTGAAAATCAAGCATTTTTGATTTTATTTTTTTAATAGCAATTCCCAACTTGCTATTTTATTGTTCAATGTTTCTATAGTTTTTTTCATTTTTTCCTTATCTGCTAATGATACTGCCCTTTTTGCAGCTTCAATAGCACTAGCGTAATCTTTGTTTTCCGATGCTATTTTTTGTCTCAAATTTGGATAATGGAAATTTTGAGGATTTAACTTTTCAGCATCCAATAGCCATTTAATTGCTTGTTTGAAATCTCTATTTGTACTGTAATAATAGTTGGCTGCTTGAAATAATAAGTTGGCATCTTGCGTTTTTCCTTTAACGATATGTTGGTCTATCAACGCTAATAACATATCGTCCTCTTTACTTTTAATTGGTATTTTGACCATAGTATTTTCCCAAAAGATTTTTAGAAATGCTTCACCTTTGCTATTAATGTCATTTAATTCAATTGTAAATGTTTCATAGAAATAGGGACTTTTTTCTGTGGGAACTTTAAAACGCATTACGTCTTTTTTCTCATCATAGCCGGTTTCACCATGTAAAGTTATATCTGTATTAATGATTATTGTCCACTCATTAATTGAAGGAATTGAAAATATTGAATAACTACCCGCTTTTAATATACTATTACCAAAGGAGATATCTTCAGAAGTTGTAATTACGGTACAATCACTTGCACCAGTTCGCCAAAGTTTATCAAATGGCACTAACTCACCAAATATTTTTCTGCCTCTTACTAATGGTCTACTATAGGCTATTTTAATTTTTGCACTGCCGACTTCCTGTTCAAATGATGAAGCAGGACTTGCAGATGTTGTTCTTATCTGGACTTTGTTTTGTGCAGAAATAAATACTGATTGTAAAATAATTAGGTGAAATAGGAATATTTTTTTCATTGTTTTGAATTATTGATTACTGTATTTTTATACTTTAAGTTATATTGATTTTGTGATTTCTAACAGCAATTATCTCCGGCTTGTATTGGTGGACACTTTACAGTTCCGTAACTACAATAAACGCAACAATCGCCTTGTTTAGGTCTTAAAACTGTTTTGCATTTTTCACACTCATAAAAAAACTGACAAGCATCGGTTGGCATTATTTCGTCTTTACTATACCCACAATTTGGACATGTTAATGTAGATTTTAATTCTACTGATTTTCCATTGTAGATAGTGCAAGTATCACAATTTCCGTGTAATTTGTTTCGATAATAATTTACTATCGTAGCTATGAAAAGCCCAAGCATACCAGCATAAATTAAATAAACTGCATTTTCTGATTTGCTAAAATAACAGGCAAATAATATTGTTATTCCACTCGGGATTGCTATTAATAAAGGATACAGGCAACGATGTTTACGATAGGAAATGATTAAGCCAACAATGGAAATTAAAACCATCGCTTGAAAAATCCACATCGTCCATCCTCCAAATAATTCAAAGCTTCCAAGTCCAAGAGCTGATGCTGCAAATGCAAAAAGAGGAAAACAGCAAGGCGAAAACAGTGCTGTGAAAAAAAGCCCCAGAGTGCCTAATTTATCTACATTATT
>NZ_JAKLJH010000103.1 GCF_023151265.1 Flavobacterium sp.
AATTATTTCTCATTGATTCTTTTATTACTGATGATGATACGGCTCGTTTCTCAAAATCGTAAATCCTCTATATATCTGTTCAATTACAAATAATCGCACCATTTGATGTGAAAACGTCATTTCGGATAACGAGACTTTTCCTTGTGCTTTTTGGTAAACGGTTTCGCTAAATCCGTAAGGGCCACCGATTACGAATACTAAGGTTTTAGTTCCCGCATTCATTTTCTTTTGTAAAAAATCGGAGAAACCTACGCTGCTATATGTTTTTCCGTTTTCATCGAGTAGAATTAATTGGTCGGTTGCTGTGATTTTAGATAAGATCAATTCGCCTTCTTTTTCTTTTTGTTGGGCTTCCGATAAATTCTTTACGTTTTTGATATCGGGGATGATTTCCAAATCAAATTTCACGTAAAACGACAAACGCTTGGTGTAATCATCAATTAAGGTTTGTAACGCTTTATTGTCTGTTTTTCCGATAGTTAAAAGACGAATGTTCATGTGAATGGTTTTGTGAAATGAAAAATCACTCTTTTTAGGAGTGATTTTCAGTATTAGTTAATTTCTTCAGCTTCTTTTTCTTTAAAATCGACTTCGCAAGCGTAAGAGAATAATTTTTCATTTTTAATGATATCAGCAGTTCCTTCCGGAAGCATATCTTCCCAACCTGATTCCCCTCGGCAAATCATTTTTAAAATTTTTCTTGAGAAAATATCTAAGTTTTTTTCATCAAAATCTTTGATATCAATAACTTTTCCATTGAATTTAAAGAATTTGTACAATTCTTTCATTCTAGGATGTACTTTTAAGTTTTCTGAAGTAATGATGTTGCCATTATTATCTTTCATAGGATATAGATACACTTTTAAGTCGCGATAGAACAATTTTCCAAAAGCTTCTAAAATTCCTCCTGATAAATGGCGATAGTATTTTTCGTCAAAAATTTCAATTAAGTTATTAACTCCCATGGCTAATCCCATTCTAGCTTTCGAATAGTTAGAGAAGTATTCCACAACTTTGAAATATTCTTGGAAGTTCGAAATCATTACAGTTTGCCCTAATTTACATAGTAATTCGGCTCTGTCCAAGAAATCGCGTTCGTCAATTTCTCCTTCTGCTTTTAAGTTGGAAAGTGTGATTTCAAAAACTACAAAAGTATTTTCTTTATCAACTTTGTTTTCCTGAATGAACATCTCATAAGATTTCTTGTACATGTTCATGTTTACCTTAGTAACAGGTCTAAAACTTCCTCTTAACGCTAAAATATTTTTCTTATACAAAACAGCTGCTGGAAGTATGTTTTTTCCATCAGGACCAAACATAACGGCATCCGTCATTCCATTTTTAACTAATTGCAAACTCATCAAACGATTGTCTACATTCGCAAAACGAGGACCAGAAAAGTTAATCGTGTCGATTTCTAATTGGTCTTTGTCTAAATGGTCATATAAGTAACGAAGTAATTTTTTTGGGTCGTTGTATTTATAAAAAGCACCATAAATTAAGTTTACACCAAGGATTCCTAGAGTTTCTTGTTGTAATTTGGCGTCATTTTCTTTAAAACGAATGTGTAATGTAATTTCGTTATAATCTTCGTCTGGTTCAACTTGATACACGATTCCAACCCAGCCATGTCCTTTAAACTGTTTCGCAAAATCAATAGTTGCTACAGTATTGGCGTAACTAAAAAATAATTTATTAGGATGTTTGTCTCGGCTTAAACGTTGTTCTACCAAATTAATTTCATGAGACAACATCTTTTTTAAGCGACTTTCCGTTACATAACGACCATCTTCTTCAACACCATAAATAGCGTCACTAAAGTCTTTATCGTATGCTGACATTGCCTTTGCAATAGTTCCAGACGAGGCGCCAGCTCTAAAAAAGTTACGTACTGTTTCTTGTCCTGCTCCAATCTCAGCAAACGTTCCATAGATGTTTTCATTAAGATTAATTCTTAATGCTTTATCTTTAATAGAAGGAATTTGCTCTATCTCTCTGTCTCCACGAACTTTAATATCTGTAACCATGCTTTTCATTAAAATAATTTTTGGGGTACTTTGGAAAAAAATAGTCTCCAATGGCAAAGTTAATCATTTTATAAAAACTACCATAATTATTGTTATTTTTGTGCAAAAGATAAGGCTTTGAAAATTTATTTTTTAGGAACAGGAACCTCTCAAGGAATTCCAGTAATTGGAAGTCATCATTCGGTGTGCTTGAGTACGGATAAAAAAGACAACAGATTGCGAGTTTCAGTATGGATTGAAACCGAGAATACTTCTATTGTTATCGATTGTGGTCCCGATTTTAGACAGCAAATGCTAAATTCCAAATGTCCTAAAATTGACGGATTATTATTTACACACGAACATGCTGACCACACTGCGGGTTTAGATGATATTCGTCCGTTCTTTTTTAAACAAGGTGCAATTTCCATTTATGCACATGAAAGAGTTTTAAAAAATTTAGAACGAAGATTCGATTACATCTTTGAAACCGAAAATAAATATCCAGGAGCGCCTTCAGTTTCTGAAAATGAAGTAATTAATAACCAATCGTTTTTGGTGAATGATGAAGTTGTTATTCCTGTCAACGCTTATCATGGTTCGTTGCAAGTTTTTGGATACCGAGTTCAAGATTTTGTGTATTTGACTGATGTGAAGACAATGGAAGCTTCTGAAATTGAAAAAATTAAAGACTGTAAGGTTTTGGTAGTGAATTGCTTGCGAGAAGAACCACATAACACACATTTTAATTTAGAAGAAGTTTTACATTTCATATCTTTGGTGCGTCCAAAAACAACTTATTTAACGCACATTAGCCATTTGTTTGGTTTTCACGAAGAAATTCAGAAGAAATTGCCAGAAAATGTGTTTGTAGCTTATGATAATTTAGAAATTAATATTTAAGATTTATGAAGAACGTAATTTTGTATGCTTTGATTTTCTCGTTATTGTTTAATGTGTTCCAATATGTGAATTCAACAAAAATATTAGACGCAAAAGACAAAGAAGTACTAAAAGTAAAAGCGAATTTAAAAACGTCTAGAGATTCTGTTGCTAGTTTGGCTAATGCTAATTATTTTGCTTTGGAAAGCGACGAAGATGCGCAAGAATATTTCTTTTCTAACAATTTAGATTATCAAAAAGTAGCTGTAAAAGTTAAAGAAGATTTGATTAGTTTAAACGAAAATAAAAAAGGTAATCCGCTTGTTCCTTATGAACCAATTGATGGTGTTCCGTTTTTGATTAACACATCAAAAATTCTTAACCATAGATGGATAATTGCTGAATTTTCTTGTGGCGATTTATGGGGTCAAGTTTTAATAAAATATTTTGTCTCAGAAGGAAAACCAACTGATTTTGAAACAGTAGAAACGGTTTTATACGAAAGACAAACGAAAGAATAAATAAAATACAACGCATGTCAACTACAACAACTAAAACCCAATTAGAATGTTACTTTGAGGAGTTCAGAAAGGATATAATTGGAATTAATCAAAGTTTTCAATCGCCTTTTGGGGAAAAGAAAATCATTTACACCGATTGGACAGCCAGCGGAAGATTATATCGCCCAATTGAAGAAAAATTGATGAACGATTTTGGTCCGTTTGTTGCCAATACGCATACCGAAACTTCAGTTACAGGAACGGCTATGACAATGGCGTATCATGAAGCGCGCCACATTATAAAACATCATGTAAATGCATCTGATTCGGATATTTTAATTACTGATGGAACCGGAATGACTGGTGTTGTAAACAAATTTCAACGTATTTTAGGACTTCGTATCCCAGAGAATTTAAAAGAGTTTACAGCGATTCCAAACGAGTTGAAACCAATCGTTTTTATTTCACACATGGAACACCATTCGAATCAAACATCTTGGTTAGAAACCATTGCTGATGTAGTGGTAATTCCAGCCGATGAAAACGGTTTGTTATGCGTTAACGAATTGAAGAATTTACTAGAAAAATACAAAGACAGAAGTTTTAAAATAGCTTCAATTACGTCTTGTTCAAACGTAACTGGAATTAGAACGCCTTATCACGAAGTAGCCAAATTAATGCACCAAAATAACGGTGTTTGCTTTGTAGATTTTGCTTGTTCGGGTCCGTATGTGAATATCAATATGCATCCAGAAGATTCAGAAAGTTATTTGGATGCGATTTTCTTTTCACCTCATAAATTTTTAGGTGGTCCTGGAACTTCAGGCGTTTTGATTTTCAATAAAGATTTATACAAAAACAACGTTCCCGATTGTCCAGGAGGAGGAACCGTAAGTTGGACAAACCCTTGGGGCGAACACAAATATATCGACAATATTGAAGATAGAGAAGATGGTGGAACTCCAGGTTTCTTACAAGTAATGAAAACTGCTTTGGCGATTCAGTTAAAAGAAAAAATGGGGGTTCAAAATATTTTAGATAGAGAACATGAAATTGTTGATTACATTTTTGAAGCTCTTGGAAATATCGATAACTTACATATTTTGGCAAACCAACACCAAGATAGGTTAGGAGTCATTTCGTTTTACATTGATGATTTACATTACAATTTAGGAGTAAAATTATTGAATGATAGATTCGGAATTCAAACGCGTGGTGGCTGTAGTTGTGCAGGAACTTACGGGCATTATTTATTACACGTAGACCAAGAAACATCGCACGATTTAGTTTGTAAAATTTCTTCAGGAGATTTAATTCAAAAACCTGGATGGATTCGTATGTCGATTCACCCAACTACTACAACGGAAGAAATTGAATTCGTTTGTGAAAACATTAAAGCTTTAGCAGCTAATCATAAAGAATGGGGAACGGATTACGAATACAATCCTAAGACTAATGAATTTGTGCATAAAAGTGCCAAAGGGGAAATCAAAGAAATGGTTCACAATTGGTTTAATTTATAAAAAGAAAAAGCTCAGTTATTACTGAGCTTTTTCTTTCGTATGTTTCCATCTTTTATGCGTCCATAAGTAAAACTCTGGTGCTTCGTAGATTTGTTCTTCTACTAACTTCAAGAATTTATCAGTAATTTCATAATTAGGAACCGATTTTACGTCTTCCGAAAGCACTTCAAAGCTTGCTTGATAATAACCACGTTTTATTTTTTTAGTTCTAAGAAAAATCACATTCATATCAAAACGTTTGGCTAACATTTCGGCACCCGTATGCACAGGAACAATATGTCCCATAAAAGGCGCCCAGTGATAAGCAGAACTTGGTTTTGGCGATTGATCACTCGCAAATCCGTATAAACTTAACACGTTATTTTTGTGATTATCTGCAATGGTAGGTATTGTTTCTTTAGTTGTAATCAATTCCGCTTTAAATTTAGAACGTATACGCTTTACCAATTTATCAAAATACGGATTCGCTAATTTTTTATAAATCCCAATTCCTTTACAGTGAATGTGGTAATTCATCGAAACAACCCATTCGTAACTTGCATAATGCGCGCACATTAAAGCAATACTTTTATTTTTTTTCTCCAAATCATAATATACCTCCATGTTGCTAAAAGTAAATCGTTTTTCAATTTCTTTTTGCGATATAGAAATGGTTTTAATCATCTCTAAAAACATGTCGCACATGTGACTATAAAATTTCTTTTCAATTTTTAATCTTTCAGCTTCAGATAAATGAGGTAAGGCTAATTTAATGTTTGCTCTAACTACTTTTTTTCTGTAACCAATGATGTAATAGGTTATAAAATATATAAAATCAGAAAGTAAATAGAATATAGGGAACGGTAGAATAGATATTATCCATAAAATCGGATAGATAAGTATGTAGACTAATAACTGCATTCGTGAAATTTTTTACAAATATACCTTTTTAGTTGGAAGTAAATTTGACAAAGTATTCCTAAATTTACAAAAAAAACTTTATGAACATTGTTTTATTAGTGATTCTTGCCGCGAATGCTTTAATTAGTTTCAAAGCCTTTAACGATACCCAATTTTTTAGAAAGTACGAATTTCACATCGGAAGCATCCGTTCTGGCGAACAGTTTAGAATGTTTTCATCTGGATTTTTACATGTCGATTTAATGCATTTGGCTTTCAATATGTTTACCCTTTATATGTTTGCTCCTTATGTAATTAATATTGTTGGAGCAATGTATTTTGCGTATTTGTATTTTGGAAGTTTAATAGGAGGAAATTTGCTTACCTTATATTTTCATAAAGATGATTACTATTATCGATCAGTAGGAGCTTCGGGCGCGGTAATGGGAATTATATACAGTGCCATTTTATTAGAACCTAATTTGTATATGTACGGAATTATTCCAGGTTATATTTTCGGATTTGCTTATTTGCTATTTTCAATTTACGGAATGAAAGCAAAGAGCGATAATATTGGTCACGTAGCGCATTTTGGTGGTGCTATTGGCGGATTTGGAATTACATTAGCAAAATTTCCTTTTTTAGTTACCGAAGAATCAAAAACAGTAATAGCGTTATTGGTTCCTATTGTAATTTTATTTATCATGGCTAAATTGAAGAAAATTTAAATGAATTCATTTTTGGCACAATACTTGAAAACTATAAATTATTAAAATATTAAGATTATGAAAAAATTAGTAATGATACTATTATTCTCAGCAGGTATGTTACAAGCACAAGAAGTAAAAACAGTTCCACAAATTAGTGTTTCTGGCGAAGGAAAAATCAAAGTAACTCCAGACGAAGCGATAATTACAGTTGCCGTGGAAAATACAGGTAAAGAAGCAGCCGAAGTAAAAAAGAAAAACGACGAAATCGTAGATAAAGTGTTGAAATTAATCAAACAACGCGGAATTCCAACAGCCGATTATCAAACGCAACGTGTGAATTTGTACAAAAACTACGATTATAACACTAAGAAATACAATTATGTAGCCAATCAAACCATTTCAATTCATTTGAAAGATTTGTCTAAATACGATAAATTAATGATGGATTTGGTAGATAGTGGCATCAATTCGATTCAAGGTGTAGAATTCAAATCATCTAAAATTAAAGAATACGAAAGTCAAGCACGTAAGAAAGCTATTTTAGATGCAAAGCAAAAAGCTGAAGATTACGTTTCGGTTTTAGCGGGACAAAAAGTAGGGAAGGCGTTAGTAATTTCAGATAACTCCTTTACAAATTATCCACGACCAGTGTATGCCGAAATGAAAACCATGGCAATGGCTGATGGTGCATCAATGCCACAAGAAACATTAGCAATAGGAGAAATTGAGATAATTTCAAATGTATCAGTTTCTTTTATATTGGAATAAGAAAATAGTTTAAAAAATAGAAAAGCCAGAATGTAAATTCTGGCTTTTTGTTTATCCTTTAAAAATAGCGAGTAGCCATATACAGCTTTTTAATGTAATTTTAAATAATAATAAATTAACATGTCTAAGCAATTAAGTAAAAAAACATTCCATTCAGCAGCGGATATTCCGTAGGAAAATCTGGAAGTAGCCATTGAAGCAAACCGCTGTTGTGGTTAGTTTTATAAATAATCGTCTATGTTTTTTATTACTTCTCTAAATATATTTTTAAGTATTTCTAACTTATCTTTTTGTGAAGCGTATGATTTTAAAACATCAATAGGTGTTTTTCCGTTTTTATTCTTTATGTCTATTTGGGCGCCATTTTGGATTAAAATATTAACCATTTCCATAGCTTCTGGATAAGGTTTTTGGATATCATTTTGAATCATTCCATCCATGCAATAATCAAAGGCTAAACTCAGGGGGAGTCCGCATTCTATGTTTACATTTGCTCCATTTTGGATTATAAATTCTAAAACTTTCGGGTTGTCACTGTTAATTGCAGCATCTATAGGATAAATTCCAGAGTTGTATTTAGTATTAATATCGATGCCAGATTTTATTAACTTCTCTGCATTTTTTAGGTCTGAATTGAATAAATAATCTGTTAGTTCTTCCATATCAAAATTAACCATAACGTTTCGTGTCTTGCTCTCAGTGGTGTTGAGCCAACACCAAGCCATTACAAATATAACAAAACATTCCATTCAGCAGCGGATTTTCCGTAGGAAAATCCGGAAGTAGCCATTGAAGCAAACCGCTGTTGTAGCACGTTTTTTTAATTATTAAGAATCCAATTTATATTTGATATAGCGTCATTATATTGTTCTTTAAATGCTCCATCTAGTTGATAGTTAGTTATCTTTTCAAGATTTAATAAGATATCAAGGGCTTTTTCGTTTTTTATTAATGCTAAAAGTTCTAATTTTCCAATAATTTCTTCCCAATCCCAATCATATTGCATTCCATTATCTTTATTCAATATTATGTCATTAATAAATTCATTTTGTTCAAAATCTGACATTTGATTATTAATATTAAAAATTGGTTTTGGAGGAATTTTAATAATTTTATTATTCTTCACTGTAAAAATCTCAACTGAAATTTTTTCAAATTGCCATTCCCATTTTTTTCCGCTAGGAAGAAGTTTTAACTCAAAAATTTTGAGAGTATCATTCTTAAATTCATATGTACAAGTTTGAACAGCAGAATATTCGCTTATAGATTTTTCAGATGAGCAATCTATGACGTTAAATTCTAAAATTAAATTATTTTCTTCAAATCCACAGATGATAAGAGATTGACCATTTTTAAAATTAAAATTTTTAATTGGTTTGTCATTACGAGAAGAGCCAATACCATCAATACAAAGGCAAGTTTTATCCTGAGCAATTACATTTAAATTACTTGTAAAAATAAATACGATAATTATGAATGTTCTCATTTTTTAAAATGTGCTACAACGTTCTGCGGCTTGCTCTCAGTGGCGTTGAGCCAACACCAAGCCATTACAAATATAACAAAACATTCCATTCAGCAGCGGATTTTCCGAAGGAAAATCCGGAAGTAGCCATTGAAGCAAACCGCTGTTGTGCATTCGGTTTTTATCCAATTAGTTGTGGATTAAATGTTAAAATTATTCCCCAAATTGAAATATTAATTCCAAATACAGTCATTAACAAACCAATTATAAATTTTGAACTTGATGATGTTTCTTTCACTATTAAACCTATTTTTTCAATTGGTAATTTCTTTTGAAATAATCTTTTAGATACTAACATAGATTCTTTTACTTCTAAGTCTTCAATATTTTTAATAAAGATTTTGTGTATTCCAAGATTTTCAATTTCAAAACTATAGAATTCGGTTGCTAATCTTCCTTTGTAATGAAATTTGAATTTCAGATTTTTTTCAATAGTATTTAATTTCGTCTCGTTATGGGTAATTTGAGTTTCAAAGTTTCCCAAATTATTTGCATAACTTCCACCAACTACAGAAATTGAATACGTACCAATTTTTTGAAAATTTATTTCATTTTCAGTTAGTTTTAATTCGCTAATAATTTCGTTTCTGTAATTTTTTATCAGTGTTTTTATACCAAAAACAAACATAACTAATCCAATTATTCCGATTAGAAGAAATATTATTTGCATTTATTTTAAGAATTTAATTTTAG
>NZ_JAKLJH010000104.1 GCF_023151265.1 Flavobacterium sp.
AGAAGCCATTGAGCGTTCTTACTATGAAATGATTGGGTTACATAAATAGAATAAATTAGTGTTAGTAGAAAAGACAATCAAGATGGTTGTCTTTTTTTTTTGAAAAATTTTTAAATTTAGTAGAATAGATTTAAAAACTTTTCAAAAAACTAACCTTTTGATTTTGAATTTTTTAGCTAAAAAGGGGTTGTTTTTGAAAATAAATCAAACTTTAACCTTTTAACAACATTAAATAGCCTACCTTTGTGAGGAATTAAATTTTTCATAGATGAATATTTTTGTAGGAAGTCTTCCTTTCAGCGTAGAGGAAGCAGATTTAAGAGGTTATTTTGAAGAGTATGGAGCTGTAGAATCAGTTAAAATTATCTCTGATAAATTTACCGGAAGAAGTAAAGGATTTGGATTTGTTGAAATGGCTAATGATGCTGAGGCTCAAAAAGCAATCGACGAATTAAACGGTGGAACTATCGAAGGTAGAAAAATCGTTGTTAACAAATCTGAACCAAAACCAGAAGGAGAAAGAAGAAGCTTCGATCGTAATTCAGGTGGAAGAGGTGGTTACTCTAACAATAGAGATAACAACTCAAGAAGTCGTTACTAATATTTTTTGGATATAAAACGAAAAAAAACCTTCGCATTGCGAAGGTTTTTGTTTTTTGTACTATTATCGAATTAAACTAAAGTGTCCTTTAAATTCTTTCGTAATGTTGTTTTTTGTATATTCAATTGTAAACCAATAATCTGTAGATGGTAATAATTCATTATTAAATGTTCCATTCCATCCATTACCATTAGGATCAATTTGTTTGATTAATTTTCCATAGCGATCAAAAATTCTTATGATTGCCAAATCTAAAGCGCTACTTCCTTTAATATTCCAAGTGTCATTATGACCATCTCCGTTTGGTGTAAAATAGTTAGGATAATCTACAACCGTAAATGTCGCTGTAACATCACCACATCCAAATTTATTAATAACAGTCAAAGTATGATCACCACCCGAAATATTCGTAAATACATTGCTTTCTTGGAAATAAGTACCATCAATCGAATACAGATAATCAGTTGAAGCTGGAGTTACAATTGCTGTTACCGTATTGTCTGTTCCAAAAGCTATTAATTCATTTGGATTGATTATAACAGAATTAGGTACTATTGAATTTTGAGTACTGAAATTAAAAGTAGACGAGCAATTAGCTGCATTAGAAATATTGGTTACAACTACCGAATATTGCCCAACTGTTGAAGTGGTAAATGAAGTACCTGTTTCTCCAATAATTTCATTTCCTGCTACTGCGTCATGACCATTATACCATTGAAAAGTATAATCTGTACTGTTTAACTGCGTTTTTATTTCAACTGGATAGGTTATAGTGTTTAATTGATCTATACAAATAGTGTATGGCTCGTTTAAAAGATAATTTACAGGATAAGGTCTAACGTATAAATCCAATTCCAAAATTTTAAAACAAGCAATTCCAGTTTCACTATCAATATTAGTTCTACTATTTAATCGAACATATATTTTTTGAAAGTTTATTCTAGTATTTAAAAAGTTATTTGGTGTACTTATTCGATTTGTATTAGCATTTGCTAAAGCATCTGGTAATTCTGTGTAATATCTAAAATTGATGGTATTGATTGGTGTTGAGCCTGCCATTTCAAGTTCTCTGGAAGTCAAATCAAAATAGTCAAAACCAGAATCGTTACATAATTCAAGTTGGGTTGGATTGGAATTGCTCCCTGGTAATACCATTACTACAAGATTTAAAGTAGTAAATGATTCACAAGAATTATTAGTTGCATCAACAACTTTACAAATAATTGTTGTTGATGAACTCGTATAATTGTCTGGTGTTGCAATTGGATTATTTGCTAGTACATCAGCATTGTTAGCGTAGAAAGTTACTTGATAATTGGTATTTTCATTAGTAATTTGGGTAATTCTACTATTCAAATCAAATGTAGCAGTTATATCACCACATAATTTAATAGGTGAAGGCTGAACAATAATTGGATTTGGGAAAACATTTATATCAAAACTAACAATCGATATACATCCAGTTAAGTTATCAAACAAACGAGCGTAAATAGTTCTATTTCCTAAAGTTAATGGAAGCGGAATGTTTTTATTGATTACAAAAACATTGTCTTTCGCATTATCAAACGTATTAAAATAAGAAACTGTAACAGAAGGATTTTGTCCAGCCAATGCTTCAGTATCTTTAGTATTCAATAAAAACGAATCTAAAAGACAAGCTGCTTCGTTATTAATAACGTTTTGATTTGGAGCTTGCGTTACAATTACGTCAAAAGTTCCAATTCCTTCACAACTTTGTGTTGTATTTGAAATTACTCTAGTATAAACTGTTGTTGTTCCAACAGGAATTTGGCTAAAATTAGTTAATCCGTTTAATCCAGTTGAAGCATCAGATGTATTCAAATGAAAAGAAATACTTACATCAGAACTCGCAAAATAAGTGTTTTTTATTAAGATACGTTGTGCGTCAAAATTTACAAATCCATAATTTTGATTGATTTCTGGACAAACTGCAGGAATATTTGGATAGTTAGCAACACTGGTTGGATTAATTTGAAGCACAAAACTTCCAGTACCTGCCGAAGTACAATTTGGAGTTATATTTTCATTAACCAATTTCACATAAATAGTTTGTAAAAATGGAGATGTAGTATTAATGTAATTTGTTGGATTATTAATTAATTGTGTTAATCCAGGATCTGAATAAAAATATAATGTTAATCCTGCTGTATTATTAGTGAAGTAATTATAAAGCTGAAGTAAATTCGTTTCTGCAATTCCATCAAGTGTGTTGTTAATATAATCACATTGTTCCAATGTTGTTGAAACGCTATTGATTACAGGTAAAGCATTAATTGTAATTGAAATTGTATTTGAAACATTTGTGCACGTACCTTGTTCAATACTTTCTAAATAATACTGAGAGGTTGAATTTGCAGCTTGATTAAATTTATTTACAACATAAGTTGAGCTATTAGCACCCGATATTGCTATACCATCTTTGTACCACTGATAAGAAAGCGAACTATTTAAACTTGCATTCGTATTTGTTGAAGTAATGGTATAAGAATCGTTTTCACAAATAGTAGTAGTTGAAGCAATTTGAATATTTGGGTTTGCAATAATTCTTATAACATTTGAATCGGTTACAGAACATGGTGAATTTGTAACTTTTATAAAATAATCTCCAGGTAAAGTTGGAGTAAAGCTATTTGCTGTAGCACCAACAACTGCAATATTGTTATGAAACCATTGATAACTTAAAATATCAATTGTAGTATTTAAATCCGCATTGTTAACGATAGTTGCTGTTAAAGCTGGATTGGTGTTTAAACATACGGTATTGGTATTTGCAATAGTAACAACTGGTTTAGTATGAAATTTTAAATTTGCTTCAGCTTCGCTAATTCTTAATCCAGTTGTATCTCCTGATGGATTTACAGTAATATCGTAAGCCGTTGTAACGACTTTGTATAAACCACTTTCGGTAACAATTAGGTTGTTTGTAGGCGAAGTAACATTTGAAAAAGCATTTATTTGTACTCCATCTTTAAACCAAGTGTAATTAAATCGTAAGTTGCTAGGAACTCCCGGAAAATCAGAAATATCAATGGTTGCTACAATTTCTTTAGTGTCAGGTTTGCAATAATCTAAATTGGTTAAAAGAGAACCATCTGTGTTGTTTAATGTTACTGAAGATAAGAAATCACAGTTAGTACTTCCTGTTCCACCTGTTTGTGAAACAGTTATATTTCCGGCTTGTCCTGAGTAATTATCAATTACAATAACATATAAATCGCCGGCATTACTATTTGGAATATTAACTGTTTCAACAGTATCTGGTAAATAACTACAATCAACTTCGTTTGCTGGAATTAATTGATTACAGATATTGTTTAAATTTGGAAACGGTCCCCACAAAACAAAATCTACATCGGTACCATTACCAGCTAAATTTTGTTGACTAATTTGTAAAGTAACGCTTCCAGGAGAGTCGATTTCTATAAAAAACCATGTAGGACCAACATATGGTGTTGGAATACAAGAAGAGGCAAAATTTTCTCCATTACCTCCAACCGAACTACTGAAAGGAATACTGGTAGCACAAGACTGAAATGGAGCGGGATTTGCTGCTAATTCAGCACAAGAAGATGCACCTCCTTGACCAAAAGTTTTGGTACTTATTAGAAGGAATAAAATTAATAAATTAAGAATTGTTTTTTTCATTGTTATTATTTGGGACTGCTAATTTATTAATTTTTAATTTAAATGTTAGGAATTAAACATTTTTACCTTCATTTTGTTAATTTAATTTGGGTTTGCCAAAGTTTTAAACAAACCAATTATCGCATTCAAGTACCTATTTTCCAATGCAATTTCATTAATTTGTGAGCTTACTAAGGAGTTTTCTCTCGAATTAATTACAAACAACGAGCTTTCTCCCATTTCAAACAATCGGTCTTCAGCGTTTAGCAATGTTGAAAAGTCTTTAACCAATTTATCATTATAATCTTGCTGTTTTTCAAGTGAAACTATTTCTTGTTGTTGCGCTTTGATTTTGTTTTCCAAATTTTTTCGTTCAAATTGCAAACCAAATTCGGAATCCAGAATTTTTAAATCGGCTAATTTTAAACTTCCGCGTTCTTTTCGTAAAAATATTGGAAACGAAAAATTCACACCAATTTTATAATCTTCAAAACGATAATTGTCAATATAACTTGGTTCTGATAAATAATTGTAACTCAAATCTAACTTGGGCAAAAGTGCATTTGCTTTTAATTTTCGATCCACTTTTAACATCGCAATTTTAGCATCTAACGCCTGAATTTTTGGATGATTGTCTAAATCAATTGTTCCTAATTCATTTATCTGTAAAACTTCTTTAATTGTTTTGGATAACGTTGTTTCTGGAGATAAATTGTCGTTAAGTTCTAACGGAATATTATTTTCTAACCATAAATAGTTTGATAATTCTAATTTTGCTTTGGTTAATTTTAACTTCGCATCTTCTAAATTTAATCTTCGAGTTTTTACTGCTATTCCGGCTTCAACACTGTCAATCGCTGGTTTGTCACCTTCTTCGATTAATTTTGAAACACCGTTGTAACGAATTAAAGCATTTTCTAAATAGGTTTCATACAATTTTACTTCGTCAAAACTTCTTTTCCAATTTACATAACTAATTGAAGCCTCATAAATTACTTCAACCGCTTGCAAATTTCTTTCAGCAACGTTTAAGTTTCGAGCAATTTTAGCTTTTTTTAAATCAGCCATTCGTTGATTGATGAATAAACCTTGCCCCACAGGAACTGAAATTCCAAACGAAGTTAATCCGCTGTTTGGTAATGTGTTTTCTGGATTTACGTAAATTCCTTCAGAGTTATCAAATCCTGCTTTTAGTTCGATTCCGTACCAAGTTGGAATTTTAAAACTACTGTTTAATATCGAATAATATTCGCTGTCTTTGAATTGTTTTTCACTAAAGTCAACTTCGATTTTTGGATCAAAAGCACCGCGCGCTTGCATTAAATTAGCTTGGGCTTCGTTCAGTTTTAAATCGGCTTGTTTTACCAGTGGATGGTATTTTTTTACATAACCTAAAAATTCATTGTAGGTGAATTCGGTTGGTGAATTTTGTCCAAACAAACTCATCCAACTACAAATGAAAAGGAAGATATAAAATAGTTTCGTTCTCATTATTTTTTAGTGTTTTCGGTGGTTGTTGGTTGATAAAAATTTGGTGGGAAACCATTTAAAGTTCTCCAAATTTCAAACCAAATTGGCACATTGTCTAACAAAGCTAATGATTGCGTTCCTGCACCAATACTCAATTGTTCCGGCCATTTTTTATCGCTGGGATCTGGTGCAATTAGCACACGATATTTTCCGTTTGGACTAATAAAATTTTCTTTGGCAACAATGATTCCGCCAAAAGTACCATACGAAACACCAGGCCATCCGCTGAAAACAATTGTAGGCCAACCATCAAACCAAACTCTAACTTTTTCGCCTTTGTTAATTAATGGAAAATCCATTGGTTCGATGTAAGTTTCTACGGCAATATCGTATTTTGCTGGCATAATGCTTACAACAGCTGTTCCTTCCTTAATGGTTTCACCAATTCCAGATTGTAAAGCTCTATTTACATAACCATCTTGCGGTGCAGTAATGTAGTACAAACCATTTCTAATTTGATAGTTTTTGTACTGATTTTTCAGCTTGTTTACTTGTGCTTCGGTGTCAAATTGTGAACTTAAAGCGGTTTGTTTGTCGCTACTTGCTTTGGCGTTTTTTTCAGCATATTCAGCGCTAATTCTATTGAGTTCCATTGTGGCATTCAATACTTCATTTTTGCTTGCAATATATTTGTTTTCTTGTGTAATGATTTTCGCTTCGGTTTCTTGCAATTTCATGCGTTTTTCTTCCACATCGGTCATTGGTTTTAAACCTTCTTTGTTTAAATTTACTGAACGAGTGTATTGGGTTTTTGCAATTTTAAGTTGGGTTTTTGTTGCTTCAAAATCAATGCTATCACTTTGCACTTTTAAATACGACTGTTTTAATTTGTTTTGTGCTTGTTTTAATTTCAGATTTTTTTCATTTTGAATAGCTCCCATTTGTGCTTCTAATGCTTTTACTTTATCGGCATAAGAAGTTACAGCATTTTCTTTTGCTTTTACTTGATTTCCTGTGTTTTCAACCAAATTTGGATCTAAATAATCTTCTTTTATTTCGGAAATAAATAAAATGGTATCACCTTTTTTAACAAAATCGCCTTCGTTTACATACCATTTTTCAATTCTTCCACCAATAATAGTTTGAATGGTTTGCGGGCGTTGATTTGGTTTTAAGGTGGTTACATTTCCAGCGCCTTGAATATTTTGTGTCCAAGGAAGAAAAAGAAACAAGATACATACAATAACAAATGCCCAAATAATCTTGCGAATTACTTTGTAATGCTTTTGTTCTTTAAATATTTGTCCCGATTTGAATTGCTCTAACTTAACAAATTGATCAATTCTATTTTTTGTGATGTTTAGCATGACTTAATTCGATTTAATTTCTCCTTTTTCTAAAAGAATGGCTTGCTTACAAATTTGTTTCCAATAATTGTTTTTACTTACTACAACTAATGTCCACGGATGTTTTTCTTCGCTTAAAAAATCGATAATTTCTCTACAACTTTCTTCGTCTGATTTGTCTAAAGGATTTTCTAAAAACAATAATTTGGGTTGGTTGATGATACAACGTGCCAAAACAATTTTTTGAATGGTTGACGAATTAATTTGTTTTCCTTCCGAAGAAATTCGTGTATCTAATCCTTTTGGAAGTGCTTTGATGGCTTCGGTTAATTTTAATTTTTCGATTAAATCAAAAACCATTTCCATTTTAATTTCTGGATTATTACAAGTGATATTTTCCAAAATGGTTCCTTCAAATGGCATTTCGTGTGCCGTGATAATTCCAATTTTTGAACGATATTCATCAGACGAATACTTTTTGTAATTGGTGTTATTGATGAAAATACTTCCAGAAGATGGTTCGATTAATCTTGCTAACAAACGAATTAAAGTTGTTTTTCCAGAACCATTTTCGCCTAAAATTAAGGTGTGCTGTTTTGGTTCAATCGATAAGTTGATGTTTTTTAGTATTTCTTTATCCGATTTTGGATACGAAAAAGAAACGTTTTCGGTTTCAATGGATATTTTATTTCGGTCCACTAAATAATTTGAGTTTTGAACATCTTCTTCTAATTCCATATCCACAACCGAACCTAATTTTTCTAAAGAAGTTAGTACGTCATAAAACAATTCTAATCCAGAAAAAAGTTTTTCAACCGCTGCAATAATGCTCAAAATAATAATTTCTGCTGCAACGAATTGTCCAATGTTCATTTGTTGATTAATTACCAATAATCCTCCAATTATCAACAAACCCGCTGTGATTAAAATTTTAAATCCAGTTAGCTGAACAAATTGCTTCATTAAAACTTGGAAATGACTTTCTCTTTGTTTCAGATATTCATTAACTAATTTATCGTTTTTATGTAGCGAAAAATTAAAAATCGAATTGCTTTTAAAACTCAAGTGATTTCTCGCAATTTCTTGCAACCAATGTGCGATTTTATACTTGTATTTCGATTCTTTTAAGCTGGTTTCTAATCCTACATTAAAGTTGATTTTGAAAATTAAATAAAGTAATATCAAAAGTACCAATCCGAAAAAGATAAAAAAGGAATGATACAATGACAGCAAGATAATTCCGAAAATGATTTGTAAAGCAGCTCCAGAAATATCTAATAAAAGTTTAGAAAATCCTTTTTGAACGGTTAAAGTGTCAAAAAATCGATTCGCTAATTCTGGCGGATATTGATTGTGTAATTCATTGAATTTTATTTTTGGAAAACGATAAGCAAATTCAAATGACGAACGCACAAATATTTTTTGCTGTAAATTTTCGGTAATTCTGAATTGCATAATTTTTAGCAATCCTACAAAAGCTACTCCAACCACAACAATAACTACTAGAATTATCCAAGAAGTGCTAACTTTTCCTGCCTGAATAAAGTTGATGATTGATTGGATTCCCAAAGGTAAAGACAAACTGATTAATCCTGCAATAATGGAATACAAGAAGATTTGGTAAATATCTTGTTTGTCGATTAGGATGAGGTTTTTAAATCTTTTTAATGGTGTCATAGTAGTATTTTTTTAGCCATATCTGTATAGAATTCTGTTGCGCATTCTTTTTCAGATAAGTTAGTAATAGTTTTTAAATGATTTTTTAAAAAATGTTGATGTAACGCACCTTCTACAATGTTTGATGACAAGCTTTTTGCATAAAGATAGTTTGGATTCACTTCTTTTATGATATCAACGATACGATTGATTACCCTTTTGTAAACTAAGAAAAAACCTTCTTTGTTTTCGTTGTCAACTTCCTTCGTCATTAAAGTTTTTGCAAATTCTTCTACGATTATTCGGCTTAGAATTTCTTCATTGATGTGCGGAGTTGCGTTATCATCTGCTATATTTTCGGTAACTAGTTTAATTGCTTTTTCTAATTTTTCAACTGGATTAGAAACATTAGTAGTTGCAAACGCCATACGATATTCCATCCACGACCAATACCATGAAGTTAAATAAACCAAAAGTTTGTGCTTGTTTTCAAAATAACGATAAATAGAACTTTCGTTAGATTGAATTTTTTCACCTAGTTTTTTGAAAGTAAACGCTTCAAAGCCAATTTCATCAATTAGTATGATGCTATTTTTTAAGATATTACGCCCTAATTCTGAAGTTTCAGGATCTTTAACGTATAACTTTTCGTTAATGGTTATTTTTAAATTAGATAGTAAATTTTGCATAATGTAATATTTAACAATGCAAATATAATAGTAATACTATCAATTTATGAAAGTTTAACTTTT
>NZ_JAKLJH010000105.1 GCF_023151265.1 Flavobacterium sp.
CTACCTCCATCTTGTGGTGATTTTATCTTCAATGTAGGTACTTTTCAAGTCAACTTAACAGCTCCGGCTAATAATAGTGCAACCATTATAAATTCTGGAGGCAATTTAAATATTTCAGCTACAAATACTGGAGGTGCGGCTAGTTATAATTTAAAAGCAAATGGTGTAAGTATTAATACAAATACTACATCAAGTTATGCGTTTAATCACACAAACATAACAGCCAATACAAGTTATGATTTAGAAGTAACTCTAGGAGCATCAACCATAACAAGAAAATTTTCTGTTATTGTAAACCCTGGAAGCACGCCTCAAGCAATCCCAAACGGACTTGAAAACGGAATTAATTTAAATGTTTCAGATAATACTAAAGCTACTTTAGTTTTAGAAGCTCCGGGCAAAGACTTTGTTTATGTAGCTGGTAGTTTTAACAACTATACTCCAGATAGCAACTATGCCATGAAGAAAGACCCTACTTCAGGGAAATTTTGGTTAGAATTAACTGGACTTACACCCGGTGCAGATAATACTTATCAATATTGGGCGGTTGACCAAACTCCAATTGCAAATTCGCCTTCATTAGTAAAAGCAGCAGATCCATGTTCAAAAATGGTTTTATCTCCATATGATGACCCATGGATTTCAAATAGTACTTTCCCAAATTTACCAACTTACCCAATAGGGCAAGAACGTGAAGTAACATGGTTTAAAACAGGTGTTGCACCATACAGTTGGCAAGTAACTAACTTTACCAAACCAGATAAAGATAAATTAGTAATTTATGAACTTTTAATTCGCGATTTCGATGCCAATAGAAACTTTCAAGATGTAATCGACAAAATTCAATACTTTAAAGATTTAGGAATCAATGCAATTGAATTAATGCCGGTTATGGAGTTTGAAGGAAATGAAAGTTGGGGTTACAATACGGCTTTTCATATGGCATTAGATAAATTCTATGGTACTCCAGAAAAATTAAAAGAGCTTGTTGATGTCTGCCATCAAAATGGAATTGCAGTTATATTAGATATTGCATTTAATCATGCATTTGGAAGAAATCCAATGGTTAGAATGTGGATGAATGATCCTGATGGTGATGGATGGGGAAGTCCAGCGAGTGACAATCCTTATTTTAATACTACTGCAAAACACAGCTACAGTGTAGGAGAAGATTTTAATCACTCTTCAAGTTTAACTAAAAACTATGTAAAACAAACCATTAAGCATTGGATAACAGAATACAAAATAGATGGTTTCCGTTGGGATTTAACTAAAGGGTTTACACAAAACTGTACCAGTGGAGATGATGCTTGTACTAATGCATACCAACAAGATCGTGTAGATGTATTAAAAGAATATGCAGATTATTCTTGGACTTTAGATAATGACCATTATGTAATTTTTGAACATTTAGGAACTGACAATGAAGAACAACAATGGGCAAATTACAGATTAGGAGAAGGAAAAGGAATTATGATGTGGGGTGAAATGTTCACACAATACAAAGAACTTGCTATGGGATTTTCTACTCAAAATATTTCGAGAATGGGACACACAAGTCGCGGATTTACAGGTAAAAGATTGATAGGTTACCCAGAAAGTCATGACAAAGATCGATTAATGTATGAAGCAATAACTTATGGGAATGGTGGCGGAACAGCTCCAGTAAATGGCAATCTAACCAATGCACTAGCTAGAATGGGCGCCATAGGAGCTATGAGTATTCTTGTTCCTGGTCCAAAAATGATTTGGCATTTTGCTGAACTAGGAAACAATCAATCCATTTACACCTGTTCAAATGGAACCGTTAATGACGAAGGCACATTCTATCCTGGTGACTGTAAATTAGACACTAAAGAACAAGTGCAATGGACCCAAAATTGGCTAGCAGACACAAGAAGAACAGCCATTTTAAGCGATTGGTCAAAATTAATCAACTTAAAAACTTCAGAGCCTGTATTTAGTTCTGATTTTACAATTAGCCCAGATGGAAGTAACATTCGCCAAAGATTGTATGTGTATAACAATACTTACCCAACAACTCAGTTGCGCAATGTAGTGGTTATTGCAAATTTCTCAGTGGGAAATCAAAATATAAACCCAAGTTTCCCAACAGATGTTTACACCTACCCTATGACTTGGTATAATTTAATGGATAATACTCCAATAACCATAACAAGTTCAACAGCAACAATTGCTTTAACACCAGGACAATTTAGAGTATACGGAAACAGACCTTCAACCTTATCTTCAGATGATTTTGAAGCCAACCAAAATAATATCAATCTTTATCCAAATCCTACTAAAAACAGTTTTGCTCTTACAGCAGATATGGTTAAAGTGGAAATTTACAACATAACCGGACAATTGATAAAATCCTTTAATAACATAATTTCAAATCAACAATTAGATGTTACAAACTTAGAAGTAGGTATATATCTAATTAAATTAACAGATCATAATAGTACAAGCCAATCAAAAAAATTGATAAAAGAATAAATTTACAGTTAGTTTAAAAAAGCCGTTTGAAATTCAAACGGCTTTTTTTTATACTTTTTTACTAAATAAAAAAAGCTCCAACTTTCGTTAGAGCTTTTTGTGCGGGTAAAAGGACTCGAACCTTCACACCTTGCGGCACCAGATCCTAAGTCTGGCGTGTCTACCAATTTCACCATACCCGCGACAATTGGAGTGCAAATATAGATATTCGTATATATAAATCAAACAAAAAAGAAAATAATTTCATTAAAATTGATAAACCACTCCTATACCTAGTATTTGCTTTAACTGAATCTTTGGTCCTTTAATAACCTGAACTCCATTTTCCTCTTCTTTAGATTTAATATCGTCATCATAAACAATATGTGTTCCAATATTAGCTTTTACATATTGATTAACAGTCATATCTAACTGCAATTGCCAATCTACATCAATATTTCCAAAATTATTTATATAATCGGTATACATTGAAATACGATGTTCAAAATTAATATTCTTATACACCTCTGTTTTCCATTGGTTGGTAATTAAAATCCCTGTTTCATTTCTAATATTTTTACCTTCTCTTACCAAAACCCCAAATTCATCATAAATAGCCTTTTCCACTCCAAAAGCTCCCTGATTAGCCAACCTTTGATCAAAAACCATTGTAGTTTTTTGTGTTAAAGGAGAAATATAAAGATTCAAATTCAAATCTTTCCTTGAATATTCTGCCCCAACCCCTAAAAAAGTATACGCAGGTGCAAATGGTTTAGAAATTGCTAAATCAGTATTTGGATAAGCATAACCATTGGCAAATTGCGTATTAAAATTAAATTTACCCGCATAATACCAATTAGAAATGGTATCCCTCTTATATCCAAAAGTAGAATTAAAAGCAACCTGATCATCTGTTTTTCTAGCTTCTTGACTTTCTTGCTTATTAATTCCGTAGCGAGCAATTAATTCGTTTTTCCAATTAACATTATTTCTAGTATACGTGCGAATAAATTGTCCTTTTAAAAGTCCAGAAACGGAGTTATTACCTCCAGCATTCCAATTTACAAATGAAATCTGAGAAATATCTAAACCAACTTTATTTTCTTTTGACCAATAGGAAATGGTGTCTGGTAATTCTGTTCTGATAACTTGACTGTAATTGATTTGAAAAACAAAAAATAGAAGTCCAAAAAAGTAGGTTTTTTTCAACATTTTAGAATGTGTTTAATAATTGAATAATGCTTTTAACGTCGATTTTGCAAAGTTGTTGTAACTCAAAAACTGTTCCATGCTCTATGAATGAATCAGGAATTCCGAGATTTATGATAGATTTATTGAAATTATTTGTTGCAATAATTGTACTTATTTGCTCTCCAAAACCACCTGTAATTGCGCCATCTTCGATAGTAATAATGTGCTCGTGAGAATTTATAATTAACTTTAAAAAATCTAAATCCAATGGCTTTATAAAAGAAAAATGATAATGCGAAAATAAATTAGGACTTTCAACTTCATTTAGAGCTTTCGTTACATTATTTCCAATGGTTCCAATCGATAAAATTGCAACTTTAGTTCCTTTTTGAAATTCTTTTATTTTTCCAATTTCAATTTTCTCAAAAGGTTGTTCCCAATTCACATTTTCGCCTCTTCCTCTCGGATAACGAATGGCAATTGGATGATTCAAACCTTCTGAAGCTGTAAACATAATATTTCGCAACTCGATTTCATCTTTTGGAGCGGCAATAATCATATTCGGAATGCAATTCAAATACGCAATATCAAATACTCCATGATGCGTAGCACCATCTTCACCCACCAATCCTGCTCTGTCTAAACAGAAAATAACGGGTAAATTCTGTAAAGCCACATCGTGAATCACTTGGTCATAAGCGCGTTGTAGAAAAGTGGAATAAATATTACAAAAAACTACCATTCCTTGCGTAGCCATTCCTGCGGCTAATGTAACGGCGTGTTGCTCAGCAATTCCTACGTCAATTGCACGTTTTGGAAAAGCTTCCATCATATAGGTCATGGAACTTCCTGTTGGCATTGCTGGAGTAATTCCAATGATTTTTTCATTTTGCTTTGCTAATTCTACTAATGTATGTCCGAAAACATCTTGAAATTTTGGAGGCAAATGCGATTCGTCTTTTGAATGGATTTTGCCAGTTTCGGCATCAAATTTTCCTGGCGCGTGATATTTTACTTGATCTTCTTCTGCCAATTGTAATCCTTTGCCCTTGGTAGTAATCACGTGAAGAAATTTCGGACCTTTAACCGACTTTAATCGTTCTAATTCCGAAATCAATTTTGATAAATCATGACCATCAATCGGACCTGAATAATCAAAATTCAAAGATTTGATGATGTTATTTTGCTTTGGGTTTTTGCCTTCCTTAACTGCGGTTAAATAATCCTTCAAAGCACCAATACTTGGATCAATTCCAATCGCATTATCATTTAAAATCACTAATAAATTCGCATCAGTAACTCCAGCATGATTTAAACCTTCAAAAGCCATTCCGCTCGCAATTGAAGCATCTCCAATAACAGCGATATGTTGTTTATCAACTTCTCCTTTTAATTGCGAAGCCAATGCCATTCCTAAAGCTGCCGAAATTGAAGTCGAAGAATGTCCCACACCAAACGTATCATAAATACTTTCACTTCGCTTCGGAAAACCTGAAATTCCGTTTAATTCTCTATTGGTATGAAAAATGTCGCGTCTTTCGGTTAAGATTTTATGTCCGTAAGCTTGATGACCAACATCCCAAACTAATAAATCTTCTGGAGTATTGAAAACATAATGCAACGCAATCGTTAATTCTACAACACCTAAACTCGCACCCAAATGACCTTCTTTCTTTGAAACAATATCAATGATAAAGTCTCTCAATTCTTTGGCTAATTGAGGTAATTGATTTTCAGGAAGTTTCCTTAAATCGGTAGGATTGTTAATTTTTGAAAGCAAATTTTCCATTACAGCACAAAAGTAAGAATTGGTTATTGTATTTTTGTACTTATGGAGAATATTTTTACCGATGAGTTTTTTATGAAGAAAGCCTTACAAGAAGCCGAAATTGCTTTTGAGAAAGGTGAAATCCCTGTTGGAGCTGTAATTGTGATTGACAATCGTGTCATTGCAAGAACACACAACTTAACAGAATTACTTCATGATGTTACCGCTCATGCCGAAATGCAAGCCATAACCAGTGCTGCAAATTTCATCGGAGGAAAATATTTGAAAGATTGTACTTTGTATGTGACTTTAGAACCTTGTCAAATGTGTGCAGGCGCTTTGTATTGGTCGCAAATTTCTAAAATTGTTTTTGGTGCTTCCGATGAAAATCGTGGTTTTCAAAAAATGGGAACCCAATTACACCCGAAAACCAAAGTAATTTCAGGTGTTTTAGAAAAAGAATGTGCTAATTTGATGAAAGCTTTTTTTAAAAATAAGCGATAAATTTTTGTAAGGATTTTATTCAAAAATATTTTTATATTTACGTAAGAATTTGCACGATTTTTGTTGTTGCTAATTTGAGAACAAAAACAAACTAACTCTCTAATCTCCTTCCAAATGAAAACAACTCGTTTTTTACAATTGATATTTGTATTGATTGTAGCTTTGTCGTGCTCTAAAAGCGCTAAAGATTTCAATTCTGATTTCTCTCAGTTCAAAGCGTATATTCTCAACTTTAGTTCGGGATTGGTCTCGGCAAACAGCGACATTAGAGTAGTTTTAGCATTTGATAAAAAAGAATGGACAGCCAACGAAGAGTTAGATGAAAATTTGTTTACCATTAGCCCAAGTGTTGATGGAAAAGTAGTGGCACTTTCTAATAATACCATCGCTTTTATTCCAGAAAAAAAATTAGACCAAAACAAAGAATATCAAGTTACACTTCATTTGTCGGAATTAACGAATGTTCCTGATAAATTGAAAGATTTTAACTTCACAATTAAAACCATAAAGCAAGATTTTATGGTAACGACAAATGACTTACAATCGTATAGTAAAGATTACCAATATTTAAACGGAGTAATCACGTCGAGCGATGATTTGGATTTCGAAACCGCTAAAAAATTAATTTCCGTTAATCAAGAAGATAAAGCGGTTAAGGTTAAGTTCGTCAAAGAATTAAGCAATAAAAAGGAATACAAATTTGTAATCGACAGCATTAAAAGACAAGTTGAAGATAGTAAAATTAAAATTTCTTGGGATGGAACTCCATTTGATATTGACCAAAAGGGCGAAATGCTTTACGATATTCCTGGGAAAAGTAATTTTAAAATCGTTTCTGCTGAAGTTGAGAAAGATAACAATCAAGTTTTATTATTAAACTTTTCTGATCCTTTAAATAGAGATCAAGATTTTTCTGGTTTAGTACAAGTTGAATCAGCTCTAAATTTACGTTTTGCAACCGCAGGAAATTTACTAAAAGTATTTTTCAATGAACCTTTAAAAGGCGAACTTTTAGTAGAAGTTTTTCAAGGAATTGAGAGCGAAGACGGCTTCAAAATGAAACAAAATTTTTCCGAAAAAGTTACGTTCGAACAAGTAAAACCCGGAGTTCGTTTCATAAAAAGCGGAACGATTTTACCTAGTTCAAACAACTTGAAAATTAATTTCGAATCGGTTAATTTGAGCGCGGTTGATGTTAAAGTGTACCAAATTTACAAAAACAACATTCTTCAATTCCTTCAAGATAACGAATTAAACGGAAGTCAAAATTTAAGAAAAGTAGCGCAGCCAATCGTTAAAAAAACCATTGCATTAAATAAAAACAAATTGCAAAATTCCAGCAAATGGAATGCGTATGCTATTGATTTATCTAAAATAATCACGCCAAATCCAGGCGCTATTTATCGTGTTGAAATATCGTATAAACGTAAATATTCACTTTACAAATGTACTTCGGCTTATGTTGATGAAGGAAACGAAGAAGAGGAAGAACAAGACGATGAAGTAAGAAGCAGTCAAGATTATTACGACGATTACTATTACGAAGGCTATGATTGGTACGAAAGAGAAGATCCGTGTACCGATTCGTACTATTACAACAACACCATTTTTACAAATGTTATTGCTTCCGATTTAGGCGTTATTGCAAAACGTGGCGGAAACGGTTCTTATGTTTTTGCGGTAAACAATATTGTTTCGACACAGCCGGTTGCATCAGCTAAAATTGAATTGTATAATTTCCAACAACAACTTTTAGGAACTATCACTACCGATAGCGAAGGAATAGCGAAAACCGAGTTGAAGAAATATGCTTTTTTTGCGATTGTATCAAAAGATAAAAATACTACTTATGTAAAACTAGATGAAGGGCAATCCTTGTCGGTAAGTAATTTTGATGTCGGTGGCGAAGAATTGCAAAAAGGCTTAAAAGGTTTTATTTATGGTGAAAGAGGCGTTTGGCGTCCAGGCGATACATTGCATTTGGCTTTCATGTTGAATGATGTGGAAAGCAAATTAGAAAAATCGCACCCAATTACGTTTAAACTAAGCGATCCGCAAGGGAAAATGCGCTACCAAATGGTTCAAAAATATAATAGTTTAAACCATTATAAATTCAAATTAGCGACAAAAGACAGCGATCCAACTGGAAATTGGGAAGTGAAAATTTCGGTTGGTGGTGTACATTTTTATAAAAGTATTAAGATTGAAACAATCAAGCCAAACCGTTTAAAAATTAAAAACACTTTCGCTGACAAACTACTTTCGGGCAATAGATTAAACGGTGGCGAAGTCGAAGTAGCTTGGTTACATGGAGCCGTTGCGAAAAATTTGAAAGTAGAAATGCAAGCTAAATTCTTGGAACAACAAACTGTTTTCAAAAAATATGAAAAATATGATTTTGACGATGAAGTGCGTAAATTCTATACCGAAGAAGTAAACGTTTTTTCAGGAAAAGTAAACGATTTAGGAAAAGCTAAAGTAGCCATTCAACCAAAAATTACAAGTCAGGCGCCAGGAAAATTAAAAATGGTATTCCAAACAAAAGCTTACGAAAATGGAGGTGATTTTAGTACCGATGTAGCAACAGCAACGTTTTCTCCATTCAAAACGTATGTCGGAATAAAAGCACCAGAACCAAACAAATATGGTTTGTTAGAAACCGATAGAGTTAATCGTTATGATATTGTGACTTTAGATGAATTGGGGAAACCAAAATCAGTTAAAAATTTAGAAGTTCGTGTCTATAAAGTTGAATGGCGTTGGTGGTGGAATTCTGACGGAGATGATTTATCACAATATAATTCTTCGGAAGTAACAACCGCATATAGAAATTACGTGGTTTCAACTGATGCATCAGGAAAAGCAAGTGTTCAATTTAAAATTCCTGAAGCCGATTGGGGAAGATATTTAATTCGTGTAGAAGATACGAATGATGGTCATGCAACGAGTTTAACTTCGTATATCGATTGGCCATATTGGTCAGGAAAATCACGTCAAGGAAGTAGCGAAACGGCGAATATGTTAGTATTTACAACCAATAAAGAAAAATACAATGTTGGAGAAAATGCTATTGTTTCTTTCCCGTCAAGTGAAGGCGGAAGAGCTTTAATTTCAATTGAAAACGGTTCGAAAGTCATCAAAACACTTTGGGCAACCACTAAAAAAGGCGAAACACAAGTTGAAATTCCTATTACAGGTGATATGGCGCCAAATGTGTATTTCCATATTTCGTTGCTAAAACCACACGCTTCTACGATAAACGATACGCCAATCAGAATGTACGGAATTTTGCCAGTAGAAGTTATTAATAAAAATACCGTTTTAGAGCCAGAAGTAACAATTCCTTCAGTTTTAAAACCAGAACAAAAAACAACTTTGAAAGTAAGTGAAAAATCAGGTAAAGAAATGACATACACCATTGCAATTGTAGATGATGGTTTGTTAGATTTAACCCGATTTAAAACACCGAATGCTTGGGAAAAATTCTATTCAAGACAAGCGCTAGGTGTAAAAACTT
>NZ_JAKLJH010000106.1 GCF_023151265.1 Flavobacterium sp.
AATATGGGGATAAATATGCTATTTCATCCCATACCCTAGAATCTTCAACATAAGAACCAATATACCATGAAGGAAGTGGTCCATTTGATCCTGTTATTGGAACTCCATATGAATGATTAGAAACTAACATCCCTAAAGTTACTTCAGATAAAGCTTCTGATTCGTCATCGGTCCAATCAAAAGTTCTTGCAGTCGCTTGAGAAGCCATTCCTTTTATCGTGGAAAAACTTGAATTCCAAGGCAAAGCTATGATTGTTCCTGTGACATGAGTAGGATGTGAACTAAATGTAGAACCTGCGTTATCGACTGTTTCTACTCTTCCTCCAAAACCACTATGAGATCTTCTAACGGTTCCTCCATCCCATACTCTAGCAACCATTCCTTGACCATCTAAAGAAAGCCCTAGCCCACCGCCAGAATTTAAAAAATCAGTACGAGTAGATCGCGCTGCGGCCACATTTTCAGTAGAATAATAAACTGGAAATCCATCAGGTGTTAATTTCATAAGCTCTTGTAAAGAACCATTATCGCCTTTAATTATAATTGGCCATCCATTAATTGCTGCTGCTTCATATGCTGCTTTTTTTTCAATAGCTTCTTTTTTTCTCAAAGAAACTTCTAATTCTTTGATTTTTTTCAAATCATAACTTCTGATGATTTTCTCAGTGTCTTGTTTGGTTTGAGAGAAAACAAAACCTGAAAAAGTCAGTGAAATAATAAATAGTAATCTTCTGATTTTCATAATAGTTAGTAGGTTGGGTTGATAATATATTTACAAATATATAATTATTTAATAAAATCGATTCTTTTTTATAATTTTTTATAATTTGTTGAAATATTTTTATTTAATATTACATTTACGAAAAAATAGCTCTTTATGGTTTTAAGCAGATTTTGGTTAGTAATATTTATATCGTCCATCTTTTTTATTGTTTTCGGATTATTTTCATCGCAATATTATTCTATTGATTATGTTTTGAACGGAAAACAAGGCGAACCTCTTTTAATTGGTGAAAAATATTTAAAAGAAGTGCCCAAATTTGTGCAAGACAGTGTCCAAAAGGCAGATGACAAAACATTCATTATCAATAAAAATGAAAAGGATGCAGACACTACCTATGTTTACAACAATCAAACTGTAAAAATCTACAGCGGAAAACAAAAAGCAGATGGTTTACTTCCCATGACCAAAAGCAGTTTGTTTGATTTGATTCTGCCATTGATTGCTTACTTAGCTTTCTTTTGTGGAATTATGGAATTACTTATTATTTCAGGAGCTTCAGAAAGATTGGCTAAGAAATTAAGTCCATTGTTTGCTAAAGTTTTTCCTTCGATTCCTAAAAACCACGAATCGATTTCCTATATGACGTTGAATTTTTCTGCTAACTTTTTAGGATTAGATTCAGCCGCAACTCCTTTTGGATTAAAAGCCATGCAAAGCTTACAAGAATTAAATCCAGATAAAGACCGAGCAAGTGATGCCCAAATCATGTTTATGTGTTTGCATGCGGCTGGTTTAACATTAATTCCAACATCCATTATTGGTTATCGTGCTGCCGAACACGCTGCAAATCCTGCCGATGTAATGCTACCTTGTATTATTACCTCTTTCATTGGAACAATTGCTGCTTTTATTTTAGTTGGAATCAAACAGAAAGTAAACTTCAAAAGTGCTTCATTATTAGCAGTTTTAATGGGAGTTATCGGAGCGATTGTCGGATTATTATTCTACGTAAACAGTTTAGATTTAATTGGAAAAAATTACTTCACTTCTAACCTTTCAGGATTATTGTTAATCTTGATTATTGGCGGAACTTTGATATTTTCTTTCGTTCAAGAAAAAAAATTCGTAGAACAAAAAACAACCATTTTCGACACTTTTGTTGCTGGAGCGAATAACGGATTAAAAACCGGAGTTACAATTTTCCCTTATGTAATGGGAATGTTAGTAGCAATTTCGTTGTTTAGAAATAGTGGTTTGTTTGAAATCATCAGTAACGGAATTTCCTTTGCTTTTTTACACATTGGAGTAGCTAAAGAAATTACCGATTCGCTTCCTGTGGCAATGTTACGACCTTTTAGCTCTGGTGGTTCAAGAGGATTTATGATTGATGCGATGAAGCAATTTGGACCAGATTCTTTAACGGGAAGACTAAGTTGTATTTTCCAATGTAGTGCCGAAACTACTTTTTATGTAATTGCGGTTTATTTTGGAAGTATCAACGTGAAAAACACACGCTATACATTAGGAATGATGCTTTTAGTTGACTTGATTTGTGTGATTACCGCGATTTTTGTGGCGAGTTGGTTTTTTTAGAACAATAAACTCCTGCATAATTTCCAAAGACATTACAAGTAAATGAGTTTTTTTGAAGAATTAATAATTGATTTAGGACAGGAAGGAATGTACTTCTTTTTTAAAAGATTGGGTATGCTGACAAAATGGATTTGCTACTCAGGAAAAAAAACATTCTCAGAAATTAAAAATGAAAATTGGAATACCAGAATAGGCTTTGTGTTGTTTTTAATAATAGTTGGAATAATAATTTATATTGTAAATTAATCACTAAATGTTTTAAAAACCTTGCAGGTTAGAAAAACAAAAATCCGTAACTTTACCTTTCAAAACATACACAAATGGACTTTTTATATCAAGACCCGTATCCAATTTTAAAAGACGATACACACTACAAAAAATTAACATCAGATTACGTAAAAGTTGAGCAACTTGGCGATAGAGAAATCTTAGTGGTTGACCCAAAAGGATTAGAACTATTGGCTCAAGAAGCAATGGACGACGTTTCGTTTATGTTGCGTTCGGCACATTTACAAAAATTAAGAAACATTATCGAAGACCCAGAAGCGACAGACAACGACCGTTTTGTGGCTTATAATTTATTGCAAAATGCTGCTGTAGCCGTGGAAGGTCAATTGCCTTCTTGCCAAGATACCGGAACCGCAATCGTAGTTGCCAAAAAAGGTGAAAACGTGTATACAGGAGTTGATGATGGCGAATGGTTATCAAAAGGAATTTACAATACCTACCAAAATAAAAATCTTCGCTACTCGCAAATTGTTCCGATTTCGATGTTTGAAGAGAAAAACTCGGGTTCTAATTTACCTGCACAAATTGATATTTATGCCAAAAAAGGAAATTCGTATGAATTCTTATTCTTAACAAAAGGTGGTGGCTCGGCGAACAAAACGTTTTTATATCAAAAAACAAAGTCGTTGTTAAATGAAAAATCGTTAGACGAATTTGTTCGTGAGCGCATTATGGATTTAGGAACGGCAGCATGTCCTCCGTATCACTTGGCTATCGTTATCGGCGGAACTTCTGCGGAAGCAAATTTAGCAGCCGTGAAAAAAGCATCGGCTGGATATTATGACCATTTACCAACTTCTGGAAACATGGCAGGCCAAGCGTTTCGCGATTTAGAATGGGAAAAAAGAGTGCAAATCATTTGTCAAGAAAGTCAAATTGGAGCACAATTTGGTGGAAAATATTTAACACATGATGTTCGTGTAATTCGTTTACCTCGTCACGCGGCTTCTTGTCCGGTGGGAATGGGAGTTTCTTGTTCGGCAGATAGAAATATCAAAGGAAAAATCACAAAAGATGGTATTTTCTTAGAACAATTGGAAACCAATCCAGCACAATTTTTACCTGAAACAGCGCCTCATTTAGAGCCAGCGGTAGAAATTGATTTGAACAAACCAATGGCTGAAATTTTAGCTGAATTATCAAAATATCCAATCAAAACACGTTTGAAATTAAACGGAACTTTGATTGTGGCTCGTGATATTGCACATGCAAAAATCAAAGAATTGTTAGATGCTGGAAAACCAATGCCAGAATATTTCAAAAATCACCCAGTATATTACGCGGGTCCAGCAAAAACTCCAGATGGAATGCCATCAGGAAGTTTTGGACCAACTACCGCAGGAAGAATGGACGTTTATGTAGATGAATTCCAAGCGGCTGGTGGAAGTATGATTATGTTAGCCAAAGGAAACCGAAGCAAAGACGTCATGAACGCTTGTGCAAAACACGGTGGATTCTATTTAGGTTCGATTGGAGGTCCTGCTGCGATTTTAGCCAAAGAAAATATCTTATCGGTTGAAGTAGTAGATTTCCCAGAATTAGGAATGGAAGCCGTAAGAAAAATTGAAGTAAAAGATTTCCCTGCATTTATTATTACGGATGATAAAGGAAATGATTTCTTTATGAATTTGTAATTAACCGCAAAGACGCAAAGTTTTACGCAAAGCACGCAAAATAAAACCCTGTAAGTTTAAGTACTTGTAGGGTTTTTTATTTGTAAAATCTCTTAATAATTTCAAAACATATTAATTCAATTAAGATTAGAACACCATAAAAAATAATATTAGTTTTAAAAACAACGTCATTAAATCTAATATATAATTCATAATCATTATCATAAATATTCTCAAATATTTCTTGAACCAAATATATTCCTGAAATAAATGCAAATAATGAAACTATAAATAAAAATAAAATTTTCTTAAAGAAATTGATTTTATAAAAATCATAAATTAATATCATTCCAACTATTGATACAAATAGAAAGTTTAAATAATGAAAATCCATATCCATTCCTCCCTTAGCAAACATAGAAGGAAAACTATATGAAATAATTAAAATTAAAACTATAATTATGAATGCTTTTAGAAAATTTGAAATTGATTTCATAAGTAAATAATATTAATATTATGAAAAAAAACTTGAGATTCCTTCGGAATGACAAACTATACGTGAAATACCGAACACTTCAAACTGACCACTGACCACTTTAAACCTACTCCACAAACAATACCAATCCTTTCAAATAATGTCCTTCTGGATGATAAATATTTGTTGGGTGATCTGGACCTTGTTCTAATTTGTGTAATACTCGGATATTTCTTCCCGTTTCTATAGCTGCTGCGGCAACAGTGTTGTAAAACAACACATCATCAATAACTTGCGAACAAGAGAATGTAAATAAAATTCCGTTAGGCGCTAAGGCTTTTAATCCGGCAATATTTAAACGTTTGTAGGCTTGCGTTGCGGTGTGTTTGCTTTTGATGCTTTTCGCGAAAGCGGGCGGGTCTAAAACAATGACATCATATTGTTGCGTGTGTTCTTTCATGAAGTTGAACACATCATCAGCTACAGCTTTATGATTGGCATTTGGAAAATTTAATTCCATATTACTCGCTGCTAAGTCCACAGCTTTTTGAGAAATATCTACCGAAGTTACCAATTCAGCTCCGGCACTCATCGCATAAATAGAGAATCCGCCAGTGTAACAAAATGTGTTTAATACTTTTTTTCCTTTTGAGAATTCACCTAATAATTTTCGATTTTCGCGTTGGTCTAAGAAGAAACCTGTTTTTTGTCCTTCTACCCAATTTACTGAAAACAAAATGTTGTTCTCTTTTGCAACTGCTTCGGCTTTGTTTCCGAATAGAAAATAATCAGTTCCTGTATTTGGTAAAGTTCCTGAACTTTTGCAATAAATGGTTTCGCAATAGTCTGAAAAATTCGATTTTATGGCTTCCGCGATTTGCTCCATTTGAAGAAAAACGCCTGTAGAATGCGCTTGAATTACCCAATTTTTATCGTAATAATCAATAATTAATCCAGAAATTCCATCGCCTTCACCGTGAATCACACGAAAAGCATTTGTAACTTCAAAATCCAATATTTGGGTACGTAAATACCAAGCCGATTGTAATTTGTCCTTCCAAAAGTTTTCAGAGAAAGTCTCTTCGCCAAATGTCAAAATACGAACTATGATACTTCCTTTATCACTGAAATATCCCGTTCCTAAATGATTGTCTTTCGAATCGACTACATCAACCATTTCGCCATCGTTTATTTCACGACTCACGCCATAAACCGCACCACTGAAAATCCAAGGATGACGACGTTGAATTGATTTTTCTTTACCTGATTTTAAAATTACTTTTGCTCTCATACTATTTAGAAAAGACCTGACAGGTTTTTGAAACCTGTCAGGTCTAAATATTAAAAATTATTAATTTGCTTATTGGCTAATTAATACTCATTTCTGGAATATCTCCTTCAATGATTAAATCTGCTTCTGTTGCTTTGATGATATCTTCTACTGAAACACCTGGCGCACGTTCTAACAATTTGAATCCTTTTGGAGTGATTTCTAAAACCGCTAATTCTGTAACGACTTTTTTCACACAACCAACACCAGTTAATGGAAGCGTACATTTTTTAAGAATTTTCGATTCTCCAGCTTTATTTACGTGCATCATGGCTACGATAATATTTTCTGCAGAAGCTACTAAATCCATGGCGCCACCCATTCCTTTTACCATTTTTCCTGGGATTTTCCAGTTGGCAATATCTCCGTTTTCAGAAACTTCCATTGCTCCTAAAATCGTTAAATCTACTTTTTGAGCACGAATCATTCCAAAACTGAAAGCGGAATCAAAAAAACTAGCTCCTGGTAAAGTTGTAATGGTTTGTTTTCCTGCGTTGATGATGTCCGCATCTTCTTCTCCTTCAAAAGGGAAAGGTCCCATACCTAAAACTCCATTTTCCGATTGAAATTCAACTGAAATATCCGTACGAACATAATTGGCAACCAAAGTCGGAATTCCGATTCCTAAGTTTACATAGTAACCGTCTTTTACTTCTTGTGCTATTCTTTTTGCGATTTGATTTTTATCTAATGCCATGATTAACTTCTTTGTCTAACAGTTCTTTGCTCAATTCTTTTTTCAAATTTCTCACCTTGGAAAATACGGTTTACCATAATTCCTGGAATGTGAATTTCGTTAGGATTTAAAGTTCCTGCTGGTACTAATTCTTCTACTTCAGCAATCGTTATTTTTGCAGCACCTGCCATACAAGAGTTGAAATTACGAGCTGTTCCTTTGAAAATAAGATTTCCAGCTTCGTCACCTTTCCATGCTTTTACGATTGAAAAATCAGCTTTGTAAGCCAATTCCATCACGTGCATTTTTCCGTTGAATTCGCGTGTTTCTTTTCCTTCAGCAACTTCTGTTCCGTAACCTGCTGGTGTAAAAAATGCTGGAATTCCGGCTTGTGCAGCACGACATTTTTCAGCTAAAGTTCCTTGTGGTGTTAATTCAACATCTAATTCTCCTGAAAGCATTTGACGTTCGAATTCTGCATTTTCTCCTACATAAGAAGAAATCATTTTTTTGATTTGGCGTTTTTTTAATAATAATCCCAATCCGAAATCATCTACTCCTGCATTATTTGAAATACAAGTTAAATAGGTTACATTTTTACGAACTAATTCAGCAATACTGTTTTCGGGAATTCCACAAAGACCAAAACCACCTAGCATGATGGTTTGTCCGTCTTGAATTCCTTCCAACGCTTCTTTAACGTTATTAACTTTTCTAGAAATCATATTTTGGTTTGTTGTTGTTTATAATCCGAATTCATCCATACTAGGTTCATCTGTTGGCACAGCTGTTGAATCCACTACTTTTTTAGGTGTCCAACAATCTACTTTAATTTTTAAATCGTCTGGACGTTCAAACGGTTCTTTAGACACGTCTAAATCGCTATCAGCATAACATTTTTTCATAAAGATTCCCCAAATAGGTAATGCCATTGTAGCTCCTTGACCTAATCTTGTAGCTCTAAAGTGAGCTGCTCTATCTTCGTTTCCAACCCAAATTCCAGTTGCTAAATTAGGCACCATTCCTATAAACCAACCATCTGAATTGTTTTGAGAAGTACCTGTTTTTCCCGCAATTGGATTTCCAAAACTATAATCATATTGGATGAAACCGCCTCCACCATATTTTAAACGAGCTCCTGTTCCTGAACTAGTTACACCTTCCATTAGCTTTACAACAGCATAAGCGACATCTTTATTTACGACATCTTTTGTAACTGGTACTGGTTGATCGATAACTACTCCGTTTTTATCTTCGATTTTGATGATAAATGTTGGTTTTACATACACTCCTTGATTGGCAAACGTACCCATGGCACCTACCATTTGCTCCACCGTAATATCAACAGCACCTAATGCAATTGAAGGTTGCTCTGGAATATCAGAAGTAACTCCTAATTCTTTGGCCATCGCTACAACAGCTTTTGGTCCCACTCTATCAATTAACTTAGCAGAAACTGTGTTTACCGAATTTGCTAATGCTTTTTGTAATGTAATGGTTCCTCTATAATTTCCATCGGAATTCTTTGGAGACCAATCGGCATCAATTCCCCATTTGCCTTTTGGCATAGTGAAATAACTGTCGATAATAGAATCACAAGGCGACATTCCTAATTGTTCGATAGCCGTTGCATATAAGAATGGTTTAAAAGTAGAACCTACTTGTCTTGCTCCTTGCCCAACGTGATCGTATTGGAAATATTTATAATTTACACCACCAACCCATACTTTAATGTGACCACTTCTTGGTTCCATAGCCATCATACCTGTTTGCAACATGTGTTTGTAATAAATGATGGAATCTGTTGGCTTCATGAGGGTATCTTTTTCACCTTCATAAGTAAAGATTTTCATTTTTGCTGGTACATCAAAAGACTTGATAATTTCCTCTTTCGTTTTCCCATTCAAATCCATTTTTCTCCAACGCTCAGAGTTTTTCATGGCTTGCATCATAATTTGTTGCGTTTGCTCTGGAGTAATATCAACGAAAGGGGCGTTTTCTTTTCCTTTTGCTGCTATGAAAAATTCTTTTTGAAGATTTTTTAAATGTTCCGTTACCGCTTCTTCAGCATATTGTTGCATTTTAGAATCGATAGTCGTGTAGATTTTTAAACCATCGCGATACAAATCATATTCAGTTCCGTCTTCTTTTAAATGGTCTTTCACCCATTTTTTCATGTAATCTCTTAGATATTCTCTAAAGTAAGTAGCGCTTCCTTCGGAATGACTTTCAGGTCTAAAATCTAATTTTACTGGGAGTTTACTTAATTCTGCTTTTTTTGATTCAGAAATTACGCCATTTTTAACCATTTGTCCTAAAACGGTATTTCTTCTATCTAAAACTAATTGCGCTCTTTTTTTACGATTTGGATTATATAACGAGGGATTTTTTAGCATTCCAACAAACAAAGCACCTTCTTCGATAGTTAAATCCTTAGGTTCTTTGTTCATGTAGATTTTAGCTGCCGAACGGATTCCAACCGCACCATTTACAAAATCTACTTGATTTAAATAAAGTGCAATAATCTCTTGTTTTGTATACTGACGTTCTAAACGAATAGCAATAATCCATTCTTTTACTTTTTGAATTACCCTAAACAAAATGAA
>NZ_JAKLJH010000107.1 GCF_023151265.1 Flavobacterium sp.
TATTTGATATTATTTCTTGAAAGTAAATCGCCTAATTTTGGAGTATTTACTTCATTCATTTTAAAAATTCCAATGTATAGTTTTACATTTTCAATCTCATTTTTATCAGCAAAATCCTTTAGAAAAGCGTGTTTTGAACTACAAGTACCTTTGTTTTCAGATAACACTAATAAAAAATCGTACCTATTCGCATTTCTGCCATAAGGAAGGTTTTTAACTTTATCAATTAGCTCTTCAAAATTCATTCTAACGTTCTAAATTCTAATTTTTTTAACTGCCACCATTTCCAAGTTACGCCATCTTCATCAGGATAATCTTCCATAAAATGGAAACCTACTTTTTGTAAAACGTGATTAGAAGCGCCATTTTCAGCATGCGTATAAGCATTCATTTCTTGAATATTCATTTGATTAAAACCATAGTCTAACCAAGCGTTTGAAGCTTCCGTAGCGAAACCTTTGTTCCAAAATTTTTCATTTAAGCGATAGCCGTAATCGTAAAAATTGGTATTTCCATTTTCTACGTGGTCGTTTACAAATTTAATTCCGGTCCAACCGATAAGTTCATTCGTATCTTTAGTAATAGCTACAAAACGCCCAATTCCGTTATCAATGTATTGTTTTCTAACCATATCAATGTAGGCATGAACTTCGTCAATGTGAACAACGGGTTTTTGCCACAGATATTTGTGCACATTAGGATTGCAATCCATTTCAAATAGAGCATTTGCATCTTCGTGACGCATTTCTCTTAGGATTAGTCTGGGTGTTTCGAGTATTAAATTCATTTTATAATTTTATTATTCAACATTCAAAATTTAAAACTTGGAATGTTGAATGTTGATTAACGAATTTTGAAGTTTTAGATTATTCTGCTAATTTATTCAAAGTATATTCAATTAATTCATCTACAGCTTTATATGGGTCTTCACTGAAAGTACCAGTTGCACGGTTAGCAATGATGGCATTTAAGGATAAACAGTTGTGACCTAATAGTTTCCCTAAACCATAAATAGCGCCTGTTTCCATTTCTAAATTCGTCATTCGAGTTCCGTTGAAATTGAAGCTATCCATTTTAGAATTTAATTCTGGATCTTGAATTCCTAAACGAACCACGCGCCCTTGTGGACCGTAAAATCCGCCAGCTGTTCCCGTGAATCCTTTGAAAATTTTATCGCTTTCTAAACGTTGTTCTAAAGTTTTACTTCCCGCAATTACATAAGGACGACCTTTTCTCATATCCCAATTCGTTTGATTAATAAACGCTTCTTCCATATCAATTTCAGAAACTTCATCAATTAAATAGGAGCGAAGCATGTTATCCAACCCTAAACCATACTGACTCATTACAAAACTATCGCAAGGAATATCGGCTTGTAAAGAACCCGAAGTTCCAATACGAACAATGTTTAAAGAAGTTAATTCTTCTTTAACCGTTCTGGTTTCTAAATCTACGTTTACCAATGCGTCCAATTCGTTCATTACGATGTCAATGTTGTCCGGACCAATTCCAGTTGACATCACGGTCATTCTTTTGCCTTTGTAAGTTCCTGTTTGAGTTTTGAATTCACGCTTTTGAGTGGTAAACTCAATAGAATCAAAGTGTTTTGTGATTTTTTCTACACGATTTTGATCTCCAACGAAGATAATATCGTTAGCGATTTGTCCAGGTTTTAAATTGATGTGGTATACACTTCCATCTGGATTTAATATTAATTCTGATGCTGCTATCATTTTATGTTTATAAGTTTATGAGTTTATGAGTTTAAAAGTGTTTAGTACTTTTTATCCTCCAACTCGTTTTGTTTTGAATCCTTTGTCTTGTAAAATTTTCATGATTTTATCACGATAATCGCCTTGAATGATGATTTCGCCGTCTTTGAACGTGCCACCAACCGCTAATTTGCTTTTGATTTCTTTTGCTAAGATTTTAAAATCTTCGTCTTCGCCTTCATATCCTGAAATAATCGTGGTAGGTTTTCCTTTTCGCTTTTCGTATTTGCAAATCATAGGTTCTTTTTGAACAAATAATTCGTGAGGAGTTTCCTCGATAATTTCTGGTTCGTTAGAAACTTCGTGGTCAGGAAATAGTTTTTTTAGTTGTTCTTCTAAATCATTCATAGTTAATTTTTTAGAACGCGGATAACACTGATTTTACGAGTTACCGCTGATTTTATTTTTTATAATTTTGAAATACTTTTCTACAAAACTCAGGTTTTTTTCCAAAGTTTAATAGAAGGCCTACCTCAATATTTGTACTTTTTAAATAATTAAGTAGTTGAAATTCATGAGCTTCAGTAATAGCTTCAGTAGCTTTTAATTCTAAAATTACTTTATCGTTTACTATTAAATCGGCATAATATTCACCTACTTCAATATTTTTATAATATACTTTTATTTGCTTTTGAGATTCAACTTCAAATCCATTATTTTTTAATTCATTGTATAATGCATTTTGGTATACTTTTTCTAGAAAACCATGTCCTAATTCATTATATACTTCATAAAACAATTTCAAAATTGAACCTGTCAACTCTTTGTGTAAAATACTACTCATAATTTTTATTATTAATCTGCGGTTATCCGAAAAATCCGTTTCATCCGCGTTCCAATGTGGCGTGTAAATGTTAATCTTTAAACAAAAAACCAAACCCCAATGTTACTTGGAATTTGGAATTTTATTTATTGGAATTTTATTTCCTTTATTTCTTAATCAATCCTAATTCAACCAAACGTTCATGTAAGAACTCACCAGCAGTGATATCTTCATATAATTTTGGATTATTTTCATCGATACATTCTGGTAAGCAATTTAGACTCATATCGCTTACAGGATGCATGAAGAAAGGAATCGAATAACGAGAAGAACCCCACAATTCTCTTGGTGGATTTACCACTTGGTGAATCGTTGATTTCAACTTATTGTTGGTGTGTCTTGATAACATATCCCCAACATTAATCATTAACTCGTCTGGTTGTGCAATTGCATCTACCCATTCGCCATTGTGGTTTTGTACTTGTAATCCTTTTCCTTGAGCGCCCATTAATAAGGTAATCAAGTTGATATCACCATGAGCTGCTGCACGAACGGCTCCGTCTTTAGGCTCGTCGGTAATAGGTGGGTAGTGGATTGGACGTAAAATACTGTTTCCGTCTTTGATGTATTTGTCAAAGTAGAATTCGTCTAATCCGATGTAAAGTGCTAACGCTCTTAACACATAAACACCTGTTTTTTCTAACATTTGGTACGCTTCTTTACCTACTACATTGAATTTAGGTAATTCTGTTACTTCCACGTTATCTGGATATTCGCCAGCGTACTTTGAACCTTCGCTAACGTATTGTCCAAAATGCCAAAACTCTTTCAAATCTCCAGCAGAGCGACCTTTAGCATGTTCTTTACCGAAAGAAACATAACCACGTTGTCCACCAATTCCTGGGATTTCGTATTTTGCTTTGGTTTCTAAAGGAAGTGAAAAGAAGTTTCTTACTTCTGAATACAATCCTTCAACTAATTTGTCATCTAAAAAATGACCTTTTAATGCTACGAAGCCAATTTCTTCGTAGGCTTTTCCGATTTCATTTACAAATTTTTGTTTACGTGCCGGATCATCCGACAGGAAATCACGTAAGTCAACACTAGGAATTTGTTGCATACTTAAGCTTTGTTGTTAATAAATCATTATGGGTTATAACCCAAGTAAATACAAATGTAATTAAATATTTTAAATTCAAAAAAGGAAAGTTGTTAACAATTGAGAAAAGTAAAAAGGGAAAAGTAAAAAGGTGAAAGAAAAAATCTAACCAGAGATAATTTTACAAATCTTTGAAATTTATTCTTTTTGTTCTTTGCTTTCAAATTTGAATTTGATTTTTTAACTTTCTTTTTTTATAACAATTCGCTTTCAAAATGTTATTTTTATTACTTTTGAGCAAAATTTAATTGTTCCATCATCATGAACTTTGAAAGAAAAGATTTATCGAATTCGCAACTACTTGATTTATACAAGAAAATCTTAAAACCGCGTTTGATTGAAGAGAAAATGTTGATTCTAATCCGTCAAGGAAAAGTATCGAAATGGTTCTCTGGAATTGGGCAAGAAGCTATTTCTGTAGGGATAACTTCGGTTTTGGATAAAGATGAATATATTTTACCAATGCACCGTAATTTAGGAGTATTTACAACTCGTGATATTCCATTACACCGTTTATTTTCGCAATGGCAAGGTAAGAAAAACGGATTTACAAAAGGACGAGATAGAAGTTTCCACTTTGGAACGCAAGAATATAAAATTATTGGTATGATTTCGCATTTAGGTCCTCAATTAGGGATTGCTGACGGAATCGCTTTAGCCAATAAATTAAGAAAGAACGGAAAAGTAACTGCTGTATTTACAGGTGAAGGAGCTACTTCGGAAGGTGATTTTCACGAAGCATTAAATATTGCTGCTGTTTGGGAATTACCGGTTTTATTTGTAATTGAGAATAATGGTTACGGATTATCGACTCCAACCAACGAGCAATATCGTTGTGAAAACCTTGCTGATAAAGGTGTAGGTTACGGAATGGAAAGCCACATTGTAGATGGAAATAATTTATTAGAAGTAGTGCATTTGATTTCGGAATTAAAAGCTTCTATGGTTGATAATCCACGTCCAGTGTTATTGGAATTCAAAACGTTTAGAATGCGTGGCCATGAAGAGGCGAGTGGTACGAAATACGTTCCTCAAGAATTAATGGACATGTGGGCTGTGAAAGATCCAGTTGAAAATTATAGAAATTACTTAAAAGCTACTGCAGTTTTATCAGATGAAGAAGATGACGCTATTAGAGCTGAAATTAAGAAAGAAATTGATACGGATTGGGCGAAAGTTCAAGAAGAACCAGAAATTGTAGCTTCTTTGGAAGAAGAATTAGGAGATGTTTACCAACCTTATACTTTCGAAGAATTCAATCCATCTTCAGAAGTAGAAAATATCCGTGTTATTGATGCGATTTCGAATGGTTTACGTCAGTCGATGGAACGCCATGAAAATTTGGTAATCATGGGACAAGATATCGCAGAATATGGTGGTGCTTTCAAGATTACTGATGGTTTTGTAGCGCAATTTGGAAAAGAAAGAGTTAGAAATACACCAATCTGTGAAAGTGCTGTAGTTTCAGCGGCTAACGGATTATCAATAAACGGATTTAAAGCGGTAATGGAAATGCAGTTTGCCGATTTCGTTTCTACCGGATTTAATCCAATCGTAAACTTACTAGCAAAGCAACATTACAGATGGCAAGAAAAGTCGGATGTAGTGGTGCGTATGCCTTGCGGTGGAGGAACTCAAGCAGGACCTTTCCACTCACAAACTAACGAAGCTTGGTTTACCAAAACTCCGGGATTGAAAGTAGTATATCCAGCGTTTCCTTATGATGCTAAAGGGTTATTGAATACAGCTATTAATGATCCAAATCCAGTATTATTCTTCGAACACAAGCAATTGTATAGAAGTGTGTATCAAGATGTGCCAAAAGACTACTACACATTACCTTTCGGAAAAGCGTCATTGATTAAAGAAGGAACTGATGTAACCATTATTTCGTTTGGAGCGGGAGTTCATTGGGCTTTAGAAACGTTAGCCAAAAATCCAGAAATCAAAGCAGATTTATTAGATTTAAGAACGTTACAACCAATGGATTGGGATGCAATTTACACTTCTGTTAAGAAAACAAATAAAGTAATCATTTTACAAGAAGATACTTTGTTTGGTGGTGTTGCTAGTGATATTTCGGCCATGATTATGGAAAACTGCTTCGAACATTTAGACGCTCCAGTAAGAAGAGTAGGAAGTTTAGAATCAGCTATTCCGTTTATGAAATCATTAGAAGATCAATATTTACCTAAAGGTAGATTTGAAGTGGAATTAAAAGAGCTTTTGGCTTATTAATTCATTCAGTATAAATTATTAGAAGACACTTTCGGGTGTCTTTTTTTGTTTAAAAAATGATATATTTGATTTTCTTTAATTTTCTATATTTCTAAATTTTAATTATATGAAGTCAATATCTTCGATATTACTGTTCTTAATTGTTCTATTAAGTTGTTCCAATAACCAACAGCCTAATGATCCCATTCCAGTGCATGAAACCTTTACAATTGATTCCAAATATGTCAATGAAAAAAGAGTTATTAATGTTTGGTTTCCAGATGAATACAAAAATTCAAAAGATTCTTTACCCGTTTTGTATATGCCTGATGGCGGAATTAAAGAAGATTTTCCTCATATTGCCAACACGTTATCTGATTTAATTAAGGCTAAAAAAATTAAACCCTTTATATTAGTTGGAATCGAAAACACACAACGCAGACGCGATTTAACACCACCAACAACTGTAGCAAAAGATAAAGAAATTGCTCCAGTAGTAGGTGGTTCTGCTGCTTTCAGAAATTTTATTCAAAAAGAATTAATTACAGAAGTGAATTCAAAATATAGAACCACAAGCAAAAAGGGAATCCTTGGTGAATCATTAGCTGGATTATTTGTTACCGAAATTTTTCTAACTTCTCCAGATATGTTTGATTTTTACATCGCTTTTGATCCTTCGTTATGGTGGAATAACAAACAATTATTAAAAGATAGTCCAAATTATTTAAAAACATTTCCAACAACTTCTAAAACGTTTTGGTTTGCAGGGTCAAGTGCCAAAGATATTTTTGGTAACACTAATAAACTAGCTGAAGTTTTAACTTCAAATGCACTTCCAAATGTAAAGTGGAATTATTCCCTAGAAAAGAAAGAAGAACATCATACAATCTTTAGAGCGACTAAGGAAAAAGCGTTGATTTGGAGTTTGAATTAATTAGTTCTCCTTTGGTTCTTCATACCTTTTCATGGATTTCTCTAAAATACTTTTCATTCGTAATCGCAAACGTTCGGGTTTTAGAACTTCTAAGCCGTCTCCGAAGCCTTAGAGAATGCGTTCCATTTCGTAGTTTTCGATTAGAAATAGGTTGATGATAATACTTCCGTCTTCGTTTTCTTTTAGCAATCGTTGGGAGCGATGAAGCGGTTTGGTTAATACATAAGGTGCATTGTATTGGTCTATCCAAAGTTGGATTGGTCTAGGTTGTAAACCTGAATTTACAGTAACGCCAATGACATTTTTATAATATTTTTCAGCATCGAAAGATTGCTCTAAAAAAGGCATTTGGAAATCGTAATCAATTTTAATGATTCGGTCTAAAGCTAAATTTGAGATGGGCTGACTAGCTTTTTTTCGCCCCACTATAAACCAACGATTGTTGAATTCTTTTAGAATAAATGGATGAAAATGAAACTGTTGTTCTTCTCTGGATTTGAATGACTTATAAGTGATTACTAAAACTATTTTTTTAACTATGGCTTGATAGATTTCATCCAAAAAATGTAAGCCTTTTAAACTCTCGTTTTTATCCAAATGAATAACGGGTTGGGTGTGTGATTTTTCGGCATAAATTTTATCTTCTAATCGTTGGAGAATATCTGAAACATCGTTAAAAAGCGAAAAATCTTTGAATTGCTTCAACATGGAAACCGTTTCACTCAATACATTAATATCCGTTTCGGTTAAAGGAATATCGGTTATGGAGAAATCTTCATTGGCATAATGGTAATACTTTTTATCATAGACTTCAATTGGCGCATTGTAGCCCAACTTTTCGCTACGCATCATCTGAATGTCTAATTGAATGGTACGTTTGCTTACGGGGTTTTCCTTACCTTCATATTCGTACAAAGCTTCGCTACAAGCGTTCATTAAATCTTCTAATGTCCATTGACGGTAGTTGTTTTGCAAACATTTGTCGATGGTTTTGTAGCGGATGAGGGCGTTTTTATTTTGAGCCATTTTTTGAAGTGTTCAGTGGTCAGTTTATAGTGTTCAGCTCAAAAATACAATTCTTTTTTTAGTACGCAAAATAATTGCGTAGTTCTGTAAAACCTTTGCTTCATCAAACAAAGGGAAGTAAGCCTGATGTATCGTTGGACATGCATCAGGCTCTCGAAAGCAAAGAAATTCAAATAAAAAATATAAATTTAACATCATGGAAACTAAAATTAACGGAACCGATTTATTAGCCTTAGGGTATCCAGAAGGAACTTTAATAGGAATAGCTTTAAAAGCGAATGTCAAAAGAACAGGATATTCAAAAGAAGAAATGTTATCGAACTATGCCTTGGTATTAGAAAATCCAGAAGCATTTTTAGAACATAAAATCTTTGGAAAATTAGCACAAGCTATCATAGAAAAAACAAATGAGAAACCAGAAGATTTCATCGCCTTAAATCAAAATCCGTCTGATTTTGCCTTATATGGTAAAGATAAAATCGAAGAAGGAGCCATTAAACAAATGCAAGTTGCAATGCAGTTGCCCGTTACTGTTGCGGGTGCTTTAATGCCTGATGCGCATCAAGGTTATGGATTGCCAATTGGCGGTGTTTTAGCTACTAATAATGCGGTGATTCCTTTTGGTGTGGGTGTGGATATTGGATGTAGAATGGCATTGTCGATTTATGATATTCCCGAGTTGTTTTACTATGAAAATGAAGCGAAATTCAAAAGAGAATTAGTGGCACATTCCAAATTTGGAGCGGGACACGGATTTCACGGACAATACAAATCGAATCATGAAGTTTTGGATAGAAACGAGTTTACCGAACATACGTTTATTAAAAACTTAAAAGATAAAGCTTGGTCGCAATTGGGAAGTTCTGGTGGAGGAAATCACTTTGTGGAATTTGGTATTATTGAATTTGCAACCGATGATGCTGCATTAAATATTCCAAAAGGAAAATATGTGGCTTTGTTAACGCATTCGGGTTCGAGAGGATTTGGTGCTACTATTGCGGGACATTATACGAAGATTGCTAAAGAAACTTGTAAACTTCCAGAAGTAGCTAGAAACTTAGCTTATTTGGATTTAAGTTCTGATTTAGGACAAGAGTATTGGATTGCCATGAATTTGGCGGGAGATTACGCTTCGGCATGTCATGAAATCATTCACACGAAAATGGAAAAAGCGTTGGGAGCAACTGTTTTAGCCAAAGTAGAAAACCATCATAATTTTGCTTGGAAAGAAATGTACAACGGAGAAGAAGTGATTGTACATAGAAAAGGAGCAACTCCAGCTGCAAAAGGCGTGATGGGAATTATCCCAGGAAGTATGACGGCACCTGGATTTTTAGTGAGAGGAAAAGGCGAGGAGAACGCTATCAATTCTGCTTCCCATGGAGCCGGAAGACAAATGAGTAGAACCC
>NZ_JAKLJH010000108.1 GCF_023151265.1 Flavobacterium sp.
ATTTTTATCATATTATTTTTTGTATATTTTGCAAAATTAGTATATTTATGCAAAAATTATATATATGGAGATTTTATCCTGTCCAAAATGTCAAAGTGATAATATTGTAAAAAGTGGCATCATCAAAGATAGACAGCGCTATTTATGTAAATCTTGCAATTATTACTTCACTGTCAATAAATTAGGAAAAAAGATAGATGATTACTACGTAACCAAAGCTTTGCAATTGTATCTCGAAGGTTTGAGTTTTAGAGAAATCGAACGTATTATTGGAGTTTCGCACGTTTCTATTAGTAATTGGGTGAAAGAGTTTAAAATTAAGAAACCACCACATCCTAATTATCATCCTACTTATAAGATTTTTAAGCACAATGAGCTGGTTGAATTCCTTCAAAACAAAGACCAATTGTCAGGTGCGGGTATGATTATTACAGAACTTGGAGATAAATTCATGCTAATAAAATGGGAACGTTTTAAAGATTAACTATACTCTTTAACAAAAATATATACTGTAATTTTTTTCGTTAACATAATTTTAGAATTTGGTCAGGCAGAAATGCCCAACTAACCAAATTTTAATTATGAAAAAATTACTAACTATTTCAGGATTATTTTTATCTCTGCTAGTATCCGCTCAGGGTTCACCTGATTATGGAGGAGGTTTAAAATTCAACTTAAATCCAGAAGGAACCAAATACATGCGTTTTATTGCATGGAATCAAATTTGGCTTCGTTCAACTGATTTGAATCCGGGTTCGATGATTGGAGATGAATCCGTTTCTTCTTATGAAGATGCTGGCTTACGTCGTTTGCGATTATTAGCTTATGCTCAAATTTCTCCTCGTTATATGATTTTGACTCATATAGGAATTAACAATCAAACTTTTATTAACGGTGGTGCTTCAGGTTCGGCAGGAACTGGTGGATATGGAGCTGGCAAAAAACCTGGTTTATTTTTCCATGATGCATGGAATGAATATGCTGTAGTTTTGCCTCAAGAATCTAAACCATTTAGTTTATCAGTTGGAGCAGGATTACATTATTATATGGGATTATCTCGTATGACAATGTCTTCTACCTTGAATTATTTAACTGTTGATGCTCCAATTTTCAACTGGCCATTAATTGAAAATTCAGATCAGTTTGCAAGACAAATTGGAATTTTCGCAAAAGGGAAATACAATAAATTAGAATATCGTTTTAGTATCAATAAACCTTTTGCTACAAATCAAACACCAACTAATGTTACAGATGCTAGCATTGCAAGAGCTGTTGATAATAACAATGTGACGCAATGGTCTAAAGCAGGTTATGTGGAATATCAATTCTTTGATAAAGAAGCTAACTTTTTACCTTATAAAGTGGGAACTTACTTAGGAACTAAAAAAATGTTCAACATTGGAGCTGGTTTTTATAACGCACCGAAAGGAACACAAACTTCTGTAAACGGAGTAATTGAAGAACATCCAATTAATTTATTTGCTGGAGATGTTTTCTTAGATATGCCTATTGGAGCAAAAGAGAAAAAAATGGCAATAACAGCTTATAGTGTTTTCTATAATTATGATTTCGGACCAAATTATTTAAGAAATCTTGGAATTATGAATGAAAGCATTGCAGATCCATCGTTTTCTGGTTCACCAGCATTAGCAGGAGCAGGAAACCTTCAAGCAATGATTGGTACAGGAAATATTTGGTACACACAAGCGGGTGTTTTATTACCAAGCAAAAGCGAAAAACCAAAAGTAAGAATTCAACCATTTGGAGCGTATACTTATAAAAACTTTGATGCTTTAGAAAAAGCAAGTAGCCAATTTGATTTAGGAGCGAACTTTTTCTTAGATGGTCACCATGCAAAAATCACTACACAATATTCAACTCGTCCAGTTTATACGGCTGTTGATAAGATTGATAAGTATAAAGGCGAATTCATTATTCAATTACAAATCTATTTATAACAACTAATAAAACTATTCATTATGAGTGATCAAAAACACGCTACGGCATATTGGAAGGAAAATTTAAAATACCTTCTAATTTTATTAAGCATTTGGTTTCTATGTTCGTATGGAGCAGGAATTCTATTTGTAGACCAATTAAACACAATTAAACTAGGTGGATTTCCATTAGGATTTTGGTTTGCGCAACAAGGATCAATGTATGTTTTCGTAATCTTAATTTTTGTCTATGTTCGTTTGATGAACAAATTAGATAAAAAATATGGTTTTGATAACGATTAATTTAACTTTAAACTATTAAAATCATGGATGTAAAAATTTGGACCTATATTATTGTAGGAATTACGTTTGCTATATATATTGGAATTGCAATTTGGACCAGAGCGGGTTCTACTAAAGAGTTTTATGTTGCTGGAGGAGGCGTTTCTCCATTAGCGAACGGTATGGCAACAGCTGCCGATTGGATGTCTGCCGCATCATTTATTTCAATGGCCGGAATCATTTCTTTTGCAGGTTATGATGGAGCTGTTTACTTAATGGGTTGGACCGGAGGTTATGTACTTCTCGCATTACTATTAGCACCTTATTTAAGAAAATTTGGGAAATTCACCGTGCCTGATTTCATTGGAGATCGTTATTACTCAAAAACTGCTCGTTCAGTTGCTGTTTTCTGTGCTTTGATTGTATCTTTTACTTATGTAGCAGGTCAAATGCGTGGAGTAGGAGTTGTATTTTCAAGATTTTTAGAAGTTGAAATTAACACAGGTGTTATCATCGGAATGGTAATCGTTCTTTTCTACGCTGTTTTAGGAGGAATGAAAGGTATTACTTATACGCAAGTAGCACAATACTGTGTGTTGATTTTCGCTTTCATGGTTCCTGCGATTTTCATTTCAATTCAAATGACAGGAAATCCAATTCCACAATTAGGAATGGGTAGTACCGTTGCAGGTGAAGATGTTTATTTATTAGATAAATTAAACGGTTTATCAACAGAATTAGGTTTTGCGGAATATACAGATGGTTCTAAATCTATGTTAGATGTATTTGCAATTACTTTAGCTTTAATGGTAGGAACTGCAGGATTACCACACGTAATTGTTCGTTTCTTTACTGTGAAAAACGTTAAAGATGCTCGTAAATCTGCTGGATTAGCTTTAGTTTTTATCGTTATTTTATATACGACTGCACCAGCTGTTTCTGTTTTTGCAAGAACTAACTTAATCGAAACGGTAAGTAATAAAGAGTATGCAGAAATGCCTCAATGGTTTAAAAACTGGGAGAAAACAGGTCTTTTAATGTTCAATGATAAAAATGCAGATGGAAAAATTCAATATGTAAAAGGTGATGCTTTTATGTTGAAAGACGGAAAACCTCAAAAAGACCAACCAAATGCTGAAAATGCAAACGAATTATATATCGATAACGATATCATGGTTTTAGCAAATCCAGAAATTGCAAAATTACCAAACTGGGTTATTGCATTAGTTGCGGCTGGAGCTTTAGCGGCTGCGTTATCAACTGCTGCGGGTTTATTATTAGTAATTTCGGCTGCCGTTTCTCACGATTTAATTAAGAAAATGGTGAATCCAAATATCTCGGAAAAAGGAGAATTATGGAGTGCTCGTATTTCTGCTGCTGTAGCGGTTGTAGTTGCAGGTTATTTTGGAATTAATCCACCTGGATTCGTTGCTGCCGTGGTAGCATTAGCTTTCGGATTAGCTGCTGCGTCTTTCTTCCCAGCGATTATCTTAGGTATTTTCCATAAACGTATGAATAAAGAAGGAGCTGTAGCCGGAATGGTTGTGGGTATGGGCTTGATGTTATATTACATGGCAAAATACAAATTAGGATGGATTGGCGAAATGCCAGACAAATCAGAATGGTGGTTTGGAATTTCTCCTGAAGGATTTGGTACAGTTGCTATGGTTGCTAACTTTATTGTAGCACTAGTAGTAAGTAAATTTACTCCAGCACCACCTCAAGAAGTTCAAGATATTGTTGAAAATATCCGTATTCCTTCTGGAGCGGGTGAAGCAGGAGCTGCACACTAATTTTTTGGTTCACTTAATATTTTACAACTCTGCTCTTGTTTTTCGAGAGCAGAGTTTGTATTTTTAAAAAATGTAAGCTATTCAATATGAAAAAAAGACATCAGCAAAAATTAGTTGTTTTATCGTTGTTACTGTTATTGGTATTGAATTTACCAATCGTTTTGCTATTTGATAGCGCTGATAATGTATTGGGATTTCCGGTCATTTACATTTACATTTTTTCAGTTTGGTTATTTTCAGTTTTAATGTCTTGGATAGTAGTACAACGTTATTATGAATAGTGCGATTCTTTTACTTATTTTATTAGGCTACTTGGGTATTCTTTTTTTTATTGCACATTGGGCAGAAAAAAAAGAAAACATCAAATGGACTAATAATTCCTATATCTATTCTTTATCATTGGCGGTATATTGTACGGCTTGGACGTATTATGGAAGTATTGGAGTTGCTGCTAATTCAGGCTTAGGCTATTTACCTATTTATATTGGACCAATCATTATAATTCCTGCTTGGATTATTATTTTGAAGAAAATCATTCGTATTTCTCGAGTAAATAAAATCTCAAGTATTGCCGATTTTATTTCGCTTCGCTACGGAAATAGTCGTTTTTTAGGTGCTATTGTAACAGTGGTTTGTTTGGCTGGAATTATTCCTTATATCGCACTTCAATTAAAAGCAATTTCGGAAACATTTCACATTGTAACCCAAACCAATACAAGTTCTTACATTTTTGATGATACCACAACTTATGTTGCCATCGCTTTAGCCTTATTCGCTTCTTATTACGGAACACGTTATGTAGATGCTTCCGAAAAACGTAAAGGAATTGTCACTGCAGTTGCTTTGGAAAGTGTGTTGAAATTAGTTTTCTTCTTAATCGTTGGAGTTTACGTAACATTCTTCGTTTTTGAGGGTTATGATGATATCTATGCAAAAGCATCACTTTTAGAGAACTTCAAAGAGAAAAATACCATTGGCGGATTAGAACAAGGATTAAACTGGTTCTTTTTAAGTATGGTTTCGCTTTTTGCTATTTTCTTATTGCCAAGACAATTTCAAATGTCGGTGGTAGAAAATAACAGAGAACGCCATATTAAAACGGCGATTTGGTTGTTTCCTTTGTACTTATTGTTGTTCAACCTTTTTGTGTATCCAATTGCTTGGGGCGGAAACGTATTGTTTGATGGAAAAAATGTCAATGCCGATACCTATTCGCTATTAATTCCTCAGTTTTTCAACAATCAAACACTAACAGTTTTAGTTTTCCTTGGAGGATTTTCAGCAGCTATTTCAATGATTGTCGTTTCGAGTATCAGTTTATCGACGATGCTGAGTAACAACTTGTTAATTCCGTATACTTTTTTAGGTAAATTGAAGAATGAAGAACAAATCATCAACAACAAAAAGATTGTTAACATTCGTAAAATCGGAATCTTTTCTCTAATTATTGCTGCTTATTTCATTTATCGATTTTTCGCTTTAGATTACAGTTTGGTTTCTATCGGATTGATTTCGTTTGTCATTATTGCTCAATTAGCGCCAGCATTTTTCGGAGCCATTTTCTGGCGAAGAGGTTCAAGATTAGGAGCAATTTATGGTATTCTAATCGGATTTATTATTTGCTTATACACACTTTTAATTCCTTATTCAATTGGGTTAACCAATGGCGAAAGTTCTTTTATTTCGGAAGGTTTTATGAAAATTGGTTTGTTAAAACCTTTCCAACTTTTCGGATTGGATTATTTGCAACCTGTTCCGCATGCTTTGTTTTGGAGTATGTTGTTTAATACCTTGACTTATTTTGCGGTTTCGGTTAGTTTTAAAGGAAATTACCGAGAACGTAATTATGCCGAAATGTACGTCGACATCGATAAATACAGCACCAATCACGAAAATGCATTCGTTTGGAAAGGAACCGCTTATACTCGTGATATAGAAAAAGTCTTAATTCGATTTTTAGGTGAAGAACGTACGAAACGCGCTATGAATATCTTCAATGTGAAATACAACGTAGATAAAGATCAAGAATTAGCTGATGCGAGATTAGTGAAATTCGCAGAAAATTTATTAACGGGACATATTGGAACTGCTTCGGCACGAATTCTGATTTCAAGTGTAGTGAAAGAAGAAAAAGTCACTTTACCCGAAGTTCTAAAAATTCTAGAAGAATCAAAAGAAAATATCACCATCAATAAAAAATTGACGGAAACTTCGAACCAACTTCAAAAAATCACTTCAGAATTACAAAAAGCCAACGAAACGTTGGTTCGAAAAGACGTTCAAAAAGACGAATTTTTAGACACAGTGACACACGAACTTCGTACACCAATTACCGCTATTCGAGCTGCGAGTGAGATTTTACATGATGATGATGAAATTCCAGAAGAATTAAGAAAACAGTTTTTACAAAACATCATTTCGGAATCGGATCGATTGAATCGTTTGATTGATAAAATTTTAGATTTAGAGAAATTCGAAACCGGAAAACAAACCATTCATCCGAGTCAAAACAACTTAATTGCTACGATTGAGCATTCGATTGAACCGCTAAAACAGTTGATAAAGAATCGAAATATCAGCGTTTATGTCGAAAGTAAAGACACGGTTTTGGCTTATTATGACGAAGATAGAATCATTCAAGTAGTGACCAATTTATTATCAAACGCTATTAAATTCTGCCCTGAAACCGATGGTTTAATCACTATTCAAGTCAAAAAGAAGGATAATTTTATAGAAACTTCAGTGCAAGACAATGGAAAAGGTATCAATCCTAACGATTTTGAAGTTATATTTGACAAATTTTATCAAGCTTCCAATCAGAATTTCAAAAAACCCGTTGGTAGCGGATTAGGATTAGCTATTTGCAAACAAATTATTGAACATCACAAAGGTAAAATTTGGGTACAACCAAGTATAAAAGGCGCTTGTATTGTATTCACTTTACCAGTAAAAAATATTGAAAATTAAGAGATCATGAAGAAGATTTTAATAGTAGACGACGAACCAAATATCGTAATGACACTTGAATACACCTTCAAGAAAAGCAATTACGAAGTTTTTATAGCACGCGACGGACAAGAAGCATTAGATATTTTAAAAACCAATTACCCAGATGTCATCATTTTAGATATCATGATGCCTATGGTTGATGGTTTTGCGACATTAGAACAAATCAGAAAAGACGACAATTTACAACATACAAAAGTCATGTTCTTATCCGCAAAAAACAAAGAAAGCGACATTGAAAAAGGATTAGCTCTTGGTGCTGATGCATACATGACGAAGCCGTTCTCGATTAAAAAAGTGGTGGAAAAAGTGGAGGAGTTGATGGGGTAATTATCGAAATAAACAATAGTTGAAAATATTAAATGAAATTAAAAATATCAATACTAATAATAATTGCTTCATTCATTCTTATGGGATTTTCTATATTCAAAAAGCAAACAAAAGAAGAAAAATTTTGGAATTGGGTTTTAAAAAACAAGACCAATCTTGAAAAATTTATTAATTCAGATTTGGAGGATTATACTATATATAATGAATTGAATAAACAAATTAAAGAATATAATTCTATTCTTTATGCTGAAATGACACTAACAAAAAAAAACGAGGTTGTACTAATAATAACTCCTGATGGAATTCCTGAAGGAGTTCTTCCTACACAAAAATTATATAATTCGAAGCCAAATTTAAAAAATTGGATAGTTAAAAAATTCAGACAACCTTTAGATGAAGTTAAACTTAATTTTAGGGGTTTAGAATATGATAGCTCTGATATTATAATTGTTCCTGAATTTGACACAGAAAGAAATAAAATCAATATTAAAATATTCATTACAAATATGAATTTAGATATTGATAGATATCAATCTTTGGCTTTTTTATATTTAGATCATATTTTAGGTGAATATAACACGATAACAAAAATTGGCTATATAGATTTTTTTCATTTGGATAAAAATAAAAAAATTGATGATGGAATTTCAATTTTAGAGTTAAGAAGACTAATTGATTTAAAGTTAAATAGAGAATAATTGAGGGCTTAATCAATTAATTTTAGTTCATATTTCTTTTGGCCATTTTTTTTATAACATTAAAAGCCCTAATACTCATAAACTATCTAATTTAAACTATACCTATTTAGCAACATTAATTCATTTAGCATTATTTTATTTTCTACATTTACTAAAGAAAATAAATCACATAAATTGAATAATACAAATGAATTATTGCGATATATACAATAAAAGTATTACTTCTTCTGAAGAATTCTGGAAGGAACAAGCCAATCAATTAGAATGGTATAATTTACCTTCCAACATTTTATCAACCGATAAAAACGGCTATCCCTTATGGTTTGCTGATGGAAATTTAAACGCTTGTTATCTTGCCGTTGATAAACACATTCAAGATGGTTATGGCGAACAAGTAGCAATCATCTATGATTCACCCGTTACACAAACTGTTAAAAAGTATACATTTAACGAAGTAAAAACCGAAGTAGCCAAATTAGCTGGAGGTTTATTGTCACTTGGTTTAGAAAAAGGTGACACTGCTGTAATTTACATGCCAATGATTCCTCAAGCTGCTTTCGCTATGTTGGCTTGCGCACGAATAGGAGTAACGCATTCGGTAGTTTTTGGAGGTTTTGCACCACATGAATTAGCGATTCGTATTGATGATTGCGAGCCAAAAGCCATTATCACCGCTTCATCAGGAATTGAAATCGATAGATTAATTGCTTACAAACCATTAGTAGATGAAGCTATCGAATTAGCGAATCACAAACCTGAAAAAGTAGTCGTTTTCAATAGAAAATTAGGAGCTAGAGTTCCATTTAAAAAATACGATGTCGATTATGATGCTTTAGTTTACGGTTCGGAAGAAACACCTTGTATTCCCGTAAATGCGACACATCCTTTGTATATTTTATACACTTCTGGAACAACTGGAAAACCAAAAGGAATAGTCAGAGATACAGGTGGTTATGCTACAGCACTTAAATTTTCAATGCAACATATTTACGATGCAAAAGAAGGCGATGTTTTTTGGGCCGCTTCTGATGTGGGTTGGGTAGTAGGACACAGTTATATAGTTTACGGACCATTAATTAATAGAAATACTACTGTTTTATTCGAAGGAAAACCAATCCGAACTCCTGATGCGAGTACGTTTTGGCGTGTTATTGCTGAGCATAAAGTAAATGTTATGTTTACAGCTCCAACAGCC
>NZ_JAKLJH010000109.1 GCF_023151265.1 Flavobacterium sp.
TATCAACACGTGGCGTATCGTTGTCACCTTTAACCACTTTGTAAGCTACAGTTGAAGCTTCTTTTGCACTTTCAGAATACTTATTCCCCATGAAACGTTTTACAGAAGCAATCGTTTTTGTTGGGTTAGTTACTGCTTGTCTTTTTGCCGGATCTCCAACTTTAATTTCTCCACCTTCTACAAATGCAATTACAGATGGTGTTGTTCTTTTACCTTCTGCGTTTGCAATTACAACAGGTTCTCCACCTTCCATTACAGCCACACATGAGTTGGTTGTTCCTAAGTCGATTCCAATAATTTTGCTCATTTTTATACTTGTTAGATTTTAAATTTCAATTTTAAACTCGATGACTCTAATTCAAGGATTATGCCATTACGAAAAATAATGAAAATTGACAGAAAACAGCTTTTGTCAGGTTTTTTAAACTGACAAAATGTCGTTTTATGGTGATTATTTGAGTCTATTCTGTCTTAGATTTTTAAAATTAGCGACATTAAAGACCACAATAGAAATCAAAATCAAAGAATAAGAAACAATTTGGGCAACCGAAACCGATTCTTTAAAATAAAATATCGCTAAAAAGAAATGAATCAACGGATTGGTGTACATTAATATCCCAACAGTTGACGAATTTAATCCTTTCAAAGCATATAAATTCAGGAATAAAGGAATAATCGTGAAGACAATTACAATAATTAAAAGTAGTGAATAAAACAAAAATTCGGTTGGAACTGCTCCACCATAACTCGGATAAAACGGTAATAAAATAGCTGATGAAATCACCATTTGAATGGTCAATATCAAGAATTTATCGAAATCACTATTCTTTCTTTGGGAAACTAAATACAATCCGAAACTTAAAGCAATTATCACGCTGTAAATCAAATCTTTGAAATTACCGTAAGACAATATTACACAACTAATTACACATAATCCTACTGCAATCCATTGCCAGACATCGATTCTTTCTTTCAATAATATAAAAGCCAAAACGGTGGTTAAAATTGGACAAATAATATAGGCGAAAGAAGCCGATTGTAAACTCACATGATTCACCGCATAAATAAATAAAAACCAATTTAATACTAACAAAAATCCGCCAACAATCGTCATGATTACAGCTGATTTTTGTTTTTTCTTTGAAAGTTCTTTGAAGGTATTCTTCGCTTCAACTACAACTGATTTTCTAAAAAACAAATTGATTCCCAATAAGAAAGCCGTAGCAATAAAAACTCGAAAGAATAAAATATCTAATGAAGCATAATCTGTTAAAGGCTTCAAAGCCAAACTGAAAAATCCCCAAATAACAAAGGCAACAAGAGCAGCTAAAAAATACTTATTTATTGGCATTACTTTTTTTTGCAAAAGAACTAAAAAAGAAGGAAACCAAATCCCAATTTTATGTTATTAATTCAAAAGATTTATAACAATTGAACTGTTTTACGTGTTGCATAATTTCAATTTTAAAAACTATCTTTGCTATACTAAAGAACTATTTATGGAATGTATTTCTGTTTTTGATATGTTAAAGATTGGTGTTGGACCATCGAGTTCTCACACTCTTGGACCATGGCGTGCTGCCGAACAATTTTTAAAAGAATTGCGCAATCGCAATCTAATTGATAATATAATTGGTGTCAAAGTAGATTTATATGGTTCCTTATCATTAACAGGAAAAGGGCACGCAACAGATTTAGCAGTAATGCTAGGTTTAAGTGGTGCTGACCCAGAATATATTCCGGTGGAAAGCATTGATGTGATTATTTCTGCCATCAAAAACAAGAAAGAAATTTTCTTAGGAAATGAAATTTTAATTCCGTTTTGTTTTGAAACTGATATTGTTTTCAACCGAAACTTTTTACCTTTTCATGCTAACGGATTAACTTTTACAGCCAAAACTGATACCGAGACTTATTCAGAAACCTATTATTCTATTGGTGGCGGCTTTGTAGTAAAAGAAAAAGAAGACCATCACAAAGAAGAAATTTTACATACTTTTCCATTTCCAGTAGAAAAAGCAGATGAATTATTGGCTTTTTGTGTAGCCGAAAATAAAAAAATATCTGAAATCGTTTACGAAAACGAGAAAACCATGCGCAGCGAAGAAGAAATTCACAACGAATTACTTCGCATTTGGGACACGATGCTAGAATGTATGTACATTGGTTGTCATTCGGAAGGCATTCTTCCTGGTGGACTTAATGTTCGAAGACGAGCGTATGACATGCACAAAAATTTAATTGGTGTTTTACCTTATGAAGACCCATATTCGTGGTTGCAAATCATCAGACAAACCGAAGTTAAATTCCGTCAGATTCTAAAATGGGTAAGTTGTTTTGCTTTGGCAGTAAATGAAGTAAATGCTTCGTTAGGTCGTGTGGTTACAGCTCCAACAAATGGAAGTGCGGGAGTAATTCCTGCGGTTTTGATGTATTATTTGGTAATCGAAAATCATGAAGCGGGCGAAAAAGAAATCAAGCAATTTTTAATGGTAGCAGGCGAAATTGGTTCTATCTTCAAAAAAGGAGCAACCATTTCAGCTGCTATGGGTGGTTGTCAGGCGGAAATTGGCGTTTCAAGTGCTATGGCAGCCGCCGCTTTATGTGAATTAATGGGCGGAACTCCAGCTCAAGTTACCATGGCGGCCGAAATTGCAATGGAACATCACTTGGGATTAACTTGTGACCCAATTGGTGGTTTGGTACAAATTCCGTGTATTGAAAGAAATACTATGGGTGCAATTAAAGCTATAAACGCAGCCGAATTAGCATTAGAAACCGATGCTTTAAATGCAAAAGTGCCTTTGGATAAAGTAATCAATACGATGTGGGAAACTGCAAAGGATATGAATACTAAATACAAAGAAACTTCAGAAGGTGGATTAGCGGTTGCAGTTGGATTAGCAGATTGTTAATGAAAAGTAATCGCCTAAATTATTTTATCCTTATTTTATTGGTTTTGATTCTTGGAATACTTTCAAGGAAAATATCAGGCATTCCATTATTTATTGGAGATGTTTTATATGCTGTTTTGATTTATTTCGGATTTCGATTTTTAATTATGGATTCGAAAAAATCAACCTCGCTCCTATTGAGTTTACTTTTTTGTTTTGGGATTGAAGTCTTGCAATTGGTTCAAATCGATTGGTTACTAGCTATTAGAAAAACCACTTTAGGGCATTACATTTTGGGCGAAGGCTTCCTTTGGTTGGACTTGCTTTGTTATGTAATAGGAACTTTGTTGGCTTTTCTAATAGATAAGAGACTTATTAAAACTCAAAGCTTAAACTCGTAGTAACAAAAAAGTTATTGGATTTATTATCGAAGAAAATAGCTTCTTTAGAATCTAAATAACGGGCTTCGGTTCTTAATTTTACTTTTGAATTAGGCAAATAATCAAAGTTTATGGAAGCTCCTGATGTTTTAAATGCATCTGAAGTTGCAATAATCACATTATCTTCATCTTGATAATATTCCACCCGAAAAGCGGTTTGCCATTTTGGATTTATCGAATATTGCGCAATCAAAACGGGACTCATCCAATACAAATGTTTATCATTTAGAGAAGAACTGTCTTGAATTCCGAAATCAAATCCTAAAATGGTGCGCCATTTTGAATTCCAGGTGTTATCCCAATACAAATTGTTGAAATAACGCATTGCCAATTCGGTTCCATAGAATTCTTTTCCTATAAAAGTACTCCAATTCAATGTGGATTTTTCAGAAGGTTTGTATACAATTTGAGTTCCTAAAGCGGGAGCAACGTCTTTTTGTGGTTTGTTAATGCGTTGCCAACCATTCGTTACCAATCCCGAAAAACTCCATTTGTCATTTGGTTTGTAATTACACTTTACTCCCGTCATAAAATAAGGCGAATTTTCCGCTAAAATAGAACGTGTTAGAGTCAAATTGGTAGCCGTTGTTGCCGATTCAAATCCGATGTAACTTGGCATGATCCCGACTTCAATAGATGACTTTTTATTGTCATTCAAATACATTCCTACATAAGCTTCGCTCAATAATTTAATGTCTTCCGAAGCGTAATTGTCATCAACATATGTTCCAGCATGAATAGCAATTGAAGCATAAGCATTTCTGTATTGCAATTGCGTACGAATTAATCCATTATTCACATTAAACTCGTTGTGACGGTTGTAATTATACATAAATGGAAGTTTAGTATCCGTTGTTGGATTGCTAAAATCGTACGCATAATACGTTTCTAAAAAACCAGAGACTTTAATTTTTAATGAATCTTTTTCTTGAGCGTTTCCTAAAAAAGATAAAAGTACCATACTATACAGCCAAATCTGTTTCATTGTCAATTTTTTTATGTTGTTTTTTAGCTAAAATGGCTAATCCAAAAGTAATCACGCCTACCCTTCCAATAAACATGATGCTAATTAAAATTATTTTTCCCCAAACCGATAAACTTCCGGTAATTCCCATACTTAAACCAACGGTTCCAATGGCTGAAGTAGCTTCAAATAGTAACTTTTCTAAAGAATGATTTTCTGTAAAGCTCAACAAAAATACACTAAAAAATAAAATTGCCGTATAAAAAATAAAGGTCGAAACTGCCATTTCTAATCGGTCAGCTGGAATTTTTTTACCTAAATAAGTCACTTTTGCTTGATTTCTTACTTTGCTCTTTACAATTGCAATTACTGCAGTTAAAGTTGTAATTTTCATACCACCACCCGTACTTGAAGGCGCTGCTCCAACGTACATTAGAAAAATAATTGTAAGTAAAACACCCAAGGTCAAATTACTTAAAGGAATTGAATTATAACCCGCTGTAGATATTGCATTAACAGTTTGAAAAGCTGCAATTTCTAATCGTTCAAAAACTGGATAATGTTGTATGGTACTTTCTCCAAAAAAAGTAATTGCAGTTGCAATAAACAAAACGCCAAAGAACGATAGTGTAATCATTTTTGTAGTAAACGAAATGGAATTCGATTTTTTTGAAAAATAATACCAAATATCAGTTACTACAATAAATCCTAATCCTCCTGAAATAGTCAAAAAAAGTACAATTCCATTTAAAAAAGTATTGGTTGCATAAGCTTCAAAACTAGTATTGTACAAACTAAATCCAGCGGTACAAAAAGAGGAAACACTATGAAAAATACTTGTCCAAACAGTAAAAAAAGTATCGGAATGAATAGGCTTAAAAGCGAAATAAAATAAAACAGCTCCAATGATTTCTATAATAAATGTAAATACGATAACCGATTTTAAGAAATCCTGAATTTTAAATTCTTTTGGCATGGTAAACTCGTTATGCATAATTTTTTTATGCCAATGCGTAATTTGTTTTGTGGTAGAAAGTAAAATATAAGTCGTTAACGTCATATAACCAATTCCGCCAATTTGAATCAATGTTAGAATTATGAATTGTCCAAAAAAAGTATAATTGTCAAACGTACTTACCGTTGCCAATCCTGTGGTGGAAAGCGCTGATGTGGATGTAAAAAGAGTGTCAATAAAATCTGTTGGAATTTTCTGTGAAAATGGTAAGGATAGAAAAATCCAACCCAAGACCATGTACAAGAAAAATCCAAAAAACAAACTTTGTTGGGGATTTAATCGCAAATGAAATTTTAAGTATTCGCGTCTTACGGTTTGAAATAAAGTTTTAGGCATTATTATTTTTCAATTTTAAATTTATAATAGTTTTTAATAAAGTGCGAAGCATGAACTAATCCGAGTTTTTCAGCTACTAAACTCAAATCGTTAAGTTGATTTTCTAAAGGATCTTCTCGTTGTGGGCATTGATTAATTTTGATAAATTCTCGAAGCCAATAATCTGAATTTGAGTTAGATTGTGGAGGATTAATTGCGTTATTTAAAGACAAACTATCGCTGTTGCTTGGCACATTAGCTGTGTTGCTGTCTGAATTTTCCATATGTAATGATTTTTTATGTCAGAATAAATCGATAACCAATTCCGCTTTCGGTGAGAATTATTTCGGGATGATTGGCATCTTTCTCAATTTTTTTTCTTAATTGTGCTACAAACACTCGTAGATATTGGGTTTGGTCGCTATAACTTTTTCCCCAAATTTCCTTTAATAAGTATTGATGTGTTAATACTTTTCCTTCGTTTTTTGCCAAAATGGCTAGTAAATTAAACTCTGTTTGAGTTAATTTAACTTCTTCGTTATTCACTTTTACGATTCGGGTTATCAAATCAATCGAAAAATTAGATGAACTAATAACTGGTTCCGAAGCTTCTTTGATGTGATTTCTCATGTGAGAACGCACTCTTGCTAATAATTCTTGCGTTCTAAAAGGCTTAATTAAATAATCATTTGCTCCATTATCCAACGCTTTTACAATTTCTGATTCTTCGCTTTTAACCGATAAAATCATGATGGGATTCGAATACCATTCTCGCAATTGTTGTAATACTTTTTGACCATCAACATCGGGTAAACCCAAGTCAAGCATAATTAAATCAGGTTGAAAAGTAGCTGCAAAACGTATACCTTCTAAACCATTTTCGGCTAATTTTACTTCAAAATCATTCGTACTTAAAGTAATTTCTAAAAGTTTTCTGATTTGCGATTCATCATCTATAACTAAAATTTGGCGCTTATTCATTTTCTGTCGGATTAAATTTTGAAACTTCAGTTTTAATTTTGATTATGAATTTTGCTCCACCTTCTAATCTATTTTCTAATGTTACAGTTCCGTTTTGCGCTTCAACAAAACCTTTTACAATTGATAATCCTAAACCAGAACCACCTGGTCGCGAATTTTTAAGTCGGTAAAATTTATCAAAAACAAAGGCAATCTCATCTTCTGGAAAACCATTTCCTTCATCTAAAATTATAATTTGCAATGTATCTTCAGTATATGATAAATTGATTGTTATAGTACTTTTTTCGGGTGTATAAATTATGGCATTGTTCAATAAATTATAAATAACGTGCTCTGTTAAACCGTAATCTAATTTAAAAAGTGGTAAATTTTCGGGAGCAATAACTATTATTTTTTGTGAATACGATTTGATTTTTAAAGCTCTAATTACTTCGTAAACAATCTCATTTACGTCAACCCAATCCATTTTGGCAACGATAACACCTGATTCTAATCGCGACATATTGAGTAAATTCTCAACTTGATTATTTAATCTCAAAGAAGCAATCGAAATTTCTTCCAATAATTTTTCTTTCTGATTGTCGGACATAATTGCATTGCTTTGAAGCGCATCGGTTGAACCAATAATAGCAGCAATAGGCGTTTTTAATTCGTGCGATAAACTATCTAAAAGTGTATTGTAGAGTTTTATGGATTTTAATTTGGACTCTTTTTCATTCGCAATTCGTTCAATTTGTCTGATCTTAAACGTTAAAACTGCATTAATTAAAGCAATTACAAAATACATAAAGAACATAAATTTGTCTTCAGTATTTCCAATATGAAATGTAAAATAAGGTTTGATAAAAAAGAAATTCCAAATTAAAGCACTCAAAACAGCAGCTAATAATGTGGGAACAATTCTGTAAAACATGGCTACAAAAGAAACGGTAACCAAAAGAATAAAAGCAATAACCTTATAACCAATAATTTCTTTAAATGCAAAGCATGCAAGCGAAACCAGCACCACTAATATTATGCTGAAAATATACTGATTATTAAGATTTGATGTTCTACTAAACACGCTTTAAAACTTTACCATTGAATTACTTGGCAAAGATAAGTTGGGTTTTATAAATAGCGTATAAAAGAAGTGCTAATAAGTATAAAGATTTTATAAAGATTTCTTTCTTCTGGTATCAATTAAATGAATAATTTGCCATTTTCCATTGTCGTTATACAAAGTAAAAGCATTAGCTCCAATATGACTTAGCTTATCATTTACGTAAAATTCATACGGAGTCCAAACGTGTGCTAAGTTGCCATCAATTTCTACTTTATAATCAAGTAATTTTTCGAATATTTTCAAATTCGCCGGAATTGTTGCAATTGAATTTAAAAACTCATCAAACTTTTCGTCTTTTAATTTATAACCTTCTTTTGTATTAGCAACTGTTCGCATTACAATTTCAGGATGGCATAATTCTCTTAAAGCAACAGTATCTTTTGCATGGAAAGCTGTAAAAAAATCATCTACCACTTTTTTTGGATTGGAATCTTGAGCAAAAATAGAACTTGATAAACTAAAAAGTATCAACAAGAATAGAGGTTTCATATTAATTCATTTTAATGCATTAGTAGCACTTGAACTAAATATGTTACAATTCCAGCAACATAACCCGCAATAGCTAAAGGTGTTATCTTTTTTAAATACCACATAAATGTGATTCTTTCTTTCTCCATTACGGCTATTCCTGCAGCAGAACCAATTACTAACATACTTCCACCTGTTCCTGCACATAAAGCGATAAATTCCCATAAAGTGTGATCCATTGGATAATCTGCTAATGAGAACATTCCTTGCGTTGCAGCAACTAAACTTCCGTTATCTACAATTGAAGATAAAACTCCTATTGCTACAATCATAGAATCTGTATTTGGTAAAGTTTTAATTAAGAAATCTGCCATTTCTCTCAAAACACCTACTTCTTGCAAAGCAAATACCATTAATAAGATTCCCATGAAATAAAGAATTGAACTAATATCTACTTTTGTTAAAGCGTATGCAACTGAAAACTTATCTTTTTCTTCTTGTGTTTTCTTTCTGTGATACATTATCGAAACTAAAGAAACCATTGACAATGAGATTAAAACACCAATAAAAGGTGGTAATCCAGTTAATGTTTTGATTACTGGAACCATAACTAAACCTAAAACTCCTGCGATAAAAACACTCATACTTCCTCTCATCTTCTCTTCCTGACGCACTTGAGCCATTGAAACTTGAGCACGTAAAACAGCAAAACCTTTCATCCTAAAACTTGCAATTATAACAGGCACTAACAATACCATAGTAGAAGGTAAAATCAAGGCTTTCACAATTCCAAAAGAACTTACTTGCCCTCCAATCCATAATAAAGTTGTAGTAACGTCACCAATCGGACTAAAAGCTCCTCCAGCATTAGCTGCGATAACAACAATTCCTGTTAATATCATTCTGATTTCTCCTTTTGGCATTAGCTTTCTCAAAAGTGTCACCATAATGA
>NZ_JAKLJH010000110.1 GCF_023151265.1 Flavobacterium sp.
TACATCAATTCTAATTCCTATGCAAATCACTTGGCAAATTATTCGCTTACAACTAAAAGAAACGTTTTCAATTAGTTATGGAAGTTACTCGTTTAGAGAAGCCTTAATTGTTTCGCTTTCCAAAAATGGAAAAACTGGTTATGGTGAATGTACAGCTATTGATTACTACGGAATTAATTTAGTCGATTTCACTCAGAAATTAGCCGAAATTCAAGCTCAAATCGAAAAACAATCTCTAAAGCATCCTTCTGAATTTTATGCTTTTTTAGAAAGTTTACAATTGCATTCTTTTTTACGGTCGGCTTTAGATTGTGCGTATTGGGATTTATTTGGGAAGTTAGAAAGCAAGAGTTTCTTAGAATTGAATTCGATTGAAATACAGCAATTACCAGAATCTTCCATCACCATAAGTGTCGCTCCAATAGAAGAGCAATTGCAAAAAATAGCAAAATCCGATTGGAATAAATTCAAAGTAAAATGGAATCATTACGATGAAAAAGCATTGAATTTATTGTTGAATTGCGATAAAGAAATCGCTTTAGACGCCAACGGAAGTTTTTCTATTTCCGAATGTCAACAATTGGAAGAAAATCCGTTATCAGCAGAATTTACTTATATTGAGCAACCTATGAAAGTCGGAATTTCAAATTACAGTCATTTGAATGCTTCCAAATTTGCGAATTGGATGGCCGATGAAGATTGCCAAGAACAAACCAAACTTTCCGATTTAAAATCACATTATAAAACCATTAACATCAAATTAGTCAAAACGGGCGGATTAACTCCAGCTTTAGAACTAATTAAAGAAGCGCGAGCAAACGATTTTAAAATCATGATAGGTTGCATGACGGAATCTACCGTTGGAATTTCAGCCGGAGCGGTTTTGGTTCCATTAGTAGATTATGTAGATTTAGATGGCGCAAATTTAATTGCCAACGACATCGCTTTTGGAAGCACTATCGAAAAAGGAAAAGTCTTGCTTTCGGAGAAAGTTGGTTTAGGAATTTCCTTGAAATAATTTAAAGCCGTATTTTCGCAATATAATTCACACTAAAATGAGTAAAGTAGTATTAATTACAGGTGGTTCATCAGGAATTGGAAAATCAATTGGCGAGTTTTTACATCAAAAAGGTTTTGTAGTGTATGGCACTAGCCGAAATCCTGAAAAAATCACTAATTCGATATTTTCATTAGTAGCTTTAGATGTTCGCGATAAACAAAGTATTGTCAATTGCGTAGCCGAAGTTATTCAAAAATCAGGTCGATTGGATATTGTAATTAATAATGCTGGAGTAGGAATTACGGGACCAATCGAAGAAATTCCAACAGAGGAAATCCGAAATAATTTGCCTTATCGTGGGATTTATTCGGCTTCAAAAGGCGCTTTAGAATTAATTACGGAAGCCTTGCGAATGGAAGTAAAATCCTTCGGAATCCAAATAACGAATGTAGCTCCAGGTGATTTTGCCACTAATATTGCCGCAGGACGTTATCATGCTCCGGTGGTTAAAGGTTCAGCTTATGAAGTTCCTTACGGAAACACCTTGAAAGAAATGGATTCGCACGTTGACAGCGGTAGTAATCCAAACGAAATGGCAGAAGCAATTTTTGCAATCATTAAAACCGATAAACCAAAAGTACATTATAAAGTTGGGGCTTTCATGCAAAAGTTTTCTATTGTTTTAAAACGTATTTTACCTGATACAATTTATGAAAAAATGTTGATGAATCATTATAAGTTGTAGCTGATTATAATTAAAATCGCAAATGAAAAACAGTACATATCGAGAAATGTTGATAGAATATGGTAATGATTTAGATTCATATAAAGATGAACGTGAATTACTATTATCAAAATATAATTACTCGATAATTTTAGAAGGAGAATTTACAGAACTAGAAAATTTAGAAACTTGGATTAAAGAAAATATTGATGCAAATGAAATAGAATCAATATACTATGACAAAATAGATTATAATTACTGTTTTGTTGAATACTTTTTTTCTTTAGAAAATCATGCTTTATTAGCTCAAGATGTAGTTCCAAGAATATTTTCAACTTATCAAAATATACAAAATTTACCAAATATATTTAGAACAGACGGTGTTGGAAAATTTATAGAATATGATAATAGTATTCAAAACGTAATTGTTTTATAATTTCTGAATCTTTAACTTAAAATTTGATCATGCAGAATATTTCCATTATAAAAGCCGAATTACAAGACATTGAAAAACTTCAAAAAATAGGAAGACAAACTTTTTTTGAAACATTCTCGGAAAGTAATTCAGAAGAAAATATGCAAAAATATTTGGATGAAGGCTTCTCAATAGAAAAATTAACCACCGAACTTACCAATATAAATGCAGAATTTTATTTTGCTTTTCTTGATGCAGAAGTAATTGGTTATTTGAAACTTAATTTTGGCGAATCTCAAACCGAATTAAAGGATAATAAAGCGTTAGAAATTGAACGAATTTATGTTTCAAAAGAATTTCATGGTAAAAGTGTTGGACAGTTATTGTATGATAAAGCCATTGAAGTTGCTAAGCAGAAAAACGCTGATTATGTTTGGTTAGGTGTTTGGGAAGAAAATCCACGCGCAATTAGTTTTTATAAGAAAAATGGTTTTGTTGAATTTGACAAACATATTTTCAAATTGGGAGATGACGAACAAATTGACATCATGATGAAATTGAATTTGAAGAATTAAATTTCACCTTATTTTGAATTTGATTTTGAACTTACACTTGCCCTTGAATTTGGAATTTTTTATTCGTACTTTTGCATTTCAAAACAACACACAATACTTTAAAATTTAAAAAGATGAAATTTTTTATTGACACAGCTAATTTAGAGCAAATTAAAGAAGCACAAGAATTAGGAATTTTAGATGGTGTTACTACAAACCCATCGTTAATGGCTAAAGAAGGCATTACAGGAAAAAACAATATCCTAAAACATTACGTAGACATTTGCAACATTGTTGACGGTGATGTTAGTGCAGAAGTAAATGCAATGGATTTAGAAGGTATGATTAGAGAAGGTGAGGAATTAGCTGACTTACACGAACAAATCGTAGTGAAATTACCTATGACTAAAGAAGGTGTAAAAGCTTGTAAATATTTCTCTGATAAAGGAATTAAAACCAATGTAACTTTAATCTTCTCTGCTGGACAAGCGTTATTAGCTGCAAAAGCGGGAGCAACATATTGTTCGCCTTTCTTAGGAAGATTAGATGATGTTTCTACAGATGGTTTAAATTTAATTGATGAAATTCGTCAAATTTATGATAACTACGGATTTGAAACTCAAATTTTAGCAGCTTCTGTACGTCACACCATGCACGTAATTAACTGTGCTAAAATTGGTGCTGATGTTATGACTGGACCTTTATCATCAATCACAGGATTATTAAAACATCCATTAACAGATATCGGAATTGCTCAGTTTATTGCAGATTACGAAAAAGGGAATAAATAATTTCTGAAGAATATAAAAAGCAAAAAGCGTTCTAATTTAGAACGCTTTTTTAATTAGTAATGGTTATCCAAAAAACAATACTAATTTTATTTCAAATTCTGTTCAAAATTCACGTCAAACAAATTCGCAAATCCATTTTTAATAGTTCCATCTGCATTTAAGATGATAATTCTGTGAATTTTTGTGATGACCCATTGTTTTCTTATTGTTTCAAAATCAACAGCGTGTAATTCTTTTACGCCTTCAAAATTGTATTTTTTTAATGCGTTTTTCCAATTAGCGACATTATCATTTACATTGATAGCAATAAATTCATAAGCTGGATATTTTGCCTGTAATTCCATTACTTTTCTATGAGAAGCTGCAAAATGAGATTCAGCATGACTTGTCCAAAAGAATAAAACGGTTGGTTTGTTAATAACAGTATTTATGTCTAACGGTTTATAAACAGTATCAACCAATTCAATTTTAGGCAAACGATTACCCACTTTTAAATTCTGAACTGAATTGTAAATTTCGGAAATTTCCTTTTTATTTTCTTTGTCAGTAGTTAACTGTAAATAACGTTCAATAAATTTTTGGTTGTTGTACATGTTTTGATCTTCTAACAAGTACATCATGGCTACATTATTCAATACTACATTTTTTACTTTTTGATTTTTAATTAAAGTATCAGTAATATTTAATTTTGTGATGTTGTTTTCTAACGAATTTTCATTTAAATCTTCCTTGTTACTTTGTAAAGCAACATTGTTCAACATAACATTTACATATTTAATGTAAGGAGAGTAATTTGTTAAAACCGCATTATTGAAATCAACATTTTTTCTGTGATTGTAATAATCTTTTGGTAAACTAGCTCTAATGTTTTCACCAGTTCTAAATTGATGTGCGTAAGGGTAAATCTCTTTTTTGGTAATGTGATGAAAGTCTAAACTTGCTTTTGCTACGATGTCAAAATTTTCGTCCCAACCAATTTCAGCTTTTCGTTTTAAGTAAAATGACTTGCGAATAGCAAAACTAGAATCGATATTCTTGATAAAACTTTTTACGTCTTTATCAAAATTGTCATACATAATCGAGCGATCGGCTTCGTTTTTTAAAAATAATTCCATTAAGAAATTATTCTTTTCATCACCACGACCACAAAAAACTACTGAATTATCAAAATCAAAGGTATTTACACGAACCATTAAACTATCGTTCTTGTCAAAATAAACATATTGATATTCAGGATTATGCTTAAATGTATATAAACCAGGAGCTAACGAATCAAATTTGTGCATGAAACGATTGTTTTTATCCAAATAAATCGTATCAATAACTTCATCATCTTTTAAAAACAATATATATTTCTCTTGAGGATTTAAGATTTCTCCTCCAAAATACGAAACATAATCATCTTCCTTAAAGACTCTTTTACAAGAAGTTAAAGTAGAGAAAAGGACGATAGATAGGGGTAAAAAGTATTTTATGTAATTTTTAATCATGTACTTGATTATTAATTCTGAACAAATGTATCAGTTATATTCAAATCTTGTTGTTAATGTACAGTTAAAATAAACCTATATTAATTCTAAATTATTGTGTTCAAAAATCTACTATTTTTAGTACTTTTGCAACAGTTTTATAAAAAAATACAAAAATGTTAACAGTTTCAAATTTATCGGTTCAATTTGGGAAACGAATTTTATTCGATGAAGTAAATACAACGTTCACACAAGGTAACTGCTACGGAATCATTGGAGCCAATGGTGCGGGGAAATCTACCTTCATGAAAATTATTGCAGGTGAAATGGAACCAACGTCTGGTAGAGTAATTCTTGAACCAGGAAAACGTATGTCGGTTTTAAACCAAAATCACAACTTATTTGACGAACACACTGTTTTGGAAACAGTTTTAATGGGAAATAAAGTATTACATGCTATTAAAACAGAAATGGATGCTTTGTATGCCGATTATACAGATGAAAACGCCAACAGAATTGGAGAATTGCAATTGCAGTTTGACGAAATGAACGGTTGGAATGCAGAAAGCGATGCAGCAACGATGCTATCTAACTTAGAAATTGGTGCTGAACATCATTATACTTTAATGGCTGATTTGGACGGAAAACTAAAAGTTCGTGTGTTATTAGCACAAGCTTTATTCGGAAATCCAGATGTGTTGATTATGGATGAGCCTACCAACGACTTGGATTTTGAAACCATTGGTTGGTTAGAGAATTTCTTAGCGAATTATGAAAATACGGTTTTAGTAGTATCGCATGACCGTCACTTTTTAGATGCGGTTTGTACACACGTTTCAGATATTGATTTCGGAAAAATCACACATTATTCTGGAAATTATACGTTTTGGTACGAATCTTCGCAATTAGCAGCACGTCAGAAAGCACAACAAAATAAGAAAGCGGAAGAGAAAAAAGCCGAATTAGAAGAATTTATTCGTCGTTTTAGTGCGAATGTGGCAAAATCGAAACAAGCAACTTCTCGTAAAAAAATGATTGAAAAATTAAATTTAGACGAGATTAAGCCTTCAAGCAGAAGATATCCAGCGATTATTTTCGATACGGAAAGAGAAGCAGGAGATCAAATTTTAAATGTACAAGATTTAGCAGCTTCAGTTGATGGAGAAACATTGTTTAAAAATGTTGATTTAAACATGGCTAAAGGCGATAAAATTGTAGTTTTCTCTAAAGACTCAAGAGCAACAACTGCTTTTTACGAAATCTTAAATAACAAAATGACTCCAGATGCAGGAACATTTGATTGGGGAATTACCACTACACAGTCGTATTTACCAGTTGATAATCATGAGTTTTTTGATGGTGTAGATTTAAACTTAGTAGATTGGTTACGCCAATGGGCAAAAACCGAAGAAGAACGCGATGAAGTTTATGTTCGTGGATTCTTAGGAAAAATGATTTTCTCAGGAGAAGAAGCCTTGAAAAAATGTAACGTTTTATCAGGAGGAGAAAAAGTACGTTGTATGTTATCTCGAATGATGATGATTAGAGCTAACGTGTTAATGTTAGACGAACCAACGAATCACTTGGACTTAGAATCGATTACCGCTTTTAATAATTCATTAAATAATTTCAAAGGTTCGGTTTTATTTACAACGCATGACCACGAATTTGCGCAAACTGTAGGAAACAGAATCTTAGAATTAACACCAAATGGCGCTATCGACAGATACATGACATTTGATGAGTATTTAGAAGATGAAAAAATCAAAGAATTAAGAAAGAAAATGTATTCTTAATATCAATCCCGTTGCTAATTATAGTAACGGGATTTTTTTTACATTACAATTGCTATTAGAAATATAAATTCTAAATTTGTACAAACAACACACTATGAGTCAAAAAGTTTTGCTCACTTCAAAAGAAGTACACATTATCTTACATCGATTAGCTTGTCAACTAATTGAAAATCATTTAGATTTCTCAAATACTATCTTAATCGGTTTACAACCAAGAGGTAAATTTTTAGCCGAAAGAATCAAACAAATTTTAGAATCAGAATATCAAGTTTCCAACATTCAATTGGGATTTTTAGATATTACTTTCTTTCGCGATGATTTTAGAAGAGGCGAAAAACCTTTAGAAGCCAACAAAACCCAAATCGATTTTTTAGTAGAAGATAAAAAAGTAGTTTTTATTGATGATGTTTTATATACAGGAAGAAGTATCAATGCCGCTTTAACTGCGATTCAATCCTTTGGAAGACCATCAGAAGTAGAACTTTTAACTTTAATCGACAGAAGATTTAGTCGTCATTTACCTATTCAACCCGATTATAGAGGAAGACAAGTAGATGCCATAAATAACGAAAAAGTATTAGTAAAATGGCTTGAAAACGATGGAGAAGATGCTGTTTATCTAATAACAAAATAACATAACTACAAACACACAACTACATATAAATGAAAGAATTATCAGTAAATCATTTAATCGGAATAAAATATATTACCAAACAAGATATTGATTTAATCTTCGAAACGGCTGACCATTTCAAAGAAGTTATCAATCGACCAATCAAAAAAGTACCATCTTTACGAGATGTTACGATTGCAAACATTTTCTTTGAAAACAGTACGAGAACTAAATTATCTTTTGAATTAGCTCAAAAACGACTTTCAGCGGATGTTATTAGTTTTTCGGCAGCACAATCTTCGGTAAAAAAAGGAGAAACTTTAATTGATACGGTAAATAACATTCTATCTATGAAAGTAGATATGGTGGTGATGCGTCATAGCAGTCCTGGAGCTGCTCATTTTTTATCACAAAATATTGGAGCAAGTGTTGTAAATGCTGGAGATGGAGCACACGAACACCCAACACAAGCCTTATTAGATAGTTTTACAATTAGAGAAAAATTAGGCGATGTTGGTGGAAAGAAAATCGTAATCGTAGGGGATATTTTACACTCAAGAGTAGCATTATCAAATATCTTCGCTCTTCAAATGCAAGGCGCCGAAGTAAAAGTGTGCGGACCAAAAACATTAATTCCAAAATATATTGAATCACTTGGAGTTACGGTTGAACCAAATCTAAGAAAAGCTTTAGAATGGGCAGATGTAGCAAATATGCTTCGCGTTCAAAACGAGCGTTTAGATGTGAGTTATTTTCCAACGACAAGGGAATATACCCAACAATACGGAGTTACTAAAGAATTATTAGATTCGCTAAATAAAGAAATCGTAATCATGCATCCAGGTCCAATTAACAGAGGAGTGGAGATTACTTCAGATGTAGCGGATTCACAACAATCGGTAATATTGGAGCAAGTAGAAAATGGAGTTGCGGTGCGAATGGCAGTGATTTATTTATTGGCAAGTAAGATTAAAAATTAGTATCTTAGCATAAAATCAGAAATTCAACAAATGAAAGTAGATCAAAAAGGACATACAACAATAATTAAAGATACCCACAACAATGTGGAGGCTTTTGTGGAAAAGTTAACTAATGAATATCATGCATTTCAAAGACAAAACTTGATTTTAGATGTATCGCAAGATAAAGCTATTTCCAATGCCGATTTAGTGCATTTTAAAGACTTAGCCAAAAACCACAAAAAAGCAAAAAAATCAATAATTATCGTTACTGACACAGTTGATTTTGATAAAGTTCCCAATTATTTAAACGTAGTTCCTTCTGTTTTAGAAGCTCACGACATGATTGAAATGGACGAAATTGAACGCGATTTAGGATTTTAATAAAAGTTTACAGTCTCAGTTTACAGTATTCAGTAACTGCGACTGAACATGCGCTGAACACTAAAAAATGAAACTACAAATACTTGGCTGTTATGCAGCTACTCCAAGAACCATAACGAATCCAACATCGCAAGTATTAGACATAAAAAATCATATGTTTTTAATCGATTGTGGCGAAGGAACGCAAGTACAATTACGAAAACACAAAATCAAGTTTTCTCGTATTAATCATATTTTTATTTCGCATTTGCACGGCGATCATTTTTATGGATTAATTGGTTTGATTTCGACTTTTATGTTGCTAAATCGCGAAAATGATTTGCACGTTTATGGTCCAAAAGGAATTAAAGAAATCATTTTATTGCAGTTACGTGCTTCGGGTTCGTTTACGGGATACAATTTATATTTCCACGAATTAGAATCCAAAGAAAGTGAAGTCGTTTTTGAAGACGAAACGGTAATTGTAAAAACCATTCCGTTAAATCATAGGGTGTATACCAACGGATTTTTGTTTCAAGAAAAGCTAGGAAAACGCCATTTGAATATCGAAGCAGTAGCCAAATACAAAATTGAAAAAGTGTATTTCGATAAAATTAAATCAGGAGGCAATGTGACATTAGATTCAGGTGAAGTAATTGCTAATGAATTGCTTTCGTTTCCACCAGACGCTCCGATGAGTTATGCTTTTTGTAGCGATACTTTGTATGATGAATCTATTGTTCCCATTATCAAAGATGTTGATGTGTTGTATCATGAATCTACTTTCTTAGATTCGGAAATGCAATACACGGAGAAAACTAAACATGCAACTGCGAAAGAAGCAGCCAAAATCGCAAAATTAGCGAATGCTAAAAACTTAATTTTAGGGCATTATTCCACACGTTACGGTTCTATCGAACCTTTTAAAACCGAAGCAGAAACTATTTTTGAAAATGTGCTTTTAGCGGATGATGGCAGAGAATTTGAATTCTAAATCTTAATTGAAATAATATATTTGGAACACAGATTTAAGAAATTATAATAATTTTTAAAATTTCTTAAATCTGTGTTCCAAAACTAAAATTTTTACAAATTTTATGGTACAAACAGTAATTTTTGATATGGATGGCGTAATTGTAGATACCGAACCGGTACATCATTTTGCGTATTACCAACATTTTAACGAATTAAACATCGAAGTTTCAGATGAAATGTATCGTTCGTTTACGGGTAATTCCACTCGAAATATTTTCCAGAAATTAAAAGTACAGTTCGATTTACAAGAAGATGTGGAAGATTTAATATTAAGAAAACGTCATTTATTTAATGAAGCTTTCGATTTGAAAGAAGATTTGTATTTGATTGAAGGAGTAGAAGATTTAATCAAAGAATTACACGCAAACGGAATTCAGCTAATCGTAGCGTCTTCAGCTTCAAAAGTTACGATTAATAGAGTGTTTACTCGTTTTAATTTACACCAATATTTTACTCATATTGTTTCGGGAGAAGATTTTCCAAAGTCGAAACCACATCCTGCTATTTTTGAACATGCTGCGAGTTTATCAGTAGCTCCAAAAGAAAATTGCATAGTAATTGAAGACAGTACCAATGGAATTCAAGCCGCAGTTTCAGCTGGAATTTTTTGTGTGGGTTACGATAGTTTTCATTCC
>NZ_JAKLJH010000111.1 GCF_023151265.1 Flavobacterium sp.
GGATTATTATTTGTTGAATTTCTAGCAATCAAACAAGTATCAAACAATGCGGTATTTGAAAAATCATATAGCGGATTATTTGTAAATTGATTACTAAAATCGGCAAATTTGATTAAACAATGATCGAAATTATAATTAAAAGTATTTCCTTCTTTTTGAAAGTTGATTCCAAAATTACTAGAAGTGTGAATGATACAGTTCTTGAAATTTGCTTTATTTAATGCGTAAATCGCACTTCCATCATAATCATCTAATAAGATTCCTACTTGGTTAGGTGCAGGCCAATAATTTGCAAATGTACAATGTGTAAATTCATAACTTCCACCAAAACTTCCTGCAAAAGAAGCTTGACCACAATTATTGATAACGACATTTCTTCCTTCAATATTTCCGGTACGAGCTAAAATTCCAACGTTTGCACAATTATAAATTTGAGTATTTTCAATGTCTAAAGTAGGAGTCGAAGTGCCATCGTTTCCAGAAACTAGAATTCCTACTGTGGCATTTTTTATCGTTAGATTTTTTATTTGATTATTTGTACTTCCTTGGGTTAACCAAATGGTTCCCCATTGACCAGGAACTTCAGAAAAATCAGGCTCTAAACGATCGCCTTCAAAGATGACTTCGTTTTCTAAGGCTTCTGTTGATGAAGTTGTTCCATTCACATGAATAGAAGCATTATTAGCAACAATTAATCCTGATTCGGCATGAAAATGAATTCTCGCTCCAGCATCTACAACAAGGGTTTTGTTTGATGGAACTGCAGCATAACCATACACTACATAAGGTTTGGTATTGTTCCAATGTAATTCGTTTCCATTGATTGGATTAGTCTCTTCCAAAAATCTACCACGAATTGTAATAGGATTTCCGTCTCCATCAACACCTAAGTTTAGTTCATCGTAAGTGTAAGATTCATCTGGGTTTTGAACTCTTCCAGGATAAATAAAATAGGCATCTTGAATTAGCGTAACTAACTCCACTTTTTGGTGATTTGGATCTAATTCATCACCAAATAAAATTTTATCGGTATAGAGAAAATCAGTTGGATTTGCATCGGCAACTTCTGCTGTAACAGAAACAAAAATATACATGCTATCTTTAGCCAAAATTTCAACATTTTCAAATACTTGACCAGCCATTCCGTCAACCATTAGACGGTATTTTGATGCAGTTCCTTCTTTTAATCGAAGTGATGGAATCGAAATGTTTTTATCACTTCTGTTGTACACTTTTAGTGTATAAGTACTTGAGCCGATATCAGTAAAAACGGTATCTAAATAAACCGTGTCTTTAGAAAATTCCAAACCACCAGTTCTTGATTCAAAATCAAAATCGTTTCGGCATGAAGTTAATGAAACGGCAAAACCTATAAGTAATAAAAGTAATAAACGACGCATGTAATGTTAATTTTGGTAAATGTAATTATTAATTTTAAATCTGTAAAAACAAAATGTGTTTAAAATACTTACTAAAACGTTAAATCAGTTGAATTATTCTGTTCGGAATGCTTAATTTTACAAAAAATAAAGTTATGATGTTTGATAGAGAAAAAATGCTACAATTGTGTAACGATTGGAGCAAAAATACTTTAATGAATACCTTAGAAATAGTTTACACAGATGCAGGAGAAGATTTTCTGACCGCTACAATGCCAGTAAATCCAAGGGTGCATCAGCCTATGGGATTATTACATGGAGGAGCAACAGTTGCTTTAGCTGAAAGCGTTGGAAGTGCTGCTTCAATAATGTTTATTAATCCAGAAAAACAGGAAGTTCGTGGCATTGAAATTTCAGCAAATCATTTAAAGAGTAAACGCGAAGGGATGGTTACTGCTACAGCTAAAATTGTTCATAAAGGCGCAAGTTTGCATTTGTGGGAAATTAGAATTGTTGACGAACAAGGAAAGTTAATTTCATTGTGTAAATTGACAAATATGATACTTTCAAGAAGACAATAATGCAAGTTTTTCAAGGAATAAATACATTTCTATCAGAAAAAAAAGCCTTTGTTTGCTATGTAAAACCAAATGAAAACGTTTGGAATTTACTCGTACATCAAAATGATGAAATTATTGATTTTATCGGTCAAGCCGGATTTGTATTTATGCCTTTTCATGAAGGAAAAGAAATAGTAATTCCGTTTGAAGGGAATTTCTTTTCGCAAGGAAATATTGAAAATTTAGAGAAAAAATCGGCTGAAAATTTCATTTCTGAAAGCAATCAAAAAGAGACTTTTGAAGATTTAGTTTCCAAAGGAGTTTCGGCTATTCAACAAGGCGAATTTGATAAAGTAGTTTTGTCTCGAAGAATAGTTTTAAAAGATCAAATTTCAATTATCGAAACCTTTCAGAACTTGATTTCGACTTATCCAACTGCTTTTCGCTATTTGTTTTTTCATCCCAAAATTGGTTTATGGATGGGTGCAACGCCAGAACAATTGGTAAAAATCAATCAAAATCAGTTTGAAACAGTGGCTTTGGCTGGAACGCAATTGTATTCGGAAAATGTAATTTGGGCCACCAAAGAAATCGAAGAACAACAATTTGTAACGGATTATATTGTAACTAAAGTAAAAGATAAAGTAAATAATCTTATTGTATCTGATGCTAAAACAGTTGCAGCTGGAAATTTAGCACATTTAAAATCATTTATTTCGGGTGAATTAACTCCTGATTTTCAAGCGAATGATTTGATAAAAGCGTTACATCCAACACCAGCGGTTTGTGGTTTGCCTAAAGAACAAGCCATCGATTTTATTCTGAAAAATGAAGGTTATAATCGAAAATATTACGCGGGATTTTTAGGTGAATACAATAAAAACAATCAAACCGATTTATTCGTAAATTTACGCTGTTTAGAAGTAGAAAATGATGTTGTAAATATTTACGTAGGCTGTGGCATCACAAAAGACAGCAATCCAGAAAAGGAATTTATTGAAACGGAAAACAAATCCATGACCATGCGAAATGTTTTAGTTTCCAAAACCTTTTAAACTCTTAAACGATAAACTTATAAACTGAAAATGAAATTAGACATATTAGCTTTTGGAGCGCATCCAGACGATGTAGAATTAGGTTGTAGTGGCACGATTACCAAAGAAGTTAGCCTTGGAAAGAAAGTCGGGATTATCGATTTAACTCGTGGTGAGTTAGGAACTCGAGGTTCAGTGGAAATTCGTAATTCGGAATCAGCTAAGGCTTCTGAGATTTTAGGAGTTGTGGTGCGTGAAAATTTGGATATGCGTGATGGTTTTTTCATGAATGATGAAACACATCAATTGAAAGTAATCGAAATGATTCGCAAATACCAACCTGAAATCGTGTTGTGCAACGCTATTACTGATAGACACATTGACCACGGAAAAGGAAGCAAATTAGTTAGCGATGCTTGTTTTTTATCAGGATTGCGACAAATTAAAACCGAGTTGAATGGAGAAGCGCAAGAAGCATGGCGACCAAAAGTAGTATATCATTACATCCAATGGCAAAATATTGAACCTGATTTTGTTGTGGATATTTCGGACTTCATAGGTAAAAAAATGGAATCTGTGTTGGCTTATGGTTCGCAGTTTTATGACCCAAATTCAAAAGAACCGGTTTCACCAATTACTTCAAAAAACTTTTTAGATAGTGTAAAATATCGTGCTCAAGACCTTGGAAGGCTTGTTGGAGTAGAATATGCTGAAGGTTTTACAACTGAAAGATATTTGGCTGTCAATAGCTTAGGTGATTTGAAATAAAATTGTAGTAAAAAAGTAAAAAAAATCTTTGCAAGATAGAAGTAAACCCCTATATTTGCACTCGCAAAACAAATGGTGATTGTAGCTCAGTTGGTTAGAGCGTCGGATTGTGGTTCCGAAGGTCGCGGGTTCGAGACCCGTCTTTCACCCTTAACATTGGAAAGCCCTGAAGTAATTCAGGGCTTTTTTTATGGAATAAACTTTCTTCTTTTTTTGAATTAATTTTATTTGCGTTTTTATAGGTTTGTCTAAATGGATGAATTTTAAATATTTGCAAGTATTAATGTAAATAATAGATATAAAGACCCCCGTAAAAATACCTGGTTTGAAAATCAGGTATTTTTACGGGTTGTGTAGGAAATTATTTATTGCTATTTTTGAAAGAAGAATAAAATACTATTTTGAGAGATATTGATTAAAATATAAGAAAATATTGATTTAATATGATAAAACTAGAGTTAAAAAATAAGTTTAAATCTCTTGAACCTTTTCAAATTGAATTGCCTGATTTTGTTGTGTTTACAGGTTTAAATGGTGCTGGTAAAACACAAATTCTAAATGCTATTCAAAGTAATTTGCTTAGTTTAACTGATGAAAATAACATTCAATTAAATCCAAAGAAATATGTTACTTCTCAAACTTTATCTCCAAATAATAGTGGTGTTGCAACAAAAGAACAATTAAATCAAAATATACAAAATCTTTGGTCGCAATTTAATCAACATATTTCTAAAAGACAGCTTACCATACCACAGCAAAGAGCCCAACATTCAATAAATCAGTTAAATCAACACCAATTAAATATAGTTTCTGAGATTGCAAAATTTGCAAATAAAAAGGATATAGATTTGACAGCAGATGATTTTTATAATTTCTATCCTTTGAATGATGGAATGCAACAAATTGATATTTTTCATCAAAATTTTTCAAATTTATTTAAAAGATACCAAGATAAACTTGAAGATAATGAATATCGACAGTATAAAAATCAACAAAAAGGAGATACAAACACAACATTCCTATCAGATGAAGATTTTTTAAAAACTTATGGAGAACCACCTTGGTTATTAGTAAATAAAATAATTTCTGAAGCTAATTTAGATTATCATATTGGACAGCCAAAAAATTTGAATAGAGATGCTCCATATCAATTAAGACTTGTTAATAATAATAATGGTGCTCAAATAGATTTTGCGGATTTATCATCTGGAGAAAAAGTTTTAATGTCACTAGCTTTAGCTTTATATAATTCTAAGTTTGATATACAATTTCCTAAAGTTCTATTAATGGATGAGCCTGATGCTTCATTACATCCTTCAATGGCGCAAAAATTTATAAATGTAATTAAAGAAATTTTTGTTAATGAAAAAGGTGTTAAGGTAATAATGACAACTCATTCGCCCTCAACAGTTGCATTAGCAGATGAATGCAATTTATTTGTTGTGAACAAAACAGGGCGAAGAATTGAAAAAGCAAGTAAAGATTATGCATTAGGAATTCTTACTTCTGGGGTACCATCTTTTAGTATTAATTTTGAAAATAGAAGACAAGTTTTTGTAGAAAGTGAAAATGATGTTTCATTTTATGAAAAACTTTATATGAAACTAAATAATTTATTAAAGCCTGATGTTTCATTGACATTTATTTCATCAGGAGAAAGTAGAACAGATAAGAATGGAACAAAAATTTCCAATTGTAGTCAAGTAGTTAATGTCACTTCAGTTTTGAGAAATGCCGGTAATAAGTTTATTTGGGGTATAATTGATTGGGATAAGACTAATAAAACAAATGATTATGTTAAAGTTATTGGTGATGGAAAAAGATATAGTATTGAGTCCTATCTATTTGATCCAATTCTTTTAGCTGCTTTGCTTTTAAGAGAAAAGATAATTAATAGAGAAGAGTTAGGTTTAAATCAAAATCAAAATTATACAGATTTCAAAAATTTACCTCAAGATGATTTACAAAGAATAATTGATTTTATAATTAATTGTATATCTGGAGAATTTGATAAAACAGATTGTGAGTATATAAGATGTAAATATATAAATGATATTGAAGTTTCAATTCCGAAGTGGTATCTGCATAATAATGGTCATGATTTAGAAAGTAAAATTCTAAAAATTTTCCCAAAATTAAATGGAGTTAAAAAAGGTAAAGAAGAAGCTCTTAAATTAGAAATTATTGAAAAAGTTATTGATGACATTCCAGAATTACTTCCATATGATGTTTTAGAAACATTCAAATACATTCAGCAATAAAAAAAGCCCTGAAGTAATTCAGGGCTTTTTTTATTCCAAAAACTTTCTCTAAATCGAAGTATCAATTTTATACGTCATCGTGAGTGTTAACACATATTGAATTCCGACTTCCGTTTGGTTGGGATTGATGACTTTGTCAAAACCTGCGCTTGAAATTCCATCGTAGTAGAAGGTTTTATTTTTTCGGGCGATTTTCTTTAAATACGGACTTCGGTTGTTGTAATTGGTTTGAATTTCTGCCGTTTCAAAGGCTTGATAGGTTTTGTATTGTGTTTCTGGGAAAACGGTTGCAAATTCTTCTGTAGCATTTGGAGTTCCAACAATTCGCTTTCCAAACGATTTCATATATCTGATTTTTTTCGCTTCGGCTAAAACTAAGGCTTCATCAAAAAGAGCATTGTGAATTGCATTTGTATCAGAATTATAATAGTCCACTTTTATCACATCATGAATTTCAAAATCGGAAGCTAATGCAATTAATTTTTCCAAACTATTTACGTTTGAAGTTGTAATAATGATATTCTTTTTGATTTCAAATCCTTTATCCACTTGTTCCGAATTCAAGCCGCTCACTTCAAAATCATAGATTTTAGTTTGCGAAATAAAATCGATGTAAACGTTTTCTTTTTTAATTCCTAAGGTTTTAATTTTGTCTAAATATCCGTCAATTCGAGCATTAATTTTTTTACTGCAACCCGAAACGGTTTCGTCTTCTTCGTTTAAACCTAACGTAATCACAAAACCATCGGCTTTTTTGTTTTGAAGTAATTTTACAGTAACCGTTAAATGATTGTCGTTAATAGAAACCACGGCATTATTCGGTAAGTTACCCTGATTGTAATTGTTGCCGTTGTATGAGTTGTTTCCATAAATTTGGTTACCGCTAATTTGTGCCTGAGAAACGCTAAAAGTGAGCAATAAGGTAACAATAATCCAATTGATTTTTCCGTTTAAATGTAATACTGTTGTTTTCATAATTTTATATTTTTAAAGATTTGATGGCAATAGTACTTTGGAAATTAGAAAAACGTTTGGCAAAACCACTTTCCATTATCTGTAAAGATTTTTCGCTACATTTACAGTGGTTTTACAGTAGAAAAAAATTGCAATCCATTACTTTTGACTCGAATAAAATTCATGAATCCATTAGACGTATTTCAACAACTTAAAAACGATGTGCTTTTGACCTATCAGAAGCAGTATCCTTATTTTGAGGGAAATTGGAAAACGTTTAGTTCGCAAGACATTCAAAATTTAATCGATTTGATTGCCGTTCAAGTAAAACAAACCGTGAGCGAAAAATGGATTTACACGCATTTGAAAGTCGAAACCAACGATAAATTGCCGAGAAAAGATATGTTGGATATTTTATCGCAATTGGTCGGTTATTCGGGTTGGGATGAATATGTTTTTAAATGGAAAGAAGAAGTTACTCCTATAGTTTCTCATCCAAAACGAAATAATAAAGTTGTTTTTAGTGTTGGATTTATAGGTTTGTTTTTGATGGGAATTTTCATTTATCGTTATTTGAATAGGGAAGAAGTGCAAACTATTGAAGTGAAAAATGCCTTTACCGAAGAACAAATTAATAGCGATGAAGTAAAAGCGGTAATGATTGAAAATAATGAGGAAACACCAATTGAAATTGTAGATTCTAAAATTCAAATTACAGCTAAAGATAGTGCTAAGATTGTATTGAAAAGTCCCTATTATAAAGACAAAACGGTTGTTTTAGGAAAGGAAAATCCAAATGAAATCAACTTACAACCCGACGATTATGCGATGATGTTGAAAGGTTTTATGAAATCGGATATAAAAGATTGGGAAACCCGAAAAGAGCAATTACAAAAGATTTTAGCCGACGATTTAGAAGTTTTGGTGATGTTGAAAAACGATTTGGGAATCGAATATTTCAACAAGCAAGAATTTTCAGAAAAGTTGATTGTTCCTAGTGTTGCTTTGAAGCGAATGAAAGTGATTGATATTCAAAGTAATGATAAGAATGAGATTAAATTTATACGAATTATACAAGAATAATTTTTAAACACATAGTAACATAGTTTTGTTATGAAAGGGTTTGATTCCGAAGTTTCGCAAGTTTACTTTTTTTGAGTTTACATAGCTATGAACAACTCAAACAAGTTATTTTCTATGTTTCTATGTGGTTAATACAGAATATTATGGTAAGAAGAAGTTGTATTTTTATGTTTTTACTATTTACATTTTCCGTTTTTGGTCAAAATGCGAGTACACCTGCTTCAACTTCAATAAAGGCAAATTTTACAATGGCTTCGGTAAAAGCGTACCAGGAAAGCGCAACTTTAAAAGTGGAAGATTATTATCAATATCTGACTTTATTGTCAAGTGAATCAACATCCGAAACTTTAAAAGCTGAAATTAAAAGTAGCATTTACAGCTTATTTGAAAGCGAAAATATAAAAGTTATCGATTTTACCTCAACTGAAAATATTACTATTTCATTGCATGAATTGATTGATAAAATCACGAATAAGAACTTTTCATTTGCTGTAACTAATTTTGAGAATTCAATCGTAGCAGCGGACTATTGGACAACACAATACCAACTTATCGTTACACAAAACAAAATTCCAATGGAATTTCAATATTATCAAAAAATTGGCTTTAAGCCAGTTGTAAAATCTTTTGGTACCACTAAAAAAGAAGTTTGGACTTTGTTTTTAGGAGAAGTGACGTTACCATAAATTTTCTACTTTCCTGATTTCTGTATTTATCATGAAAGTAATTTCTTATATTTGGGACTTTAACACCAATTAAACAATGAGAAAATTACTTATCATCTTCATTGGAATTACCGCTTTTGGTCAATCTAATTTAGATAAAGAAACTGCTAAAATAGTAGATGAAGGCAAAATGCTTTATAATTCAGAAATGGCTTCTTGGTATGGTACCGATATTTTTATTGAACTCTATAAGAATTCAGAAAATATAGGAGGTTATTTTTCATATACAGAAAACGATGTTCCAAAATGTATCTTTTTTTCAAAAGATAAAAAACCAAGAGTTATTGGCACAATCAATTTTGAAGCTAAAATTAAATTGGAAACAGCAAAA
>NZ_JAKLJH010000112.1 GCF_023151265.1 Flavobacterium sp.
TTCACTTGGTCTTGAAGTGATAAATTCTGCAATTTTGAAGCGTCATTTTGTTCTTTTTTTGCATCTAAGGTTGCTTCGGCGTCAACAATTTGATTTAGTTTTTTTCCTTTCGAATCAATCGCATTTGCCAAACGTTTTTCAGAAGAATTACTTCTTTTTTGTGCTAATTCATTGGATAACATTTGTAAGGAAACATCATCAGCTTTGATAATACGATAATCCAAAAAGTGAATTTGTTTCGCAATGGTTTTAATCACCGTATCCATTTTCGTATTAGGAACACGAATCGTAATGTTGTTATCCACTTTATATTTTGTAGTTACTAAAGTACTATCCTGACTCACTTTTGTTCGGTCTTCGCTGTGAATGTTGCTTTGAAGATTGGTATACGTTACAAATCCACCAAATTTCGTAGTTGCATCTTCAATCGCATAAGTCGATTTGGCGACATTCTTGACTTTAAATTTTACATCGGCTGTTCGAACAAATTTTCGATTGCTGTTTTTGTTTTCAACTGCGGCAGATGAGGAAATAACACTTGTGCTATCAGTTACAGCTTCTTCCATGTAAGCGGCGTTTTCTTTTGAAGCCGATTCTTTACAAGATAAGACTAAGCCAAGTGCAAGCAAAGTCAGTACGATTTTGGTGTTTTTGTTCATAAAAATTCATTTTTAAAGTTATTGATTAATTGTTTTTAATACGTGTAGTTTTAGAATCAATACAAATGAATTTTTAATGGGTTAGTTAATGAGGCAAGAATAAAAACCGTGCCAAATTTTAACATTTGAACCATTTTCCAACAACTATTTTTTTGTTGTACTTTTACGAAGTAAATTTTCCAATTTGAGAACAGTAATTACAAAAGATATTTCGCCCTTTTCCGACTTTAAAAACCAACTTTTGCATTGGGCCAACCAACACAGAGAAGTCGTTTTTTTAGATTCGAATCAGTATCATCAAAAGTATTCGAGTTGCGATACTGTTTTGGCGGTGGATGCTTTTACTTCGATTAAAACCGATTACGAAAATGCGTTTCAAGATTTGTATCAGTACCAAAGTCAAACGAAAGATTGGTTGTTTGGTTATTTGTCCTACGATTTAAAAAACGATACCGAAGATTTGCAATCCAATAATTTCGATGGATTAGATTTCCCAGATTTGTTTTTCTTTCAACCTAAAAAGTTGTTTTTAATCAAAGGAAATCAAGTTGAAGTTCAATATTTGCGAATGTGTGATGATGAAATAGAATTAGATTTCGAAGAAATTTTATCAATGGCATCCATCATCTATCATCCATCATCCATCAATATCCAACAACGCATCTCAAAAGAAAATTACCTTTCCAAAGTTTCAAAAATGCTCGAACACATTCATCGTGGCGACATTTACGAAGCCAATTTCTGTATGGAATTTTTTGCAGAAAATGCTGAAATTGATCCTTTAGAAATTTATCAAAAACTAAATGCTATTTCCGAACCACCTTTTGCGGTGTACTTCAAAAATAATTTTCAGTATTTGCTTTCCGCTTCTCCTGAACGTTATTTGCGAAAAGAAGGTTTAAAAGTCATTTCCCAACCTATAAAAGGTACGGCAAGAAGAAGTTTCGACTTAGAACAAGATGAACAATTAAAATCCGATTTAGCTCAAAACGAAAAAGAGCGTTCAGAAAATATCATGATTGTCGATTTAGTTCGGAACGATTTATCGCACACCGCCACAAAAGGAAGCGTTCAAGTAGAAGAATTGTGCCAGATTTACTCGTTCAAGCAAGTCCATCAAATGATTTCGACTATTGTTTCCGAAGTAGAAAATACCACTTCACCCATCGAAATTTTGAGAACCACTTTTCCTATGGGAAGCATGACAGGAGCACCAAAGATTTCGGCTATGCAAATCATTGAAGCATTAGAAGAAACCAAACGCGGTTTATATAGTGGAGCGGTAGGTTATTTCACTCCAAATGGCGATTTCGATTTTAATGTCGTAATTCGAAGTATTTTGTATAATGCACAAAATCAGTATTTATCTTTTTCCGTAGGAAGTGCCATAACTGCTCAAGCTATTCCAGAAATGGAGTATGAAGAATGTTTGTTGAAGGCAAAAGCGATGTTTGAAGTGCTGCAATCCAAATAATTCCTTATTTTTGGTCATGCTAATAAAATTCCAAAGCCATATCGAACAAAATTTTGCCCAACTAAAAGACAAGAAATTGCTCTTAGCGGTTAGTGGTGGAATCGATAGTATGGTTTTATTGGATTTGTTTTACAAGTTGAGATTTGATATTTGCGTGGTTCATTGTAATTTTCAATTGCGTGGAATAGAGAGTGATGGAGATGAAATGTTAGTCAGGGAAATTTGTCAAGATCTATATATTCCATATTTAATTGAGACGTTTGATACGCTCGAATTTGCTAAAATAAACAAACTTTCCATTCAACTAGCCGCTCGAAAGTTGCGTTATGATTGGTTTCAAGAAATTATTTCACTTGGATTTGATTATGTTTTAACCGCGCATCATTTGGATGACAATGTCGAAACGTTTTTAATCAATTTTACTAGAGGAACTGGCTTAGAAGGTTTAACGGGAATTCCAGTTCAAAATGGAAACATTATTCGACCGTTGTTGCCTTTTTCACGTGAAGAAATTGAAAATTATGCCAAGGAATACAATATCCAATGGCGAGAAGATTCGAGTAATGCTTCAGATAAGTATTTCCGAAATAAACTGCGTCACGATATTGTTCCCATTCTAAAAGAATTGAATACCGGATTTCTAGATTCGTTTCAAAATACCTTAAATCATTTGCAACAAGCGGAATCTTTGGTTGACGATGCTTCTAAATTGGTTTATAAAAAGGTTGTTGAGGTGAAAGAAAATCAATTGGAAATTCATTTGAAACCATTGCTACAATTCAAAAATTATAAAGCGTTTTTGTATCAATGGTTAAAAGAATATGGATTTTCGGCTTGGAATGATATTTATGACTTAGTCAAAGCACAATCTGGAAAACAAGTATTTTCTGAAACTCATATTTTATTGAAAGACCGAGAGAAATTAATCCTTTCCGAAAGAAATTCAACTGATAAATCTGAAGTTTTCATCATTGAATCGATAGAAAGTAAAGTTAATATTCCCTTAAAACTTAGGTTTTCTAAAGCAGTTAACATTTTTGAAACACATTCGAATTGTATATTTGTAGATGAAAGTAAACTCAAATTTCCATTAACCATCAGAAAATGGCAAAAAGGAGATTATTTTTATCCATCAGGAATGAATGGAAAAAAGAAATTGAGTAAGTATTTCAAAGACGAGAAATATTCGCTTTTAGATAAAGAAAATCAATGGTTGTTATGTTCGGAAGACCAAATTGTTTGGGTAATCGGAAAACGAGCAGATAACCGATTTACAAGTAATGAAACAACACAAAACAATATAAAAATCGTATTAGAAGAATGAGAAAATATTTTGCCTTAATCGCCTTAATTTTTGGATTTTTTGGAAATGCACAAATTTTAAATCCGGTACAATGGAAAACAAAAGTGGTGCAAAAATCAGCTACCGAATTTGAATTGGTTATGGATGCTACTATCGAAAACGAGTGGCACATGTATTCGCAATTTACACCAGAAAACGGACCACTTCCAACAGTTTTTGATTATAAAAACGCAAAAGGAAACTTCGATTTAGTTGGGAAAACTAAAGAAAGTCCATACAAAAAAGTATACAACGATATTTTTGAAGTAGACGAATATTACTTTGCAAAAACCGCTCAGTTCAAGCAAATCATTAAAGTTACCAATCCAAAAGTAAAAGAGGTTAAAGTTTATGTGGAATACCAAGTTTGTAAAGAACAATGTATTCAGCAAGATGCTACGTTTACGTTTAAATTGCCTGAAATTAAGGTAGAAGAAGTTACACCAACAAATGTAGTTTCAAATGATACAACTTCTGTTAGTGTTGACACAACATCGATTTCAGCTACAGATTCAGAAAAAGCCACTAAAGAAATTGTTCCGACTTCAACTCCAAAAGAAGAGGAGAAAAGCTTATGGGGAATTTTCATTTTAGCTTTTTTAGGCGGGTTTGCAGCTTTACTTACGCCTTGCGTATTTCCAATGATACCAATGACAGTAAGTTTCTTTACCAAGCAAAGTAAAACCAAAGCGGCAGGAATTCGTAATGCTTTTATTTACGGGATTTCTATCATTGTTATTTATGTTGGTTTAGGAATGATAATAACGGCTATTTTTGGAATAGATTCACTAAACGCTTTATCGACTAATGTTTGGTTTAACTTGATATTTTTTGTAATTCTAATCGTTTTTGCGGCTTCATTTTTAGGAGCATTTGAAATCGTTTTACCCAATTCATTTTTAAATAAAATTGATAGACAAGCCGATAGAGGTGGAATCATCGGAATCTTCTTCATGGCATTAGCCTTAGCTGTTGTTTCTTTTTCATGTACTGGACCAATTGTAGGATCATTATTAGGAGAATCTGCAAGACAAGGTGGAATAGGACCAATAGTTGGAATGTTAGGATTCTCTTCTGCCATTGCGTTACCTTTTATGTTGTTTGCTATGTTTCCTGGCTGGATGAATTCGTTACCAAAATCAGGTGGATGGTTAAATACAGTTAAAGTGTCATTAGGATTCTTAGAATTGGCTTTTGCTTTCAAGTTTTTATCTAATGCCGATTTAGTTTTACAAACACATTTATTAGAAAGAGAAGTCTTTTTAGCTATTTGGATTGCTGTTTTTGGAGCTTGGGCTTTATATCTTTTCGGAAAATTAATCTTACCCCATGATAGTCCAATGACTCATATTTCAGTAGGAAGATTATTCATAGCTTTATTTGTTACTACATTCACTATTTACTTAATTCCAGGTTTATGGGGAGCGCCACTAAAAATATTGAGCGGATTCACACCACCAATGACTTACAGTGAAAGTCCGTATGGAGTTGGTTATCAAAATACAGTAAGCTCTGGAGTTTCTTCTGAATCTGCTTTACCAGAAAATGCGTATATTGGACCATTAGGTATAACAGCATTTCATGATTATGAAGAAGGATTAGCTTACGCGAAAAAAGTAAACAAACCAGTTTTATTAGATTTCACCGGACATGCATGTGCGAATTGTAGAAAAATGGAAGAAAATGTGTGGTCTGATGCTGAAATTTTAAAAATCTTAAAAAATGAGATTGTACTGATTTCGTTATACGGTGATGACCAACGCGAATTACCAAAAGAAGAACAATATGTTTCAAAATCAGGAAGTGAAGTGACTACTATTGGTAAAAAATGGAGAGAATATCAAATTGAACGATATAACATTAATGCCCAACCTTATTATGTTGTTTTAGATGCTGATGGAAAAGATATTTCTAAACCTGTTGGTTACACGCCAGATGTTGAGGAATATAAAACTTGGTTAAAAGAAGGCATATCAAAATTTAAAAAATAAATTAAATCCCGAGCAATCGGGATTTTTTATTCATAGTAACTAAAAGGTATTTATCAATAATACGAATTATTTTATCAATCGCATTTCTAAATATTTATTCGTAAAACCAAGTTTTTCATATAAAGCTTTTGCAGGATTATTGGGTTCAACGTGAAGTGCAATATTTCCATCAACAGAAGAAATGGCTTTTTCCATTAGTTTTTTTCCATAGCCTTTTCCTCTTTGTGAATTATTAATGGCAATATAAACCAATATATTTTCAGGAATATAATCTTTCATTCCTGTATTGTTTAGGATAACAATTCCAACAATTTCATCTTCATCAGTACCAATGATAATTTGTCCGCCTTTATTTGGATTTAGAACATAATCTATACATTTTTGAATGTCTTCTTCGGTATCTCCAAACTCTTCAAGATGCGTATGTAAAAAGTGGGTAATTGTTTTGTTAGTAAACTTTTCCGAAGTACCTGTAGTTGCATTGATATATGTGAAATTCATAAATAAAACTTTAATAGTAAATACAAAGTACAAAAGTATTGAATTGCCAACAGATTGTCTAATTCATAAAAAAGTTATTTTTTTCAATACTTTTTCTATATTTGTATCATTATAAGCCATTTAAAAAGTATAAGCCATGTTAGTAAAAGTATTCGGAAGTGCCGTTTTTGGCGTTGAGGCCACTACAATCACAGTAGAAGTAAACACAGAGAAAGGAATCGGTTATCATTTAGTAGGGCTTCCCGATTCGGCCATAAAAGAAAGCAGTTTTCGTATTGCTGCTGCACTTAAAAACAATTCCTATCATTTTCCCGGTAAAAAAATCATTGTAAATATGGCACCTGCCGATTTACGAAAAGAGGGTTCTGCTTACGATTTAACTATTGCAGTTGGAATTTTAGCTGCTTCATCCCAAATTACCTCAAAAGAAATCGAAAATTACATCATTATGGGAGAATTATCGCTTGATGGTACTTTACAACCCATAAAAGGAGCTTTATCTATCGCTATTAAAGCCAAAGAAGAAGGTTTTAAAGGTGTGATTATTCCGATTCAAAATGTTAAAGAAGCTGCTATTGTAGAAGATTTGGATGTTTACGGAGTTTCTAATGTTACCGAAGTAATCGATTTTTTTGAAGGAAAAGGAAATCTAGAACCCACAAGAATCGATACAACCGAAGAATTTTCAAAAACCTTAAACTTTCCAGAACACGATTTTGCCGATGTCAAAGGACAAGAAGGAATAAAACGTTGTATGGAGATTGCAGCAGCTGGTGGTCATAATATTATTTTAATTGGTCCTCCAGGTTCAGGAAAAACAATGTTGGCAAAGCGATTACCCAGTATTTTACCTCCAATGACGATGCGAGAAGCGTTGGAAACCACTAAAATTCATTCAGTTGCAGGAAAAACAAAAGATGTGGGTTTGATGGCGCAGCGTCCCTTTAGAAGTCCACATCACACAGCGAGTTCGGTATCTTTAGTTGGAGGTGGAAGTTATCCACATGTTAAAAATATAAGTCATTGAGAAAACGCAAAAGTCATTGATAATTTTTAATTAAATAATTTATCTTTACTACAAATAATTAAAAATATATGATTGTTGTTGTAGATAGTACTGAGTTTCGCCGAGATCGTAGCTTGAATAAGCAAGATTTAGCACGTTTGAAAGATTTTGGTAATAAAGAATTAATAGAGATTCATATACCATGGTTTATTTACAAAGAAACCACTACACATACAGTACTTGAATTGGAAACAGAATTGAATAAAGTTAAAAACAGTTTAGCATCATTAGATAAAAGAGGTATTTCTCCTAATGATTTCAATTCGCTAAGACAAATTTTAAAAAGTGTCGATGAATTTCGATTAAATGTAAAATCTTCAAACAAACTTCTTTGGGATAATTACATTAAAGATGCTAAAGCAACTTTACATCCTTTTTATCCAAATCACAGTGAAGATGTTTTTAATGCATATTTCGATGGAGGTAAACCATTTAAAAGTTTAAAAAGCAGAAATGACATACCCGATGCATTTATTTACATGACCATAAAAGAACTCTCTAAAAAAGATGATGTGCACTTGATTTCTGATGATAATAATCTGAGAGATAAATGTGTTGACGAGAATAAAATTTTTGTTCACAAGGATTTTAATTGTTTCTTTAGTACTCCTGAATTTTTGAAATTAGAGATAAGTTATGAAAAGCTTTTGGAAATTGAGAAGATAAAATTAGCAAAGGAACTTTTATTAGGCTACAAAGAAGTTTTTGAAGCAGCTGTTAAAGAATATACAGATAGTGTGAATTTTCTTGAGTTATACGAAACACCCTTGCGTTCTGATAATGGTGATGCAACAGTAAGATCTATAGATGAACCAATTCTGACAATTGACGAAGCTAATATTGATTTTTATAGTAATCAATTCTATGTTCCAATAATTGTGAAAGCTACAGCCTCGGTTGATTATTTAGTATTTAAAGCTGACTATTGGACATATAATGATATTCCTAAATATTCAGAAGACTGGAATGAATATTATTATTCAATTGAAGAATCATTTCCTATTACACTTAAGAAAACTATAATTATTGACATGAATAGTTTTGATGAAGATACGGAACCAGAAATTGAAATTGAGGAATTTGATGAAATTGAATTAGAAGTTTCAGAGGATTCAATGGATGGATATCCGAATAATTTCTAAGCGTTTAATAAAAATTGATTGAATGAAAGATAAAATATTTGATAAATTACAAAAGGGCACTTGGCAGATTGTCTGTGTAAATGATTTGTATTATCAAAAAAAATCAGCTTATTCTAGCGGGAAAAGTTTTTCTGCTCAAGTTGAGTTTAAAAATTTAGAAACTTCTGAAATTAAGAAAGTGTATGTTGATGTTTCTTTATTGAGTAATAAAGTACCAGGATATATTTTTAAGAATGAAGAAATAATTTATAATTCCAAACAAGGATTTAAACCCAAAATAATTGAATTTGATGCAAATTCAGTGTCAACTGAATCGGAATATTTTCAAGATGTTTTCAATTTAAAAAGCGATGATAATATTGAAAATTATGGGATTTATAATTCATATCGGTTTTCGTCTGTTCATAAAATAACTATTGGAAGTGAGGTTTTTATAATTACTACTAATGAGTTATTGAGATTCTTTTTTTTAAAAGGTAACAAATTTATTAATGAAATCTTATATGGATTTATTTCAGTTGGAGAGTCAAAAGCAAATAGATTTGATAGTTTGTATTTATTCCCTTCTGATCAGGATAAGGTTAATTATGATTTAAAGCCTGAGCATAATCCTTTTTTATTTGTTAAAGAAGGATTAAGTTTAGAAGAAACTAAAGCAATTTTCAGAATTGCATTAGTTCCAAATGCTTATAGTTTTGTAAAAAAGCTTCAAGAGAAGATTATAAGTGTAAATAATGATGAGAATATAGATAAAAAATTTATAAAATATAAATCACTATTTCCAGCTAACTGTAATGATTTAAAAATGATTGTTACAGGAAGCTCACATACACTAAAAGGAAAAACTTTCTTTTTAGTTAATGAAATTCATGATGTACAAGAAAAATTACCATATTCTA
>NZ_JAKLJH010000113.1 GCF_023151265.1 Flavobacterium sp.
ATAGCCTAGAAATCCTCAATGAAAGTTGGGGATTTTAATTTTTGAAATTATGAAACAATTGTATTTCTTTTTCTTTCTTATTTTGGTTGGTTGTAAGCCAACACAGGAAGTAGTGTCAGTTGATAATGCATTTTTCGTTGCAGAAAGGATTGAGATTTGGTCTTATCCAAATAGAGAAATTTGGCATAGAGAAGGGGATGATAATATGGGGGCTTTAAAAGAGTTGAAAATTGAAAATGGAAAAGTAAATATTGAAAAGAATAATATTAAAGAAAAAATTATTTTATCAAAAGAACAGATTGAGAAAACATATCAAACCCTATATGATAATAAAATTTGTGATTATGAGTCTATGGCTACGTGTTATCAACCTAGACATTTAATCGTTTTTTTAAATTCTGAAGATGAGGTTTTTAATGTTTTGGAAATTTGTCTTAGTTGTACTCAAATACAGTCTATAGATAAATTTAATTATCCAGATTTATGTGATACAAAAATGAATAAATTAGAGAAAGTATTTAAGTCTTTCGGAATAAAGTATTTTGATGAAAAATAATAATGTTTCTACACCGAATAATCCTTAAACATATAAATCCAGATAATTCGCGATAGTTTAATGTTGACTAAGGTTAGACTTAAAATTACAACTCCAATAATTGGAATAATTCGCAAATCAAATGTTTCTTCAAAAAATGGCATGCAAATAAAGTAAGTCATTAATGCTTCTGCAACTCCAAGTCCGTAACTAACAAACATCGCTCCGAAGAAAAAACCTGGTTCTTTTTCAAATTTTGTTCCGCAATTGGAGCAATTTTCATGCATTTTTGGGAAACTAAAACTAAAATGTAACAATCCTTTTTCAAAAATCTTTCCTTTGTTGCAATTGGGACATTTGTTCCCAAACATGTTTATAATGGTTTTTAACATTTGCTTTTATTTTTAGCAAATTTAAGCGATTATAATTTAAAATAGGTTTTGTATTTTCGCATATTATAGCACAAAAAAGACATTTTTAACATGAAGAAAAACGAAGTTTACGAAATTAAGAAGTTCAAACGCAATTTCTTCCATCACAATTTATATGTCAATACGTTTCAAAATCATTTAAAAGAGCATCGTTTTATTGAGTCTTTGCACCGACATGATTTTTATGTTTTGGTTCTGTTTACTCAAGGAACGGGTTTGCATAAAATAGATTTTGATGAATTTATAATTACAAAAGGAAGTTTTTTTCTAATGCAACCAGGGCAAATTCACCTTTGGGAACTTTCTTCAGATATTGATGGTTACATTGTTTTCTTCTCCAAAGAGATTTATAATTTGCATTTCAGAGATAAGAAAATTGAAGAATATTTGTTTTTTCAATCGTCTAAAAATAATCCAGAATTGCAATTGAAGGATAAGGAAATGAAGCAAATTCAGCCTTATTTTGATTTAATGGTAATTGAAAATGAGCAAGACGAATTGCATAAAAAAGACAAAATGCTCAACTTGTTAGATTGTATTTTGATTGAAATTTTAAGAATTTATAATGTCGATTCTAATCATTTAACTTCTACCTATAATCATAAGTTAAAAGAATTTGAATTGTTATTAGAGCAGTTTTATAAAACCGAAAAATCGCCTTCGTTTTATGCAGATAAAATGGCAATTACCTTAAAACACCTCAATAGAATTTCAAAAAATATATTGAATATTACTATTACCGAATTAATTACCAGAAGAGTTATTTTAGAAAGTAAACGTATTATGGTAGATCAAAATAAAACAATTGCTCAAATTGCTGATGAATTAGGTTACTCTAATTATTCCTATTTTTCAAAATTGTTTAAGAAAAGTGCAGGCGTAACTCCAACAGAGTTTGTCAATCAACTTAAAAATTAATTTTGATAGATTTCACCACGGTGTGGTTTTAAAATATCTCTAAAAGTAATCATATCTTTTTCATCTACCACAATGAAAGCGATAGCGTGCATTTCATTGATAACTTCAAAACCCGTTTTTTCTAAAGTAATTTTTTCTTTTTCCAAGTATTCGTTTAGATGAATATCATGATGTTCCGCTGTTTTGGCTGCGGCTTCACCTCTAAAATCCCAAATTAGTTTTATTTTTCTGTCCATTATTTCTAAATAAAAATCAAAGGTAAGTTTTTAGTACATTTGAAAAAACTAAATAGATATGAAAGTTTTATTTGCCTTACTTTTCGTTGGAACTTCTGCGTTTTCCCAACAACTTACATTAGAACAAGCGAATCATTTGGCGAGTTTGCCTGTGAAATGTTTGCAGCAAGAATATCCAAACAAACTCAATCAACTATTACTTAACGAAACCGAGTTGTTGTCCCCAAAAGTCTTGCATCCTGCTTTTTATGGTTGTTTCGATTGGCATTCTTCGGTACATGGTCATTGGAGTTTAGTGTATTTGTTGACTCATTTTAAAGACATAAAAGATCGAGAGCAAATCATTGAAAAGTTAAAAATTAATCTTTCTAAAGAAAATATTGCTCAAGAAATAGTATATTTTGAAAAGGCACACGAGAAATCTTTTGAGCGTACTTATGGATGGAATTGGTTACTCAAATTACAACATGAATTAGAAATCTCAAAAGAACCTTTTGCTAAAGAATTAGCTCATAATTTACTTCCTTTAACCAATTTAATTGTCAAACGTTATATTGAGTTTTTACCGAAATTATTATATCCGATTCGTGTTGGAACACATTCTAATACTGCTTACGGATTAACGAATGCTTGGGATTATGCGACTTATTCTGAAAATGTTGCTTTACAAAAAAGTATTGCAGAACATGCTAAAAGATTGTTTTTGAAAGATGAAAATTGTCCGTTTTATTGGGAGCCAAGTGGAACAGATTTTTTATCACCTTGTATGGAAGAAGTTGCTATTATGCAACGTGTTTTACCAGAAAATGAATTTCTTCCATGGTTGAAAAAGTTTGCCCCTCAATTGTTTTCCAAAAAATGGCAATGGGAAGTTGCACGCGTTTCTGACAGAACAGACGGTCATCTAGTACATTTAGATGGCTTGAATTTCAGTAGAGCATGGAATTTATATTTTTTAATTCATCAGTATCCTAAACAATTTTCGCATTTGAAACCTTTGGCTGATACGCATTTGTCTTTTTCGCTACCTTCTATTGTAGATGGTAATTACGAAGGCGAACATTGGTTGGCTTCTTTTGCATTGCGAGCTTTTGAGGAAAAATCGAAAATCAAGTAGTATATTTGCCGAAATTTTTAACATTATGCCACGCGAATTTCAATTTCAAGTTTCACCCGAAGTAGCGGCAAACGAAAGTTTGTTAGCCCAACATGTAGCCAAGTTATTTCAGGTTAGCCCAAAAGAAATTCAAAAAGTTGTTGTTTTAAAACGTTCTATTGATGCGCGTCAGAAAGCCATTAAAATGAATATTAAGGCGAATGTTTTTTTGGTTGGAGAAGATTATGTTGATTCAAAAATCGAATTACCTGATTATCCAAATGTTGCCAACAAACAAGAAGTTATTGTAGTAGGAGCAGGTCCAGCCGGATTATTTGCTGCTTTACAATTAATTGAATTAGGTTTGAAACCTATCGTTTTAGAACGTGGTAAAGATGTACGTGGTCGTCGTCGCGATTTAAAAGCGATTAATCGTGATGGTATTGTAAACGAAGATTCTAATTATTGTTTTGGTGAAGGTGGAGCCGGAACGTATTCCGACGGAAAATTATATACTCGCTCAAAAAAGCGTGGTGATGTTGATAGAATTCTAGAACTTTTAGTAGGTTTTGGTGCTACACCAGAAATTATGGTGGAAGCACATCCGCACATTGGGACCAATAAATTACCACAAATTATTCAGGATATTCGAGAAAAAATCATCGCATGTGGCGGACAAGTTTTGTTTGAAACTCGTGTGACTGATTTTGTTGTCAAAAACAACGAAATGCAAGGCGTTGTCATTCAAAATGGTGATGTGATTTCGGCTAATAAAGTCATTTTAGCTACAGGACATTCGGCTCGTGATATTTTTGAATTATTACATAAAAAAGGTGTTCATATCGAAGCTAAACCTTTTGCTTTAGGTGTTCGTGCAGAACATCCACAAGAATTAATCGACCAAATTCAATATTCGTGCGATTTTAGAGGCGATTATTTACCGCCAGCACCGTATTCGATTGTAAAACAAGTGAACGGTCGTGGTATGTATTCGTTTTGTATGTGTCCAGGTGGTGTAATTGCACCTTGTGCTACAGCTCCTGGTGAAGTAGTTACCAATGGTTGGTCGCCTTCAAAACGTGATCAAGCTACAGCAAATTCTGGAATTGTAGTAGAGTTAAAGTTGGAAGATTTCAAGCCTTATGAAAAATTCGGACCTTTAGCCGGAATGGAATTTCAAAAAGCTATCGAACAAAAAGCATGGCATTTGGCAGGCGAAACGCAAAAAGTTCCTGCGCAAAGAATGGTTGATTTTACTCAAAATAAAGTTTCAAAGGATATCCCAAAAACATCTTATGTTCCTGGAACTACTTCGGTAGAATTAGGACAAGTTTTCCCTGGATTTTTAACCCAAATCATGCGAGAAGGTTTTGTACAATTCGGAAAATCAATGAAAGGTTATATGACAAATGAAGCTATTTTACACGCTCCAGAAAGTAGAACTTCTTCACCTGTGAGAATTCCAAGAGATAATTTTTCATTGGAACACGTTCAAATCAAAGGTTTATATCCGTGTGGAGAAGGAGCAGGTTATGCCGGTGGAATTATTTCAGCAGCAATTGATGGTGAAAAATGTGCCTTGAAAATTGCCGAGAGTTTGAAATAGAAATTTACCAATTAGCAAAAGAAACCCCAATTCCAATAGTAGTTTGTCGGTGATTGTAATCAATCATGGTTTCTCCGTATCCATTAAAAAATTGAACATGTCCTCTAAGGTGTCCTTTCATAGGGAATACATAATTTAATTGTAAACTTCCACCTTTCAAACGATCAAATGGATGTGTAGCAATCGCATAGAATTCATGTCGGTTATAATGATACGAAACGTTAATTTCCCCATTCCCAATATATTTAGTAATGTTAGGATTTTCATCATCATTATCAGAACTTCTTATCCAAGGATTAAGTGTGATAATCCAATTGTCGATTTCATAACCAACATGAAAAATAATTCTATTCCAACTTCTCGATAGTGGTAAGTCTCTTCCGTTGGATTGATGATTAAATGCAAAGCCAATCGATTTGAATTCTCCTTTGAACGCTTTCATTTTTATAGGATATCTAAAGATGATTTCAGGTTCGTAGTTAATTTCTCTGAATGCTCTTGAAATATTTTGATTGTATACTTGCCAATGAGCTTTTTGAGTATAGCCAATCCAAACATCTCCTTTGTTCCACATTAAACCTTGAATAACTTTTGTTTTAAAACTCAGTTGGAATTTAACTTCAATATTGTTGAAGTCTTCAGATTCGATAGCGGTATAGGATGGATTTTCACTAGTAGGTTTTTCGTTAGGATTGTCAGAAATTCTTCCAGCTGTAACGTATATGGGTTTATAAGAAACCAAACGAAAGGTTCCTTTTTGGTTTTTCTCGCCTAATTCCCAAAGTTGATCATATGTTTTTTTGATAATGTCAAGCGTGTCTTGAGAGGAACTTTGGGCTTTACTTTGTTGTCCAATTGCTAAAAAGAGAACAATTCCAATAATTATTTTTTTCATATAGCAAGTTTTCTTAAGCAAAATAAACAAAAAAATCACAGCTTTCACTGTGATTTTATTTTTTGGGATAAAAAGGGAAATTATATTTTTTTAACGTTTACAGCATTCATGCCTTTAGCGCCTTTTTCTAAATCGTACGTTACTAAGTTACCTTCTTTAACATCGTCGATTAAACCACTGATGTGTACGAAGTATTTTTCTCCAGTTTCTACTGCTTTGATGAAACCAAAACCTTTAGAGTCATTGAAAAAATCGATTGTTCCTCTACGTTCTACTGGAGCTTCATCTGCTTCTGTTCTTCTTGAGATACCAATTTCAATGCTTTCTACATCTACTACAATTCTCTTAGAAGGATCTGGAGGAGTGCTTGTTAAGTGCCCGTTTTCGTCTACATAGACATATAAATCCTCTCCAGATAATTTTGGATTGGCTTTACGAGCTTCTTTTTTTTCTTGTTTTTCTTTACGTTTTTTTGCTCGAAGTTTTTCTTGTTCTTTTTTGTTAAAGGTTTCTTGTGGTCTAGCCATTAAATTTTAAATAAATTAAATTAGTATTTGTTTTAAAAGTAAAAGGATAAAAACACACAAGCGAATAAACAAAAATTTATAAAGTACTTTTATTCAAAGTATTGCGAGAAGAAATTGATATCATTACTAATGTGACAAAGGTAGTGAAAAAAACGTTCACTTAGTTAAAACATGTCATTTTTAAGTTTAGCAACATTCTGAAATGAACTTATTCAACACAAGTTAAACTTATCACAAACTCAAAAACTAGTTTTCAATCCTTTCTTTTTTCGTATTTTTGACAAGCATTATACCACACATGATAGAAGAACAAGTAATTTTAGTCAATGAGCAAGATGAGCCTATTGGGCTTATGAATAAGATGGAAGCGCATGAAAAAGCCGTTTTGCACAGAGCTTTCTCTGTATTCATTTTAAATGATAAAAACGAAGTGATGTTACAACAACGCGCGCATCACAAATACCATTCACCGCTTTTGTGGACGAATACTTGTTGTAGTCATCAACGCGCAGGTGAAAACAATATCGAAGCTGGAAAACGCCGTTTGTTTGAAGAAATGGGTTTTAAAGCCGAATTGAAAGAGTTGTTTCACTTTATTTACAAAGCACCTTTCGATAACGGTTTAACCGAACACGAATTGGATCATGTGATGATTGGTTATTATAACGAAGCTCCTGAAATCAATCCAGATGAAGTTGAAAGTTGGAAATGGATGACCATTGAAGCTATAAAAGAAGATATGATTGAAAATCCTGATACTTACACGGTTTGGTTTAAAATTATATTTGATGAGTTTTATCATTATCTAGAAGATCATAAATTGTAAAATTCATTTAGGGAACACAGATTGAAGAAATAAGAGAAATTTTAAAAATCTTATTTCTTAAAAATTAAAATTATATTCTGAATTCAAATTTCTAAATTCTAAATTGCCATGAAAGTAACTGTTTCAAGAAAAGCTCATTTTAATGCTGCGCATCGTTTGTATCGCAAGGATTGGTCTATGGAAAAAAATCAGGAAGTGTTTGGAAAATGTAACAATCCCAATTTTCATGGGCACAATTATGAATTGATTGTTTCGGTAACGGGTGAAGTGGATAAGGAAACAGGTTATGTGATTGATACTAAAATTTTATCCGATTTAATTAAAGAACACATCGAAGAGGCTTTTGATCATAAAAATTTAAACGAAGATGTTCCCGAATTCAAACATTTGAATCCTACAGCGGAACATATAGCTTATATTATTTGGAACAAACTTCGTGTTTTAATTGATGCTGATAAAGAGTTAGAAATTACGTTATACGAAACACCAAGAAACTTTGTAACTTATAAAGGTTTGTAATATGGCGATTCAGATAGGAGATAAATTACCAAATTTTAAAGCAACCAAACAAGATGGTAGTGCTTTTGATAGTCACGAAATTCATGAAAAACCCGTTGTAATTTACTTTTATCCAAAAGATTTTACGCCAGGTTGTACTACGCAAGCTTGCAGTTTTAGAGATGCTTATCAAGATTTTCAAGATTTAGGTGCCGAAGTTATTGGTGTAAGTGGTGATTCGGCTACTTCGCATCAAAGTTTTCAACAGAAATATAAATTACCTTTTATTTTACTTTCCGATGCAGATAGAAAACTGCGTCGTTTGTTTGGAGTTCCAACGGCACTTTTTGGTTTATTGCCAGGAAGGGTGACGTATGTTTTTGATGCTAAGGGTTATTGCATTTATATTTTTGACAGTATGAGTGCGAAAAATCACATTGAAAGAGCATTGGAAGCGATTCAGAAGTCGAAATAGTTATTTAAAAATCTAATTTTAGTATTTTAATAGTTTTTTTGCATCTTTGTGGTTAACTATTTTGAATATGAAGTTTTATCCTTTAACCTTTACACCAATACTTAAAGACCGCATTTGGGGCGGAACCAAGTTGAAAACTTATCTCAACAAACCAATAGTTTCTGAAACTACAGGTGAAAGTTGGGAAATTTCAACTGTTCCTAATGATATTAGTGTGGTTAATAATGGTGTTCTAAAAGGGAAAAACATTAATGAAATTATCGATTTGTATCCTGAAGAAATTTTAGGGAAATCGGTAATTACTCGTTTTGGGAAACAATTTCCATTGCTTTTTAAATTCATTGATGCCAAAGAAGATTTGTCGATTCAATTACATCCGAATGATGTATTAGCTAAAGAACGTCACAATTCTTTCGGGAAAACTGAAATGTGGTATGTAATGCAAGCAGATGAATCGGCGCGTTTGGTTGTTGGGTTTAAAAATGATTCCAATCAACAAGAATATTTAGCGCATTTAGAAAATAAAAATCTAATTGATTTGCTAAACGAATATCCTGTTTCAAAAGGAGATGTATTCTTTTTAGAAACCGGAACCATTCACGCTATTGGAGCAGGAGTGGTGGTAGCAGAAATACAGCAGACGAGTGATGTTACGTATCGCATTTACGATTGGGATAGAGTAGATGCTAATGGAAATGGAAGAGAATTGCATACCGAATTGGCTTTAGATGCCATAAATTATCAAACAACAACTTCTAAAATTGACTACAAAGAAGTAGCAAATAAAAGTACTGCTGTAGTAGATTGTCCTTATTTTGTTACGAATATTATTGCTTTACAAGAGACTTTTATTTGGAAACGCACCAAACAAGCTTTCACGGTTTTCATGTGTACTAACGGCCAATTTGAAATGATAGTAAATGGTGAAATCTTGCGTTACCGAATGGGCGATACCATTTTGATTCCGGCTTGTATGGAAAATCTAAC
>NZ_JAKLJH010000114.1 GCF_023151265.1 Flavobacterium sp.
ATATACTCGCGAAGTGGCGTAAAAGCAATAATATAAGTAGTTACAAAAATGATTAAAATAGCACCAACCGTTGCCACTACAAAGACATTCATTAAATTTAATTTTAATGAAAAAGTTTCTTCAAAAGTATCTTCGTTAAGAATAACTAACCTTCTCTTGTTGAATAATTTTCTTAATAAAAGTTGTCTTTTTAGCCTTTTATTAGCCATTTTTAAAACATATTAATTACACAAATATACTAAATACAACGGGTTTCTAATTTCGATTTATATAATTAATCGTTAAAAAATAATCATTTGTTAATTTCTTTATATCTTTGTACTTTAAATTATAGAACAAATGAATGCACTAGCTATATTTTTAGGAGTAATTGGTCCAATGCAAGTAATCCTTATTATTGCCATTGTGGTTTTACTTTTTGGTGGTAAAAAAATTCCAGAATTAATGAAAGGAATTGGAACTGGTATTAAAGAGTTCAAAAACGCAGCAAAAGACGACCAACCTGCTAATTCTAAAAAAGAAGAAGAAACAAAAGAAAAAGAATAATTTTTCTTTTCAATATTTAAAATCCCAAATTCCAACTTTTATTAGTTAGAGTTTGGGATTTTATCTTTTTACTCGATTACAATATCATCGTCAACTGAATTCTCTTTCTAGCTTCATCCACCTCAACGACTTTTACTTGTACATGTTGGTGCATTTTTACAACTTCATTTACATCGGAAACATAGCCTTCTTTTAGTTGCGAAATATGAACCAAACCACTTTCTTTGATTCCTAAATCTACGAAACATCCAAAAGCGGTAATGTTATTCACAATTCCGGGTAAAATCATTCCGGTTCTTAAATCTGAAATGGAACGCACATTTGGATCGAATTCGAAAATTTTAGCGGCTTTTCTTGGGTCTAAACCTGGTTTTTCTAACTCTTTTAAAATATCTTTTAAGGTTAAAATCCCGATTTCTGTCGTGATGTAATTCTCAGGTTTTATTTGAGCGATTTTTTCTTTATTGGCGATTAATTCATTGGTTTTAATACCCAAATCTTTTGCCATTTTTTCCACAATTGGATACGCTTCTGGGTGAACAGCTGAATTATCTAATGGATTTTTTCCATCGCGAATTCTAATGAAAGCTGCTGCTTGTTGATACGCTTTTTCTCCTAAACGTGGTACTTTTTTTAGTTGTTTTCTATCTTCAAAAGGTCCGTTTTCCGAACGATAAACTACAATATTTTCCGCCATTTTTTCACCAATTCCAGAAACATAACTCAACAACGATTTACTAGCAGTATTGATGTTGATCCCAACGGAATTCACACAACTCATTACCATACTATCTAAAGCAGATTGTAATTTGGTTTGGTCCACATCGTGCTGATATTGCCCAACACCAATAGATTTTGGATCGATTTTCACCAATTCCGCTAATGGGTCAGAAAGGCGTCTACCAATGGAAACCGAACCACGAACGGTTACATCATAATTAGCAAATTCTTCACGAGCAATTTTACTCGCAGAATATACTGATGCTCCTGCTTCCGAAACTACAAACACTTGTACAGGCTTATCAAAAGCAATCTTTTTAATGAAAAATTCAGTTTCACGAGAAGCTGTTCCGTTTCCGATAGAAATGGCTTCAATATTGTACGCATTTACCATGGAACGGATTTTTTTCATCGCCATGGCAGTGTCGTTTTGTGGTGCGTGTGGATAAATGGTTTCGTTATTTAGCAAATCGCCTTTTTCATCCAAACAAACCACTTTACAACCCGTTCTGTAACCTGGATCGATGGCTAAAATTCGTTTTTCACCTAATGGTGGTGCTAACAACAACTGACGTAAATTTTCGGAAAACACGTCAATCGCTTTTATATCAGCTTTTGCTTTTGCTTCTTGCAAGGTTTCGTTTGAAATTGCTGGTTCCAACAAACGTTTGTAGCTGTCTTTTATCGCTAATTCTAAATGTTCGGTTGCATCCGAATTTTTATTTTTGATGATATTTTCTTCGATAAAATCAATAGCTTCTTCTTTTTCGATTGCGACATTCAATTTCACAAAACCTTCAGCTTCAGCTCGCAACATAGCTAATAAACGGTGCGATGGTGCTTTGGAAATCGGTTCTGCCCAATCGAAATATTGGGAGAATTTTTGAGCCGCTTCGTCGTCTTTTTTGGTTTTCACTACTTTAGTGGTGATTTCAGCTTTTCGTTGGAACAAACGACGTAAATTTTTACGAATAAAGATGTTTTCGTTAATCCATTCGGCAATAATATCGCGAGCGCCTTGTAAAGCTTCGTCTTCGTTTTTAACGTTTGGATTCAAATATTTGGAAGCCAAAAACTCAATATCCTCATTTTTTTGACTCATGATGATTTTTGCTAACGGTTCTAATCCGTTTTCACGAGCGACATCGGCTTTGGTTTTTTTCTTCTTTTTATAAGGTAAATAGAAATCTTCCAATTCTTGTAAATCAAAACTGTTTTCAATTTTTGATTTCAATTCTGGTGAAAGTGCATTTTGTTCTTCAATAGATTTTAAAATGCTTTCTTTTCGCTTGATGATTTCATCAAATTGCTTGTTTAATTTCGAAATCGCTTCAATTTGTACCTCATCTAAATTTCCTGTTTGATCTTTTCGGTAACGCGAAATAAACGGAATCGTACAATCTTCTGAAAGTAATTTTATAGTAGCTTCAATGCTTTTTGGAGCAATGTTGGTTTGGTTTTGAATGAATTGGATATTGGTCATTGTGAATAAAATTGAACTGCTAAAATACTATCTTTGAACAAAATTTTTAGCTTTTGGAAGTACTATTTATTTATTTAATTGTGATTAACAGCCTTTGTTTTTTAACTTTTGGCTACGATAAATGGCAAGCTAAAAAGAATAAAAGACGAATTTCTGAATTCAGTTTGCTTTTATTGGCTGGAATTGGAGGAACTATAGGAGGAATTGTAAGTATGTACCTTTTCAAACACAAAACCAATAAATTTTCTTTTATTTTGAGTTTCTATGCTATTGCAATACTTCAGGTTGTTTTATTGTATTTCGGAATTCAAATGTTTAAAAGTTAAACCTATATTTTCAATAACATCTGTTATTAACATACTTTCTTCACTCTGCGTTTGAAGTGTAATATCACCAGCTAATCCGTGAAGATAAACGCCTAATTTGGCAGCTTCTAAAGCTGTATAACCTTGCGCTAAAAAAGAAGTAATCATTCCGGTTAACGCATCTCCTGAACCACCTTTTGCTAAACCTGAATTTCCGGTGGTGTTTTCAAAAGTTTGAGTTCCATCCGTGATAAACGATTTATATCCTTTTAAAACAATCACACAATTTAATTCTTTGGCTTTTTGGATGGCTGTATTTCTTCTTTCTGATTCTGAATCATGTTCACCAAATAATCGGTCAAATTCTTTTGGATGTGGAGTTAGCACAAATAGAAAATTAAAGTTTTTCCAATCGATTTTATATTTCGCAATTAAATTCAATGCATCGGCATCAAAAACAACTGCAAGTTTGTTTTCGTACAATTCGTAAATATATTGCAGACTGATTTCATCTACTCCAATTCCGGGACCAATTCCGATAGCGTTGTAAGGTGATAAATCGTTCATCACACAAGAATTTGCATACATCGCTTCAGGAATAGAATTAAAAAGAACACTTTTGTTTTCTGGATAAAAAGCTACTGTTAATAACCCAACACCTGAGCGTAAACAAGCTTTGGAAGCAATAATCGCTGCGCCCATTTTGTTTGTACTTCCTGCAATTAACAAAGCATGACCATGCGTTCCTTTGTGAGAATCACATGGTCGTTTTTTATAAGTGCTTTTAATACAATTCAAATCTAATTTTACGACTTCCATTTGAATTGATTTTAAGTTTTTGATTATTTACAAGCGATTTTTTTCACACGATTTCCGTGTCTTCCGCCTTCAAAAGGAGTATTCAAAAACGTATCTACCATTTCTATAGCTTGTTGAATAGAAGTATAACGAGCTGGAATACTGATAATATTAGCATCGTTATGTTGACGTGCTAAAGCAGCAATTTCTTTTGTCCAACAAAGTGCACAACGAATATCTTGGTGTTTGTTAGCGGTCATAGCAATTCCGTTTCCTGAACCGCAGATTACAATTCCTAAATCAGCTTTTTTTGATTCCACATCGTAGGCTACTGGGTGACCAAAATCAGGGTAATCTACACTATCAAAAGTATCGGTTCCGTGATTGTAAACGGTATGTCCTTTTTCTTCTAAATATTGAACAATAGCTTTTTTATAATCTGGACCAGCGTGGTCGTTTCCAATTGAAATTTTCATGTTGTGTGTTGTGTTGTTATTTATATTTTACAAAAGTAATCATTTGTTGTTTTATATTAAATTAGCTTTGTGTATAAATAATGAAGAAATGAAATTTAAAGCAAAAATTAAGTATTTCGACGAAAACAATTTGGGTCACGGACCTTATATTGAAATTCCTGAAGCTATTTATCAAGAACTATTAAAAATCACAACCGATAAACGCGTAAAATGTAATTTAAATAATGAAATTACGGTTAGTAGAGCAATGGCTCCAAAAGGAAACTTTCATTATATTTTATTAAATAAAGAGGTTTTAAAAGAGGTTAAAATATCAGTTGGTGACTTAATTTTAGTAGAGCTTGAACCCGATGAATCCAAATATGGAATGCCTATTTCGGAGGAAATGGAAGAAGTATTATATAACGATCCTGAAGGAAGTATTATATTTCATAAACTAACTCCTGGAGCACAACGAACGCTTATTCATATTATTAACCGAATTAAAAGTTCTAACTTAAAAATAGAACGTAGTTTTGTTATTTTAGAACACCTTAAAAAAACAAGAGGAAAAATAGATTTTGAACTTTTGAAAGAAGATTTTAAAAACCAACGAAACAATATGAAATTTTAATCTATTTCATTAAAAATCAACGAAGTATTCAATTTTCTACTATGATTTTTATCATATGTTAATTACTTATCGTAAATCATTGATAATCAGTCAACCTTAATTTAACAATAATTGTTAACAACTTTGGATAGAAAATAAGAAGTTTTTTTTGGATGTTGATTAAAAAATTGTAATCCAAAACTGGAATTAAAAATCCTAATTTAGTTTCACGATTTTTTAGAAAAGTTATCAATAGAAAAAAATCAGTTTTCAACAGAAATCAACAATTGAAGTTATTTACAAAACAAATATAAAATCAAATTTCAACAACTGTTGATAACTATGAAATAAAGAATTTATAAGTTCTTATTTTCAGTTCTTTACTATTTTTTAAAATTGTTAATTACGTTGTATAAGTAACGATAACTTTTAAAAACTACTTCTATAAAAAAACTTATTCCACATATTAACACGCTATAATAACCATCATAAATTTAAATTTAATTAAAAATATTTTTTGTTGTTTTTAATATATGTTGAAAACTTTCAGCTTTTAAAAAATTAAACAATTTTTAAATGATCGTCTTCGTTTAGTTTTTTAAGAATTTCTTTTACGGTTGCTTCATCGTTTGGATGCACTTTTAATTTAATTCCGCCGTAAGCAATTGTAGCGAATGGATCAATTCCAACGATAGTTTCGTTTTCAAAAAAGTAAGCAATTCCTTCTTGCTCTAATAAATTTTTAATAATTAAAGTTTCGTGTTGGTAGTTAAAAACAGCAACGGTTATAAAGTTTTCCATGTGATGAAATAAAAAAGGATTCACAAAAAGTAAATCCTTAATTTTTATTAAACAATTAATTTTTCTTTTTTTAAATCGACAAGTATTTTTTTTACTTGTTCAACATTTTGTTCTTCTATTTTCAAAGTAATGTTTCCAAAACCTATACTTTGCAATGGATCAACCGATACTACAGTTTCATCTTGAATAATGTATGGAATTTTTTTTCGTTCCAATACACTTCTTAATTTCATCGTTTCCTTTTGGTTGTTAAAAATAGCAACTACTACAAAATCATTCATATCTTTTTCATTTTTTCGTTAAGTAACAAATATACGAAAAGTTATTTTTTCATTAAAACTGAGCCTCTCTTACCAATTACTTATAACAATTTCGTAACTTTCAGCATTAATTAGAAATGATACAATGAGTAAGAAACCAAAAAAATTAGGAAAGAAACCAAAAGATTTTACTGCACAAATATTTAAAATACTTTCAAGAGAACCTTCTAAATCTTTTAATTACAAGCAAATAGCTGCTGTTTTAGAGTTAAGCGATACCAAAAGTCGAAACGAAATAATTAGAGATTTAAAAATACTTAAAGCACAAGATAAAATTCACGAAACAGAAATTGGAAAATATCAAATTATTTCCAAAGCCGAATATTACGAAGGAATTGTAGATATGACGTCTCGTAAAACAGGATATTTTGTTTGTGACGAATTAGAAGACGATGTTTTTATTCCGTTTATTAACTTGAATCATGCTTTAGATGGTGATAAAGTAAAAGCGTATATCTACAACAGAAGAAGTTCTCGTAAACCAGAAGCAGAAGTTTTAGAAATTTTAGAACGTAAAAAATCAGAATTTGTAGGCGTTATTGATGTGCAAAAAAACTTTGCTTTCGTAACGACTGCTAATGCTAAAATGTATACTGATATTTTCATTCCAAAAAATAAAATTGGTGATGCAGAACACGGTGATGTTGTTTTAGTAACTTTAGAAGATTGGCCTAAAAAAGCCGATTCTCCTTTTGGTTCTGTGATTAAAGTGTTAGGAAAACCAGGTGAACATAATACAGAAATTCACGCCATTTTAGCAGAATATGGTTTACCTTATGATTTTCCTATCGAAGTAGAAGCGTATGCAAATAAAATAGATACTTCGATAACCGAAGAAGAAATTAAAAAACGTCGCGATATGCGTGATGTTTTAACCTTTACGATTGATCCAAAAGATGCAAAAGATTTTGATGATGCTTTATCGTTTCAGGTTTTAGAAAATGGAAATTACGAAATCGGAGTTCATATTGCTGATGTTTCGCATTATCTTCAAGAAGGAACTATTTTAGATGATGAAGCGTATAAAAGAGCTACTTCGGTGTATTTAGTAGATCGAGTAGTTCCAATGTTACCAGAAGTGTTATCCAACTTTGCTTGTTCGCTTCGACCACATGAAGAAAAATATACGTTTTCAGCTGTTTTTCAACTAAACAATAAAGCAGAAGTTTTAGATGCATGGTTTGGACGAACAGTAACCTATTCTGATCAACGTTTTGCGTATGAAGAAGCTCAGAGTATCATCGAAACAAAATCAGACGTTATTCCAGCCGAAATTTCATTAACTGGAAACGAATATATCGTTCCAAAACCAATAGTTGATGCTACTTTTAAAATGGATGAATTAGCTAAAATTCTTCGAAGAAAAAGAATGGCAGCTGGCGCAATTTCGTTTGATAAAGTAGAAGTAAAATTCAATTTAAATGAAGATGCTGAACCAATTGGAGTTTATTTCAAACAAAGTAAAGATGCAAATCATTTGATTGAAGAATTCATGTTGTTAGCGAATAGAAAAGTAGCAGAATTCATTGGGAAACAAAAGAAAACTTTCATTTACAGAATTCACGATGAACCTAATGAAGATAAATTAATCAATCTTCAAACCGTGATTGCTAAGTTTGGTTATTCAATCAATTTCCGATCTAAAAAAGATATTTCGAGTTCGTTGAATAATTTACTTTCAGAAGTTGTTGGTAAAAAAGAACAAAATTTAGTAGATACGCTTACCATTCGAAGTATGAGTAAAGCAGCTTATTCAACTGAAAATATTGGTCACTACGGATTAGCTTTTGATTATTACAGTCATTTTACCTCGCCAATTCGTCGTTATCCTGATGTTATGGCACACCGTTTGTTACAATTTTACATAGATGGCGGAAAAAGTGTAAGTGAAGAAGAATACGAAGAAAAATGTGTGCACTCTTCACAAATGGAAGGTTTAGCCGCTCAAGCCGAACGTGATTCTGTGAAATACATGCAAGTAAAATACATGCAAGATCACAAAGACGAAGAGTTTTTAGGTGTAATTTCTGGTGTAACCGAATGGGGAATTTATGTAGAAATCATCGAAAATAAATGCGAAGGAATGGTTCGTATTCGTGAAATTAGAGATGATTATTACACTTTTGATGACAAACAATATGCTTTAGTAGGTGAAGTTTCTAAAAATATTTTACAATTAGGAGATGAAATTTACGTTAAAGTAAAAAATGCCGATTTAGTGAAGAAACAATTGGATTTTCATTATTTGAGAAAGAGAGAGTAATTAAGTGATTAGTGAATAGTAATTAGTGAATAGTTAATAATAAAGTTGTCATTTCGATTTAAGGAGAAATCTCATGATAAGATGAAAGTAGTTGAATTTATTAAAAGAAATATTTCATTATTCAATGTAATAGCAATAAGTATATTTCTTATAACATTATTTAATATAATTACAATTAAACCAGATGAAAGCGCTCATGGAATGGCTGGTTCTTTATTACTTGGTTCTTTATCTTTTTCAATTGTTTTACTTTTAATTGATTTTCTAATGAGGAGAACTATTAAAAATGAGAGTTCATTATTTATTATTCAAGTATTATTAATACTTATTATTCCTTTTTTAATTTATCATTTATGAAAGTAATTGAATTTATAAAAAAGAATATTTCAGTGTTTAGTTTTTTAGGATTTTTATTTTTTTTAGGATTTTTATTTTCAATTTTATTAATTGATAAAAAAGGAAATGATGGAGATATAATTTTCGTTTTTATTTACATTTTATTAC
>NZ_JAKLJH010000115.1 GCF_023151265.1 Flavobacterium sp.
TTCAATTTCCAAAAATCAAGGAAAAGGAAATGCACTCCAATTAGGATTTAAAAAGGCAATAGAAGACGGATTCCATTATGCCATTACAATAGATTCAGACGGACAGCATTTTCCTGATGATATTCCTGTTTTTTTGGAAGAATTAGAAAAAAGTGATAGTAATATTTTACTTATCGGTAGTCGAAATATGAATCAGGAAGGCGTACCAAAGAAAAGTAGTTTTGGAAATAAATTTTCTAACTTTTGGTTTTGGTTTGAAACCGGAATTCAATTAGAAGACACACAATCTGGTTATCGATTGTATCCGTTATTACACATTCCAAAGAAATATTTTACCAAAAAGTTTGAGTTTGAAATCGAAGTTATTGTTCGTTCTGCTTGGAAAGGTTCCATTGTAAAAAATATTCCTGTAAAAATTTTATATGACCCAACCGAACGTGTAACACATTTTAGACCTTTTAAAGATTTTACAAGAATTAGTATACTAAACACCGTTTTAGTGCTAATAACCCTTTTATATATTAAACCAAGAGATTTTTTTAGAAGTTTCCAAAAAAAAAAAATAAAGCAATTCATAAATGATGAAATTTTAGAAAGTAACGATTCTAATTTAGTAAAAGCATTGTCAATTGCATTAGGGGTTTTTATTGGAATTGCACCCTTTTGGGGATTTCAAACTGTCTTAGTTATTTTTTTAGCCGTTTTATTTCGATGGAATAAAATATTAGCCTTTACCTTTTCTAATATTAGTATTCCACCCATGATTCCTTTTATTATCTTTGCATCTTTACAAATAGGTTCTTATTTTGTTGAAGGAGATGTGTTTTTTAACGAAAATCATGAGTTTTCTTTAGAAACCATTAAAAATCACACAACTCAATATCTTGTAGGAAGTTTTATTTTAGCTACAATTACTGCATTTGTTTTTGGTTTTTCTAGTTATTTCTTACTTTCGCTGACGGGAAAATCAAAAAAATAAAATTAAAAATGCACAAGTTTTTTATTAGGGTTCATTATTTTGTTCAGAATAATAGATTGCTCTCATTGGCAACGGTATTTTTGTTTTTAATAGTGTTTGTTTTTTTTGCTTCAAAAATTAGATTTGAAGAAGATATTACCCGAATTATTCCAAAAAACGAAAACGCAGATGTTGCCGCAAAAGTTTTAAAACAATTAAATTTTTCGGATAAAATAACTGTCATTATTGAAAAAGATAAGAATGGTTCAATTGACGATTTAACGCAAACTGCTACCGACTTTATTGATAGTTTACACTCTTGCGAACCTTACATAAAAAATATTCAAGGAAAGGTTGACGATGAAAATATTCAGCAAACTTTTGATTTTGTTTACCAAAATTTGCCTTACTTTTTAGACGAAAACGATTATGCAACTTTAGATAAAAAGTTAACCAACGATAGCATTTCGAAACAAGTTGAAAGCAATTACAGAACTTTAATTTCTCCAACCGGAATAATTGCAAAGGATTTTATTGTGAACGATCCTTTAGGAATTTCGTTTATCGCACTAAAAAAGCTTCAGCAATTAAGCATTGGAGATGATTTTATTTTAAAAGACGGATTCATAATCACAAAAGACGAATCAACACTTTTACTTTTTATCAATCCAAAATTAAGTGGAAGCGAAACAGAAAAAAACACGTTATTTGTTGATGAATTAAATCAAATAAAATCAAAATTCAATGAAGTAAATAAAGGTAAAGTTACTTTAGACTATTTTGGTTCTTCATTCATTGCAGTTGCAAATGCCAAGCAAATTAAAGCCGATATTTTGACTACCATTTTAGTTTCTTTAGGAACTTTAATGCTTATTTTAATTGTCTTTTATCGAAAATTACTCATTCCGGTTATTATTTTTATTCCAACCATTTTTGGAGTAGTAACAGCAATTGCTTGTTTATATTTTATTAGAGGAACTATTTCGGCAATTTCGTTAAGTGTTGGAGCCGTTTTGTTAGGAGTTACAATCGATTATTCGCTTCATATTCTCACGCATTATAAGAACAATAACGATTTAAAAACCGTTTATAAAGATATTACAATGCCATTAGTAATGAGTAGTACAACTACAGCGGTGGCATTTTTATGTTTGCTTTTTGTAAATTCAGAAGCATTAAAAGATTTAGGAATTTTTGCAGCAATTAGCGTTGTTGTATCTGCTTTTTTCTCTCTTTTGCTAATTCCGCATTTGTATAAACCTAAAAACAATGCAATTCCGAAGGAAAATGTACTCGATAAATTAGCGGCTTTTTCTTTTGAAAACAATAAGATTTTAATTGGTATAACAACTGTTGTGATTATCATTTCGTTTTTTACGTTCGGAAAAGTTTCTTTCAACAACAATTTATCAGAATTAAATTTTATTCCAGATGAAATTAAGAAAACAGAAGAAAAGCTTGAAAAACGAACCAATCTAACTTCAAAATCTATTTATTTGGCGGCTTACGGAAATTCTATTGAAGAAGCTATCCAAAACAACAGCAAACTTTTTGACAAACTTTCGCTTGAAAAATCGGAGAACAAAATAATAAACTTTAGTTCTATTGGCGGAATTGTTTTATCCAAAGAAGCACAAACTGAAAAACTACAATTGTGGAATAGTTTCTGGACAGAAAATAAAAAGCAATTTGTTCAAAATGCACTTGTTTCTAACGGAAATTCGATAGGTTTTAAACCTACAATGCATCAAGGTTTTTACGATTTATTAAATCAAAAATTTGAATTATTAAGTTTTGACGATTACAAAAAATTAAATGCACTTTTTTTAGATGAATTCGTCGCTTCTAAAAACGGGTTTTATACGATAACTTCTGTTGCAAAAGTTTCTGACAAGCAACGCGATAAATTTGTGAATTCAATTGATAGTAAATCCAATGTTTTAGCAATTGATAGGCAGCAAATGAATGAAACGTTTTTAGGTAAACTTCGAGACGATTTTAATTCATTGGTAAACTACTCTTTTATTGCAGTTGTTTTAATTCTTTTTGTGTTTTTTAGAAGAGCAGAATTGGTTATCGTAAGTACCATTCCAATTGTATTAACAGGTGTAGTAACCGCAGGCGTAATGTGGTTTTTTGATATTCAACTGAACATTTTCAGTACAATTGTATGTACGCTAATTTTTGGTCACGGTGTCGATTTCAGTATTTTTATGACTAGCGCTTTGCAAAAAGAATATACAACAGGTAAAAACGAAATGCCAACGTATAGAACTTCTATTATTTTAGCCGCATTAACTACCATTTTGGCTATTGGAGCATTAGTTTTTGCAAAACATCCCGCTTTAAAATCAATTTCATCTGTTTCCTTAATTGGTGTTTTTGCTGCCTTATTAATTACGTTTATTTTCTATCCAATATTATTCCGTATTTGCTTTTTTAATCGTGTTAGAAAAGGGAAATCACCTATATCGTTACGATTGTTATTGCATTCAACTTTATCGTTTTTATATTACGGTTTAGGCGGATTGTTTTTTTCGTTAATTGGAAAAATTATTCTCTTCTTAATTCCGGTTAACAAAGAAAAGAAAATGATGTGGTTTAGAATAATTATATCCAATTTCATGAAATCAGTTTTATATTCTAATCCTTTTGTGAAGAAAAAAATTGTGAATAATTATAATGAAGATTTTAGCAAACCAGCAGTTATTATTTCAAATCACACTTCGTTTTTAGATATTTTAGCAGTTGGAATGATAACACCAAAAATGATTTATTTAGTGAATGATTGGGTTTATAATTCGCCAATATTTGGTAGAGTTGTAAAATTAGCAGGTTATTATCCAGCATCACAAGGAATTGAAGGTAGTGTGGAACATTTGCGAGATAAAATCGAAAAAGGCTATTCGTTAATGATTTTTCCTGAAGGAACACGTTCGAGTACGAATGAAATTGGACGTTTTTATAAAGGAGCATTCTATTTAGCCGAACATTTTAATATTGATGTTTTACCTGTTTACATTCACGGAAATTCAGAAACTTTACCAAAAGGTGATCATATTATTTACGACGAAAGCATAACCGTTGTAATTGATAAAAGAATAAAAGCAGATGATACATCTTTCGGTGAAAATTATTCGCAACGAACAAAAGTTATCAATAAATATTTTAGATCCGAATTCAATAAATTACGTTCAGAATTAGAAGGAGAGAACTATTTTGAAAATAAATTGTTTCTAAGTTTCTTATATAAAGAAAGAGAAATTATTTCGGAAGTAAAATCAGATTTTTCAGCGAATAAAAGCAATTATTACAAGCTAAATTCGTATATTAATTCAGAAGCAAAACTAGTTCACATAGCTTCAGATTATGGTCAAATTGATTTTCTTTTAAGCATGCAAGAACCAAAAAGAAAAGTAAAATCTTTTATTGCTGATTTAGAAAAAAGAGAAATTCCAAGTTCAAATTATTTGGTAAAAAAATACAATATCAACTATGTTGATAATATCGATACAAGTATTAATGATAATGATACGTTATTAATTTCTAATTCAGATTTTAATTTTGAAGACATTCAGAATAACTTAACTAATTTTCAAACCGTAATTTTGTTCAATTGTTCTATATTATTGCATAAATTTGAACAAACTGGTTTTAAAATTAGTTCAAACGATGATAAAATTATTGTTTTAAAAAAATAAGATAAGTGAAAGATAAATACGACATAGTAATTGTAGGAAGTGGTTTAGGCGGATTAGTTTCATCTATTATCTTAGCAAAAGAAGGATACAAAGTTTGTGTCTTAGAAAAAAACAATCAATTTGGTGGAAATTTGCAAACTTTTGTGCGCGATAAAACCATTTTTGATACCGGAATTCATTACATCGGAGGTTTATCCGAAGGTCAAAATTTGTACAAATACTTCAAGTACTTAGGTATAATGGACGAATTGCGACTAAAAAAAATGGATGAAGATGCATTTGATGTTATTTCTTTTGAAGATTCAAATGAAGAGTATCCGCATGCGCAAGGTTATGAAAATTTTGTAAATCAATTGCTTAAAAGTTTTCCTGAAGAGAAAGAAGCTTTAGAAAAATATTGCAAATTAGTAGTAGACGTTTGTGATACTTTTCCACTTTATAATTTAAATGCTGATGGTAAATATCAAAGCGAAATATTAACGTTAAATGCAAAAGATTCCATTGCTGAAATTACTCAAAATGAAAAATTACAAGCCGTTTTAGCTGGAACCAACTTTTTATATGCAGGAATTCCTGATAAATCACCTTTTTATGTGCATGCGTTATCGGTAAATTCATACATACAAAGTTCTTGGCGTTGTGTTAATGGAGGAAGTCAAATTACCAAACAATTAATAAAGCAATTAAAAAAGTATGGTGGCGAAATCTACAAATACAAAGATGTTGCTAAGTTTGAGGTTGAAGATAATAAGGTGATATCGGTTGTAACAAAAGCAAATGAAGTTGTTAAAGCGGATTTGTTTATCTCTAATATAGATCCAAAAGCTACTTTGAAAATGGTTGGATTATCTCATTTTAGAAAATCCTACTATGAGCGAATTGATAAGTTAGAAAGCGTTATTTCAGCCTTTAGTTTGTATATTGTTTTTAAACCCAATACGTTCAAATATTTGAATTATAACTATTATCATTTTAAAAATTCGAATGATGTTTGGACAGCATACGAATATGATGAAAATTCATGGCCAAAAGCGTATATGGCTTCTATGAATTACTCAGGAAAAAATGTTGAATGGGCTGAAGGAATGACTTTTATTACTTACATGAAATATGAAGATGTAAAAGAATGGGAAGAAACCTTTAACACGACAGCAGAAAAAAGCGATAGAGGAATTAGCTACGAAGAATTTAAAGCACAAAAAACTGAAAAATTTCTAAACGAAATTGAGATTAAGTTTCCAAATATTAGAAGTTGTATTCAATCTATTCATACTTCAACACCGCTTTCTTACAGAGATTACATTGGTGGAAATAGCGGAAATATGTATGGTTACGTGAAAGATTGTAATAATCCGATGTTATCGTTTATCGCACCTAAAACCAAATTAGATAATTTATATCTAACAGGACAAAGTATTAATATGCATGGTGTTTTGGGTGTTACGATTGGAGCTGTTTTAACATGTTCTGAAATTGTTGGAAAAGAATATTTGGTAGATAAAATAAATCAAGAAACGAAATAAGCATTATGAAGAGTAGAATTGCTTTTCTTTTTTATTCAGCGGTTGTTTTTTTATTGATGGTTTCTTGCGGAATTTCAAAATCATTAAAACATCAGCCAATTACTGCTGGTTATGATCAAACAATTCCTGTTGTAGATAAAAAAGCGGCTACATTATTTGTATCTGGAAACAATTTGTTACTTAAAAACAAACACCAACTTTGGGAACTATATGTCGAAGGCGATCCATTGCAAGTTGGGTTAATTTCGGGAGCATTAACAGATTCTTTATTAAAAAAGCAAGAAACCATTTTCTTCTCAAAAATTAAAGATTTAGTTCCGTCAGAATCCAAACAAAAATTCCTGCGTTTCTTTTTAAAATGGTACAATCGAAAGTTGTATCTCAATATTCCTGAAGAATACAAAACAGAAATTTACGGCTATTCAAGATATTCTTCAAAAGATTTTGATGCTATTGCGCCCGCATATTTGCGCAGTTTGTATTTGCACGGTGCACACGATATTGGTCACGCTTTGCAAGATTTAGCATTAGTAGGTTGTTCTTCTTTTGCCGCTTGGGATTCAAAATCGGAAGACGGAAATTTAATTTTAGGAAGAAATTTCGATTTTTATGCTGGAGATGATTTTGCCAAAGACAAAGTAATTGCTTTTATAAAACCTACTCAGGGAAATCCGTTTATGATTTACACTTGGGCAGGAATGACAGGAGCCGTTTCAGGAATGAATACAAAAGGAGTAACGATTACGATAAATGCAGGAAAATCAAAAATTCCTTTAATTGCAAAAACACCTATTTCGGTTTTAGCACGCGAAATTTTACAATACGCTTCTACAATTGATGAAGCCATAGCAATTGCTAAAAAAAGAAAAGTTTTTGTATCCGAATCCATTATGGTGGGAAGTGCAGCAGACAACAAAGCAATTCTTATTGAAGTTTCGCCTAATAATTTTGGAGTTTTTGATGTTCCAAATAGCAATCAAATTATTTGTTCTAATCATTTTCAAAGTGAAGAATTAAAAAATGATAAACGAAATAAAGACCAAATTAGAGACAGTCATTCTAAATATCGATTTGATAAAATGACGGAATTATTCGATAATAATCCCAAAATAAATCCAATAATTGCAGCAGAAATTTTAAGAGATACTAAAGGCTTAAACGATAAAGAAATTGGATACGGGAATGAAAAAGCGCTCAATCAGTTATTAGCGCATCATGGAATTATCTTTAAACCAAAAGAATTATTGGTTTGGGTATCGGCAAATCCTTATCAATTAGGCGAATTTGTTTGTTACGATTTAAATCAAATTTTCAATGAAACTAGAGATAAAAATAGCTTTGAATCGTTTGAATGCTCTGATTTATCAATAGCAAAAGACCCGTTTTTAGAAACAGAAGAATACAAAAAATACGAGCAATTTAGAATTGAAGATGCCAAAATGGATTCAGCTTTAAATGAAAAGAAATTCATTGATGCAAATCAAATTAAGGAATATCAGTCTTTAAATCCTTATTTTTGGGTAGTTTATTACAAAGCAGGTTTATACTTTTACAACAATAAAGATTTCGCTCAAGCTAAAATCCAATTTGAAAAGGCTTTACAATGTGAAATTACAACCTTAACAAGCAAAGTTCAGGTTGAAAAATATTTAAAAAAATCAATAAAGAAACTGAAATGATACCACATATTGAAAAACAAACAACAGCTGAAATTAAAGCATTTCAAGAATTGAAATTGCAGGAAGTTTTGCAATATGTAAGTGCAAATTCGGTTTATTATCAAAATTTATTTCAAGAGCATAAAATTGATATTTCTAAAATAAATACGTTAGAAGATTTACAACTAATTCCAACTACTACAAAGGAAGATTTACAGCGAAATAACGATGATTTTATGTGTGTCCCAACGCATAAAATAATTGATTTTGCAACAACTTCTGGGACTTTAGGCGATCCTGTAACTTTCGGTTTAACCGATAACGATTTAGATAGATTGGCTTACAATGAAGCGATTTCTTTTGATTGTGCTGGAATAAAAGAAGGTGACATTGTGCAACTTATGACCACAATGGACAGAAGATTTATGGCTGGTTTAGCTTATTTTCTGGGGCTTAGAAAAATGAAAGTTGGCGTAATAAGAGTAGGAGCAGGCATACCAGAATTGCAATGGGATTCTATTTTAAAATACAAGCCAACGTATTTAATTACAGTTCCATCATTTCTTCTAAAGCTTATTGAATACGCAGATTCTCACGGAATTGATTATAATAATTTAGGAATTAAAGGCGCAATTTGTATTGGAGAATCATTACGTAATCAAGATTTTTCAAATTCAATTTTAGCAGATAAAATTGCTAGCAAATGGAATATTAAACTATTCTCAACCTACGCTTCTACCGAGATGAGCACCGCTTTTACAGAATGCGAGCATGGAGTAGGAGGTCATCATCATCCAGAATTAATTATTGTTGAAGTTTTAGATGACGAAAATAAGCCTGTTAAAGAAGGAGAAAGTGGAGAACTTACAATTACTACTATTGGAGTTGAAGCAATGCCTTTAATTCGCTTTAAAACTGGTGATATTGTTAAGTTGCATACTAATCCGTG
>NZ_JAKLJH010000116.1 GCF_023151265.1 Flavobacterium sp.
CAGAAGAAGATTCTGATTCTTAAACATATAAAGGAACGTTTATATAACTTGTAGGTTGAAAATGTTTTTCTTGATATAAAAATCCAACATCAATTCCACGTTTATCTGGAGAATCAAAGTGAACTACCTTGTATCCTTTGTTGATTAAAGTAGGATGTTTCACTAAATCTTCTAACACTCTTCTGTTTTCAATTTCGCAAGCACCAATTATAACTGGAGAGTTTTTTTGAGCCTCGCTAGTTCCTAATTCAATAAGAACACGACTTAGGTTATCTAATTTCTTTTTATAGTTTTTAGTATTCCATCCATTTACTGGTGTATACTCTTCATCATAAGTGTCTGGATCGTTAATAGTGTCAAATAGATTTTCAAAGTTGTAAAATGCAACTGTGTGTATTTTAAATTTTTTATCCTGCGAAAAGCCCATGTTTACTGAAAAAACTACGGCTAAAACCAAGAATAGATGTTTAATTTTCATAAAAAGAATGTTATATTAATATCAAGTTTATTACAAATTGGGTGCCAAAGGTAAATAATATTATTAAAAGTTATACATTTGCAGGCTGTTAAGTTTTAAACTACTTAACGTTAAATAAGTATTAATAATAATATTCTTTATGAAAAAACTTGTATTGAGCACTTTACTAGTGCTGCAAGCTGTTTTTGTTTTTGCACAGCAAAATCCGGCCTTAAAAGGTAAGGTTATAGATGCTAAAAGTCAAAAACCATTACAAAATGTAGTTGCAACTATTCAAAGCACTAATCAATCTGCCTTGACTGATTTTGACGGAAATTTTGTATTTCAATCACTTCCTGCTGGAGAACAAGTATTAGTAGTTAAATCTACTGGATACAACCAACAGACATTTGTTTTAGAGCCAAACAATGGAGAACCATTGGATTTAGGTGTAGTTCTTTTAGAAGAAGACATTACTTCAGAACAACAGTTAAGTTTAGTTACAATTACAGAAAATGACTTAGGAGACGACAACAGTGGATCTGAAAGTACTTCGGGCTTATTACAAGCAACTAGAGATACTTATCAACAAGCCGCTGCATTTAACTGGGGATTAGCTCGTTTTAGAATTAGAGGTTTAGATAATGAATATGGAGTTACCATGATTAATGGTATTTCTATGAACAAATTATATGATGGAAGACCACAATGGAGTAACTGGGGTGGTTTAAATGATGCAACAAGAAATCAAGAATTTACAATGGGTTCTGCTCCATCTGATTATACATTTGGTAGTGCTTTAGGAACTCAAGAAATTAATACAAGAGCTTCTTTTTACCGTCCTGGAACAAGAATTTCGTTTTCTGGAACAAACACTAACTATAGCTGGAGAACCATGGGAACTCACGCTTCTGGAATGAATAAAGACGGATGGGCTTATGTTATTTCTGCATCAAGAAGATGGGCTCAAGAAGGTTATTTCGAAGGAACTGACTACGGTGCAAACTCATTATTTGCAAGTGTTGAGAAAAAAATTAATGACAAGCATAGTTTAAATTTAACTTCTATCTACGCACAAAATAGTAGAGGTAAAAATTCACCAAATACTCAAGAAGTTACCGACATAATGGGAGTTAAATACAATTCTTATTGGGGATGGCAAAATGGTAAAAAACGTAATTCTAGAGATAAAGATGTAGAAGAGCCAATGGTTATGTTATCTCACTACTGGAAATTATCTGAAAGCACTACTTTAAATACAAATATTGCTTATCAAACAGGTCGTATTGCGAATTCAAGATTAGAAAATCCACTTGGAAACAATCCAGACCCTACATATTACAGAAAATTACCTAGCTATTATGCAAATCAACCAGACTTATGGAATGATTTTGTATATGATCAAAACGGAAATCAACTTTTTGAAGATGATGGAATTACTCCTCAATTTCAAAACTTAGATGCACAAAATGCAGCAGCATTCTTTAGATCAAATCCACAAATTAATTGGAATGCAATGTATATTGCAAATCAAAATACTGCAACTGGTGAAAGTGCATACGCTTTAACAGAACAACGTAATGATGACACTACAATAACAGCAAATATGTTATTAAACAGTTCATTATCAAACAACATCAACTTTAACGCAGGTGTGAATTTTAGAAAAGTAAAATCGCATAATTACGCAGTTATTACTGATTTATTAGGTGGTGATTACTTTTTAAATGTAGATCGTTTCTTTCTTGGCGACAACGGTCAATTTGATTTAAATAATCCTAACCAACAAGTTACTGAAGGTGGAACGGTAGGATACAACTACAACTTACGAGCTAACGTAGTTGATGGTTTTACACAATTCAAATTTACTTATGATTCTTTTGATTTTTATTTAGCACAAAGCTTTTCTAGAACAGAGTATCAAAGAGAAGGTCTTTATAGAAGTGGTAATTATGCAAATAATTCTTATGGAAAAGGAGCTTCAGAAGTTTTTGAAAACTTTGGTTTTAAAGGAGGTTTAACTTATAAATTAAACGGAAGAAATTACTTCGATTTCAATGGTTTATACCAAACAAAAGCACCTAACTTAAGAAACAGTTTCTACAACGCAAGACGTAGTAATGAATTTACAGAAAATTTAACTAGCGAAAACGTTGTTAGCGCAGATGCAAGTTATATCTTAAGAATGCCAAAATTCAAAGCAAGAATCACTGGATTCTTCTCAAGAGTTAAAGACGCAACTGAAATTGCATTTTTCTATGCTGAAAACGTAGGTGATGCTGATGGTGACGAAGATTCATTCATTACTGAAATTGCTACTGGAATTCAAAAACAAAATATGGGTGCAGAACTTGGTTTAGAATACCAAATTACTTCAACATTAAAAGCAACAGCTGCTGCTTCTTATGGTCAATACATCTATTCAGGAAATGCAAAACTTCAAACAAGTGACGATGCTTTAGCTGCTCAAGGATCTAGTCCATTAACCGATTTTGGAACTGTTTATCTTAAAAACTATCACCAACCAGGTATGCCACAACAAGCATATTCGTTTGGCTTAGAATATCGTGATCCTAACTTCTGGTGGATTGGAGCAAATGCAAACTATTTATCAAATAGTTATATTAGTATTTCTAAAATTATGCGTACTGATAATTTTAGCATTGACGATGCAACAGGAGACAACTACTCTGGAGCTACACCAGAAACAGTAAGAGATATTTTAGAACAAGAAAAATTTGATGGATTTGCATTAATTAATTTAACAGGAGGTAAATCTTGGAGAATTAGTAAAGCAAACAGAAATACTGTTGGGTTTTTTGCTTCTGTAAATAATGTTTTTGATACTAAATACAAAACGGGTGGATTTGAACAATCAAGAAAAGCAACTTTCCCTGATTTACAAGCGGATCAAGCTTTTAATTCGCCATCATTTGGTCCAAAATATTTTTACGGATACGGAAGAACATTCTTCGTTAACCTATACATAAACTTCTAAAAAAAAATATTATGAAAATAAACTTTTTAAAAACATTATTCTTGTTAGCCCTTTCCACAAGTGCTTTAACAAGTTGTGTAGGAGATGATGATTATGTTATCCCTACCGTGTATAGTTATGCCTTTAACGAAGGTTTTTCTACATCTCCTACAGGAAGTGGTTCTGTTGAAGTGCCAATCGCTTTAGAAGGATGGGTAAATTATAATGCTGCAGGTACACGCTTGTGGCACGCTAGAACCTTTGATGATAATATTTATGCTGAATTTTCATCTTTTTATTCTGCAACAGGTTCAAGCGATGTGGCTTGGTTAATTACTCCAGCAATCGACTTAACTGCAACTACAGGTGAAGCTTTATCGTTTTCAACAAAAACAAGATTTGCAAATGGTTACCCATTAACTGCTTTTATTTCTACAGATTATGATGGAACTACAGCTGGTATAGCTACTGCAACTTGGACACCACTTACTTTTACTGCTCCAACAGCTAATGATGTTTTTGTTAGTAGTGGTGCAATTGATATTAGCGATGTTGAAAGTGACAATGTTAGAATTGCATTCAAATATACAGGAAGCAGAGCTGGTGTTACAACTACTCTTCAATTAGATAACATCAAGATTACTAAAAATTAATAGCTATGAAAAATTTAAAATTAGTATTAACAACAGCTATTTTAGCAACTTTAACAAGTTGTGTAAATGGCGATGATTATGGAACACCAGATTTATCAAATGATTGTGTTACCATTGCTGCAACAAAAGAAGTTAATGATATAACAAGTATTGCTACTGCAACAACTGTTCAATACACTACTTCTAACAGTGTAACCGATTACATTGAAGCTTACGTTACTTCAAGTGATGAAGGGGGTAACTTTTACAAATCAATCTCTATGATGTCTTTAGATGGATTAAGAGGTTTTAGTATGCCTGTTGATAATTACAACTTGTACAACGAGTTTGAACCAGGTAGAAAAGTTACTATTAAATTAGACAAAAACACTTATTTCAACAAGCAACATGGTTCAACGGTTATTGGTGCTTCTTACGAAGGTGGTGTAGGTAGAATTTCAGGTGTAGAATACAAAGACGTTATCTTAAGATCTTGTGAAGATGTTAACGAGAATGCTATTGTAAAAGACCTAACTATTGCAGTTGCTAAAAACGACCAGTATTTAAATATGTTAATCGAGTTTGATGCTGTGCAATTTACAGATGCTTCATTAGGTAAAAAATACTATGACGCAACTTTAAATAGTATTGGTGGAGCAACTAATCATGAAATTTCTGATGAGTTTGGAAACAAAATTATCGTTAGAGTTAGTGAATATGCAAAATTTGCTGGAGATGCAGTTCCTTCATTTAACGGAAAAATCAGAGGTGTATTAACAAAATACAACAGTGATTACCAATTTATGATTAGAACTATAAACGATGTGAACATGACTAATCCTAGATTAACAATTGACTTATATCCACCAATTGGAGGTTCTGCAATTGTTTATGATGCAACTCTAAACGAGCCTTTCACGTCTTACACAACAACTAATCAACAAATTTTCCCAAAATACATCAATGATGCAGCTGTAGGAAGCAGATATTGGCAAAGAAAAACCTTCAGTGGAAATACTTACATCCAAATGTCTTCATTTGGTGGAACTCCTGAAGCAAACAGATCATTATTTATTGTTCCTGTTAATATGACAGCTGCAAATACATTATCTTTTGCTACAAATGCTGGTTTCCACAACGGAAATGTATTAAAAGTATATTATACAACTAATTATGTACCAGGTACTCAAATTACTTCAGCAACGTTAGTTGATATTACTTCTAGCTTTACAATTTCTCCAGGATTACCAAGTGGTTACCCAGCTTCGTTTACACCAAGTGGTGTTTATAACATCCCTGCTGGTATTACAGGAAATGGTTTCTTCGTGTTTGAATATGTTGGAAATGGAACTTCTGGTCCAACTACAACTATGCAAATTGATAATATTGTAATTAACTAATTACATTATAAATAAAATTCTAAAAGCGACTCAAATTGAGTCGCTTTTTTTATGCTTGCTATTTCGTACCTTTGTATTCTTAAAGAATGATTATGTTAGAGAAAGAAGTTATTGACTTTGAAAAATCAATAGTAGTAGGAATTGTTACTCAAAACCAAAGTGAAGATAAATTAAACGAATATCTTGACGAATTGGAATTTTTGACATTTACCGCTGGTGGAACCGTTATCAAACGTTTTTCACAAAAAATGGATAAACCTAATCCGAAAACATTTGTAGGAACCGGAAAATTAGAAGAAATCAAATACTTTATCAAAGATAACGACATTAAAACCGTAATTTTTGATGACGAATTAACGCCTTCACAATCCAAAAATATTACCAAAGAATTAGATTGTAAAGTATTAGACAGAACTAATCTTATCTTAGATATCTTCGCGCAACGTGCCGAAACTTCGTATGCAAGAACACAAGTAGAATTAGCACAATGTCAATATTTATTACCTCGATTGACCGGAATGTGGACACACCTTGAACGTCAAAAAGGAGGAATTGGAATGCGTGGTCCTGGAGAGACCGAAATTGAAACCGACCGTCGTATTGTGCGTGATAGAATCTCTTTACTAAAAGAAAAAATCAAGGTAATCGACAAACAAATGGCAACACAACGAAGCAATCGTGGCGCAATGGTTCGCGTTGCTCTAGTGGGTTATACCAATGTTGGGAAATCTACCTTAATGAATGCTGTTGGGAAGAGTGATGTATTTGTAGAAAACAAATTATTCGCAACACTTGACACTACGGTTCGTAAAACTGTAATTAAGAATTTACCATTTCTTTTAAGCGACACAGTTGGATTTATTAGAAAACTTCCAACCCAACTAGTCGAGTCGTTTAAAAGCACGCTAGATGAAGTTAGAGAGGCTGATTTGTTACTTCATGTGGTAGATATTTCGCATCCCGACTTTGAAGATCATATTGCATCGGTAAATCAAATTTTACAAGACATTAAAAGTGCCGATAAGCCAACGATTATGGTTTTTAATAAAATTGATGCTTTTAAATCGGTATATTTTGATGAAAACGATTTGAGTGTTGAAAAAACTACCAAACACTACACTTTGGAAGATTGGAAAAGAACTTGGATGAGTAAATTAGGAGAAAGCAAAACACTTTTCATTTCGGCAACTGAAAAAGCCAACTTTGAAGAATTTAGAGAAAAAGTATACGAAGCCGTTAGAGAAATTCACATCACACGATTTCCATACAACAAATTTCTATATCCAGATTATAAAGATGCTGTTGAAAACGAATAAAAAAAGACCTCAATCGAGGTCTTTTTGTTTTATATAAGCTATTTTGAATTAGAAACCATAATTCACACCTAAACCGATAATTTGTTTCGTTTGAAAGCCTCTAAATGCGTTATCGTCATAAATAGTTTGAAACGCAAAGTTTGTAGACAAGAACTTGTTAATTTTCATTACAATGTTTAACTGATAATCAATGTCTACATTTTGGGCTTCTTCCAAATAATTAGAATATAAATTTAAAATATTCTCAACAGAAACATTTTCCATCACATTAAATTTATAATAACCATTAACAGCTGCTCCTAATTCGTATCTTGTTGTTTCTCCTTGCTCTACACCAAAAGACGAACCAAATTCTGTAAAATGATCGTGAACTAAGATTAATTTTGAAGTAGCTGGAGCAATATTAACTTTTAAATTATCGCTTTTTTTCCATAACATACCAGGTCCAAATTGAAAAAAGGCAGGTGAAAAGAAATGCGAAATTTTTACGGTTTGTGTAGCTGGATCTAAACCAGTATCCATTTGTGTTTTAAAGTTGAAAAAAGCTGAATAAAACCAATATCCAGAAGCTTTTTTTCCTAAAAGTGAATTAAACTCTAATCTGTCATCCGTTTTTTGAGTATCGGCACCTTTGATTTTAGTTAAACCATATGATGCGATGATTTTGTTATCCCAATTCCAATCGCCATTTTTATAATTGAAATCGTAATTTACTCCTACATTTCCAGCAAAGTTATTTTGACCACCCGCTTGCCAATTACTAAAAGAAGATTGATTGGCTAAAAATGTAAAAACACCTTTTCTAGTCCAATGTTTTGTGGTGTCAATTGTAGTTTCTTGAGCTATAGTAACTGCTGAAACAAATAATATCAATAAAAAAAACTTTTTCATTCCTTAAATTTTAAAAATTAAAGGCGCAAAGTTACTTATTTTTGTTTAAACAAAGGAACAGCCGAACAAGCTTCGCCAAACATGACACTTTTGGCAACTTTCATTAGTTTTTGAATCGCTAAAGTATACACTTGGTTAGGAACCGATTTTTTAGAACAACCTTTCAAAATTACCGGTTTTTGAAAATAGTAGGTATAATCGAGTTTGTTCAAAATATCTTGATACCATTCGATAATAGCTAACTCTTTACTTCCATGAATAATCTTTAAAGAATGAGGTGCCAAATGAACAGAAACCAAAGCAAATGCCCACGCAGGAAGTATCGCATCAGTTGAACAATACAAAGCCACGTATTTGTCTTCAAATTTAGACCAATCGTTGTTTTTTAATTGGTCACGAAAATCAGATTCTTTTAAGATAAATCCTTCTAATAACCATTGCGAAATATCTAAATCTACCACATGATTATCTGGATAGTAATCCTCTAAATCGAATACCATCAAAGAACTTTGCGCTACTTTGTTTACTATTTCGTCCATTTGAAAAATTTCAAGTTTCAAGTTTCAAGTTGAACAACCTGAAACTTGAAACATTAAACAAATTTTACAACATTCCTAATTCTAATTTTGCTTCTTCGCTCATTAAATCTTTGCTCCAAGGCGGATCAAATGTAATTTCTACTTCGCATGATTTTACAGCATCAATAGATTTTACTTTTTCCTCTACTTCTTGAGGCAAAGTTTCAGCTACTGGGCAGTTTGGTGATGTTAAGGTCATTAAGATTTTTACATCGTTATCCTCGTTAATCATCACATCGTAGATTAAACCTAATTCGTAAATATCTACTGGAATTTCTGGGTCAAAAATTCCTTTTAAAACTTTGACTACATCTTCGCCTAAGTTAATTGTATCGTTAAATTCTTCCATTTTATTTATTTTTAAACATATAAGTCATATAAGTTAATCCCATAATGTCTTATATATTTCGTTTACATATGTTTGTTGTCCTTCGTAATAAATGTTCTTTACATTAAAATTAATTAATAAGCCTATTGGCTTTTTCAATAAGT